>NZ_JBWKUP010000027.1:0-36757 GCF_059420905.1 Janthinobacterium sp. GW821-FHT03C08 | reverse complement strand
GGCAGGCGGGGCGGCGTCGCCGCCGCAGGCGGTCAGGACCAGGGCCAGCGCGGCGCCGCTATGCGTGGGCCAGTGCAATGCGCTCTCCCTCGGCCACCACGCCGCGCAGGGCCAGTTGCTCATCGAAAATGGCGATGTCGGCCCAGGCGCCCACCCGCAGGCGGCCCCGGTCGGCCACGCCCAGGTAGTCGGCCGGATAGGCGGACAGGCGGCGCGAGGCGTCGGCCAGGTCCAGCCCCACGGAGACGAGGTTGCGCAAGGCCTGGTCCATGGTCAGACAGGAGCCGGCCAGGGTGCCGTCGGCCAGGCGCACGCCGCCCTGGCATTTGTGCACCGTGTGGGAGCCGAGGCGGTAATCGCCGTCCGCCATGCCCGTGGCGGAGGTGGAATCGGTGACGCAGTACAGGTTGGGAATGGCGCGCAGGGCCGCCAGCAGGGCGCCCGGATGCACGTGCAGCAGGTCGGGGATGATTTCCGCATAGCGCGCATGGGCCAGGGCGGCGCCGACGATGCCGGGCTGGCGGTGGTGCAAGCCCGTCATGGCGTTGAACAGGTGGGCGAAGCTGGTGGCGCCGTGGCGCAGGCCGGCCACGCCGTCGTCATAGCTGCCGCTCGTGTGGCCGATCTGCATGCGCACGCCGTCGGCGCTCAGTTCGCGGATGATGGCCAGGTGGCCGGCGATTTCTGGCGCGATGGTGATGACGCGGATGGGCGCCAGGCTGCGCAGGCGGCGCAGGCTGTCGATCACGGCCACGCAGGCATGGTCGGGCTGGGCGCCCAGCTTTTCCTGGTTGATGAAGGGACCTTCCAGGTGCACGCCCAGCACGCGGGCGGCGCCCGGCTGGCGCGCGCCGCAGGCTTGCCCCAGTCCCGCCAGCACGCTTTCCAGTTCGGCCATCGGCGCCGTCATGGTGGTGGCCAGCAGGGAGGTCGTGCCATGGCGCACGTGGGCGGCGGCGATGCGGGCGGCGGCGTCGCCGCCCTGCATGATGTCGGCGCCGCCGCCGCCATGCACGTGCAGGTCGATGAATCCCGGCAGCAGGGTGGCGGCGGGGCCAGGGCCGGGCGCGCTGGCGCGCTCCTCGATGGCGGCGATGCGCCCGTCCGGCGCCACCGTCAGGGTGCCGTCCAGCCAGTGCGCATCGCACAGGATGCGGCCGTGATGTTGCCGGTAAGCTTCAGTCATGATTTTTCTCAATAAACACAGGGAAACGCGCCAGGCGCGGGCCATACGGCCCGGGCCTGGCACCACAGGCAGTGTCAGTGCAGGATCTGCGCGGCCTTGCCATCCCACTGCAGCAGGAAGACATCCTTGCTGGCGGCGCCACCGTCGAGCTCGCCGCCGATGACCAGCACGCCGTCATCGAGCTGGACGCCGGTGCCGTAGCCCAGGCCCGCCGGCAGCTTGCCCGCGTGCGACCATTTGCCGTCGCGGCGCGCGTAGATGTCATCGCGCCAGGTCTTCTTCAAGCCCTTGTGCGCGTAATTTTGGCCCGCGTCGTACTGCTGCCAGGCGCCGGGGAAATTGGCGCCGCCCGCCACCAGCAGCACGTTGTTGCTGTAGCCGGCGAACGATCCCGCCACGCCTTCCTGGCGCGCGGCGCCCGGCGGCGCCGGCAGCTTGCCGCCTTGCTTCCACGTCAGCTTGTCGCCGTCGATGGTGACTTCCTTGACTTGCGGCGAACGCAGGCCCGGCTTGATCTCGCCATTTACCATGGTCACTACCTTGCCGTGCACGGCCACGCCCGCGCCCACGGTGGGCAGCTGCGGGTCCGTGCCCAGGTTGCGCCACTGGTTCGTCTGCGGGTTGTAGCTCATCACTTGCGCCGTCCACAGATAGTCTTGCGGGCGCTGGTCAAAATAATGCCCGGCAACAACAGCCTGGCGCTCCTTGTTGTCGGCCGCGCCCACGGCGTAGTCCTGGAAGTAGCCGTCGAAGATGGCCTTGTTGACGCCGCCGAAGAAGACGATGTTTTGCTGGTCGACGGAGACGACGCTGGCCGTGAAGATGCCCAGCGGCGCGCGCGTGGGCAGCTGGCGCCAACTGTTCGCCGCCGGATCGTAGACATAGGCCGTGTCGAAGACCGTCAGGGCCTTGTCCTCGGGCGCATGCTTGCCCGAGCCGCCGAAGATGTACACCAGGCCGTTGATGGCGACGGCACTGGCCGCGTCGCGGGGAGCGTCGGGAAACGGCGCCAGCGCCACCCAGGACGCGCCCGGCTTGCCCGTGTCGAGCGCATACCAGGCCTTGCCTGCAGAACCGAGGCCCGCGTAGACGGTGGCGCCGATGCGCGCGCCGGCGCCATTCTTGACGGGCGCGGGGAAGTCGGGCCAGCGGGGGGCGGCGTCAGCGGCCTGGACGGAGGAAAACGCGCAGCACAGCAGCAATGCACAGCTCAGTTTTTTCATGATGGATAGTGGGTAAGGGTAGGGTGAAGGACGGTGGCGGCTTAGAAATTCGTCGTGAAGCCGGCGCGCAATTCCGTGAACTTGTTGCCGCTGGTATCCCACTTGCGGTAGGTGGGACGGAACCAGAACGAGGTCGAACCGCGCGTCAGGCCCAGGTTCATCTTGTAGGCCAGTTCCACGCGCAGCTGCTTGTAGTCGTTGGCGTCGTTCGGCACCGTGTCGACCTTGTGGATGATGAACACGGGGCGCAGGTGGAAGTTCGGCGTGACGCTATACTGGCCGCCCAGGATGATCTCGTTATCTTTGATGCTGCTGCCGTTCGGCCGCTGGGTCTTGTCCTGCACCAGCAGCGCGCGCACCGAGTGCGTGCCGATGGGCAACATGCCGCCCACCATGATCTGCGTCGTGTTGTACACGCCGTCGGCCAGGGGGCTGTTGTCGCTGGTGGCCAGGGCGTTTTTCAGGTTCTGCTTCTGCGAGCCGTAGTTCAGGTCGATGCGCGCCACGGGATAGTCGAGGCGGGCGCCGAGGATGTAGCCGTTGGCCGCCTTGGTGTTGGGGGCGATGTTGGGCGCCGTGGCCGAGACCAGCTTGTCATCCGTGAAACTGCTGCCATTCCAGTAGAACTGCGCGCGCAGGGTCGCCACGCCGGCCACTTTCGGGCTCGTGTAGGTGAGCGAATTGTCGGCCCAGATGGCGTTCGAGATGCGCGTCAGGCCGGCCGGATAGCCCTTGCCGGCGCCCGTGCCCAGTTCGCTCATCTCGCCGATGTTGCCGCCCGATGCATACGGGTCGAGCACGTTGATGTAGCTGTCGAGCCATTGGCGGCCGAAGCGCACGGCGCCGTAGGGGCTGTTGATGCCGCCCCACGCTTCGCGGTTGCCGAAGGAATTCGTCCACGCGGGTGTCGCGTCGCCCGTGACCAGCTTGGTCGAGACGAACAGTTCGGCGCTGAGGCCCGAGTTGTCGAGCGGCAGCACGCTGCCGAAGGCCAGCAGCACGCCGGGGTGGCTGCGCTGGCGGTGCTCGTTGTCGCCTTGCTCCGTCAAACCCTGGCGATCGCTGATCGAATACTCGAACTGACCACTGATGTTAATGGGCGGCAGTGTCACCTGCGCCGAGGCGGAAATGGTGCAGGCCGCCAGCGGGACAGCGATGAGCAGGGTGCGCTTAACTTTCATTGACTTCTCCAGTTGTTTGTTACTTGTTTTTGTTGGAAAGAATTTCAATACATGAGCATTTGGGTGGGTTGCTGCTTGGCTCGAAAATCAGTGTAAAGATATATGATATCTAATGTCAAACAACTTATATGCTTGTTGCTTTTTTGTTCGATCAGGGTGTTTTCAGCGTCGGGACGAACGGCTGCAGCCCGCATGGCGCGGGTCTTTCAGCGGTACCGGGCAGCTTCAGGCGGGGCAGGCGGCCGCGCCCAGCAAGCCCGCATCCGCGCCGAGCCGGGCCGCCCCCAGCGATGGCGGGCAGGGCAGGGACAAGCCCGCCAGGGCGCGGGCGATGCGCCCCAGCATGCCCGGCGCCAGCCCCACGCTGCCGCCGATGACGACGGCGTCGAGGTCCACGCTCATGTGCAGTCCGGCGATGGCTTCGGCCACGGCCAGGGCCGCGTTGTCGAGAACGGCAGCCGCTTGCGGCTCCGTGGCCGCCAGGGCGAACAGGGCCGCGCTGTCCAGCGGCCGCCCGAAGACGGCGCTGGCCTGGCGCGCCAGCGCCGTGCCCGACGCCAGCATTTCCAGGCAGCCCAGCCGGCCACAGCCGCACAGGGCCACGCCGTCGGCGCTCGCCAGCCGGGCCGGGGCATGGCCCACGTGGCCGGCCAGGCCGTGCGGCCCGGCGCGCAGGCGGTGATCGAGCACGAGGCCGCCGCCCACCCCCGTCGACAGGGTGATGAACAGCAGGTTGGCGGGGTAGCCGGCCTCGCCCATGTCGCGCCGGGCGCAGTATTCTCCCCACGCGGCCGCCTGGGCATCGTTAAACAGGGTCACGGGACAGTCAAAACGCTGGCGCAGCAGCTGTTCCAGCGGAAAACCATTCCAGAAAGAAATGATGCTGCGGTTGACGGGATACACCTTGCCGCCGTCGATATAGCCGGTGGTGGCCACGCTGATGCGCTCAGGCCCGGGCCAGCCGTCGACCAGCGCGTCGAGGGCGGCGGCAAATCCTGCCGCATCCCTGGCCATGGGCACTTGCCGCCGCGCGATTATCACGCCCTCACGCACGAGGGCGGCGGCCAGCTTGGTGCCGCCGATATCGATCGCCAGCAGCATCTCAGGCCTCGCCCGCCAGCGGCGCGCCATGCAGCGCGGCGGCGAACCACTGCGTGATGTGCTCGATGCGCGTGATGGCCGAACCCACCGTCACGCAGCAGGCGCCGGCGCGCAGGCAGCCGGCGGCGTCCTGCGGCGTGCGGATGCGCCCTTCGGCCATCACGCGCACGCCGCGCTGCACCAGCTGGCCGATCAGCGCCGTGTTGGGGCGGTCTTGCGGCAAGTAGGCCGTGTCTTGCGTATAGCCGGACAGGGTGGTGCCCACCAGGTCGCAGCCCAGCGCATGGCAGGCTAGGCCGTCTTCCAGGGTGGAGCAGTCGGCCATGGCCGCCTTGCCGGCCGCGCGCACGGCCGCCAGCAGGGTGGCGACCCGCACGGGGCGGGGGCGGTCCGTGCCGTCGAAGGCGATGATGGCGGCGCCGGCGTCGGCCAGCGCGTGCACGTCCTCGATATACGGCGTGATGCGCACGGCGCTGTCGGCCAGGTCGCGCTTGACGATGCCGATGAGGATGGCGTGCGGCAATGCTTGCGCCACGGCGCGCACGTGCTCCGCGCCTTCGATGCGCAGGGCCGTGGCGCCGCCGTCCATGGCGGCGCGCGCCATGGCGACGATGATGTCAGGCGTATCCATGGGACTGTCGTCGAGCGGCTGGCACGATACGACGAGGCCGCCTTGCAGGCGGGTCAATAAGGAGGTGGGATGCAGATCGGTCATGGGTCGGTTCGCTCAGGCGTGGACAGGGGACGGCGCCAGCAGCAGGCAGGCGGCGTCGTGGTTGGGTTCGATGCTGCGCAGGGGCGGCACCTGCTGCCGGCAGGCCGGCTGGGCCTGCGGACAGCGCGTGTGGAAGACGCAGCCCGGGGGCGGCGCCAGCGGGCTGGGAATCTCTCCGCCCAGCACGTCCTCGGGCGCCATGCGGCGGGCCGGGTCGGCGGCGGGCGAACTCTTCCACAGTGCCCGCGTGTACGGATGCGCGCCGCCCGTGGCGATGGCCGCGCGCGGCGCCGCCTCCATCAGCCGGCCCAGGTACAGCACCAGCACGCGGTCGCACATGGCTTGCACCATGGGCAGGTCGTGCGAAATGAAAATGATGGACAGGCCGAACTGCTGCTGCAAGTCCAGCAGCAGGTTGATGATCTGCGCCTTGACGGAGGCGTCGAGCGCGGCGACGGCTTCATCGGCGATCAGCACCTTCGGCTGCAGGGCCAGGGCGCGGGCGATCACCACGCGCTGTTTCTGGCCGCCCGACAATTCATGCGGATAGCGGCGCAGGGCCGTGACGGGCAAGCCGACCACGCCCAGCAGGCGGGTGATCTCGGCCAGCTGCTCGTCCTTGCTGCCGCGCCGGTGCAAGATAAACGGCTCGCGCAGGCACTGTTCGATGGTCAGGCGGGGGTTCAGGCTGGCATTCGGGTCCTGGAACACCATCTGCACTTCGCCGCGCAGGCGCCGCAGGGCCTCGCCCCGGTAGCTGGACAGCGGCTCGCCTTGGTAGCGGATCTCGCCGCTGTCCGGGCGCAGCAGCTGCATCGCCAGCTTGGCCAGGGTCGACTTGCCGCTGCCCGATTCGCCCACGATGCCCAGCACTTCGCCGCGCCGCAGGCCGAAGCTCACTTCTTGCACGGCTTTCACGGACTGGCGCTTGCCCAGCACTCCGGCGCGGCTGTGGAAGGCCACGCCGACGTGCTCGAAGGACAGAATCTCGTTACCAGCTTCAAGCGATGGCGGCTTCATGCGCGCTCCCTGTATGAATAGTTGCAAAATGGCAGCGTACTTGTTGCCCCGGCGCCACCGTGCGCAGCGCGGGCACCTCGCTGGCGCAGCGCGCCTGCGCCATGGGGCAGCGGCCGGCGAAACGGCAGCCGGCCGGCTCGCCGTACACGGTCTCCACCTGGCCCGGAATGCCGGCGAGCCTGCCGCCCTGGCCGGGACGGGGCACGGCGGCCAGCAAGCCCTGCGTGTACGGATGGGCGGGCTGGCGGAACAGGTCGGCCGTGGCCGCCGTCTCCATCAACTGCCCGCCGTACATCACGGCCACCCGGTCCGCCACCTGCGCCACGACGCCCATGTCGTGCGTAATGAAAAGCACGCCCATGCCCACTTCCTGCTGCAGCTGCTTGAGCAGGCGCAAGATCTGTGCCTGGATCGTCACGTCCAGCGCCGTCGTCGGTTCGTCGGCGATCAGCACCTGCGGCTTGCACGCCAGGGCCATGGCGATCATCACGCGCTGGCGCATGCCGCCCGACAATTGATGGGGATACTGGCGCGCCCGCACCTCGGGCGCGGAAATGCCCACCAGGCGCAGCAGCTCGACGGCGCGTTCCTGCGCCGCCTTCCTGCCGCACACGCCATGCACCGTCATGGCCTCGGCGATCTGCCGGCCCACCTGCTGCAGGGGATTGAGCGAGGTCATGGGCTCCTGGAAGATCATGCCCATCTGGTTGCCGCGCACGGCCTGGCGCGCCTGCGGCGACAGGCCCAGCACGTCGCAGCGGCTGCCGTCGGCCGCCGTCAGCCAGGCCTGGCCTGCGATGGTGGCGCGGCTGGAAAGCAGCCCCATCAGCGAGAACGAGGTGACCGACTTGCCACAGCCCGATTCGCCCACGATGGCCAGCGTCTCGCCGCGCCGCAGCGAGAACGACAGGCCATTGACGGCCTTGACGACGCCCGCGGGCGTCTGGAACGATGTCGTCAGCCCCTGCACATCGAGCAATACTTCAGCATCGGTCATCACAGCTCCTTGCGTTGAGAATTACAGCAGGCCGGCGGCGGCCACGATGGTGCGCACGCGCTCGACGGCGGCATCCGGCAGCAAACGGTTCGGCTTGCTCATCAGACGGTGCTCGATGATGCCCATCAGCTGCATGGCCGTCTTGAAGCCGCCCACGCCGGACGCGTTCGGGCTGGTGTAGGGCACGCCGTGGAAGACGATGTCGAACAGGGCGATCAGGCGTTCCTGCTCGGCGCGCGCACCTTCCCAGTCGCCGGCGCGGGCCAGGTCGTACAGGCGCACGTAGCCGGCCGGGTCGACGTTGCCCAGGCCCGGCACGCAGCCGTGGGCGCCGCCCAGCAGGGCGTAGTCGACCGTCGTCTCGGAACCCGTGAGGATGGCGAAATCGGGCGCGTCGGCGAAGTCGCGCATCAGCATGCGCATGTTGCCGTCGTCGCCGCTGCTGTCCTTGACGGCGCAGATCAGGCCCTCGTCGTACATGGCGCGCAGGGTTTCACGGCTCAGCTTGCTGTGCACGCAGACGGGAATGTCGTAGGCGATGATGGGCAGGTCGACGGCTTGCTGGATGTAGTGGAAGTGGTCGATGGTTTCGGCCGGGCTGGTGCGCGTGTAGAACGGCGCCGTGACGACCAGGCCCTGCACGCCCAGTTCCTTGGCCTGCTTCGCGTGCTCGATGCAGCGCTCGGTGGTGGGGTCGATCACGCCGGCCACGAGGGGCACGGCGCCGGCCGCCTCATCGACGGCAATGCGGATGGCTTCGGCGCGCTGGGCGCCGTTGAGGAAAATCACTTCGCTCGTCGAACCCATCAGGAACAGGCCGTGCACGCCGCCATCGATCAGGTGGCGGATCACGCGCCGCAGCGACGCTTCGTCGATCTTGCCCTGCTGGTCCAGCGGCGTGACGACGGGAGGGATGATGCCGTGTAATTTCAGTGCTGACATGATTATTCCTTGCTATGTTTAGGGTCAAAGGCCTGGCGCAAGCCATCGCCGATAAAGTTGGCGGCCAGGGCGGTAACAACGATCAGCACGCCAGAAGGGAGCCAGATCCACGGGTATTGCTTGAGGACCGAAGCCTCCCGCGCAATACTGATCAGGCTGCCCCAGCTGGCGTCCGGCAATTGCACGCCCAGGCCGAGAAAACTCAGTCCCGCTTCGGCCATGATGGCCGAGACGAAACCAAGGGAAGCGAACACCGCCAGCACATCGATCGTGTTGGGCAGGCAGTGCTTGAAAATCAGGTAGGTGTGGCCGGCGCCCAGGGTGCGCGCGGCGGCGACGAATTCCATTTCGCGGATGCTCATGATGCGGGCCCGCACGAGGCGGCAGGCCAGCGGCCACGACAGCAAGCCGATGACGATCACCGTCTTGCCCGTGCCGGAGCCGAGCACGGCGGCCAGGGTCATCAGCACGATGACGGGCGGAAAGGTCATCACCATGTCGACGAAGCGCATGGTCAGATTGTCGATCCAGCCGCCGAAGTAGCCGGCGATGGCGCCCAGGAAGGTGCCGATGACGAGGGCCAGCGCCACGCTGGACACGCCCACGGCCAGCGAGATGCGCCCGGCCGCCAGGGTGCGGGCCAGCATGTCGCGCCCCGTCTGGTCCGTGCCCAGCCAGTGCTGGCGCGACGGCCCCTGCAGTGCGGCGCCCAGGTCGATGGCGTTCGGGTCGTAGGTAAACAGCAGGCCGGAGGCGGCGCACAGCACGGCGATCAGCACGAACAGGCACAGGCCGGCGAAGGCCACCTTGCTGGAGCGAAATTGCTTCCAGCGCGAGGGCGGGAGGGGAGCTTGCGTCATGAATATCCTCTTGGTTATATCTTGTCTTTTTATGACTTTCCTGGCGCGGCGGGACGCAGGGGTCCCGGCCCCGCCTGTCGCCAGGGGGCATTGCCGGTGAAATGTGCCGTGTGACTACTTCAGGGTGATGCGCGGGTCGATCCAGGAATACACGAGATCGGTCAGCATGTTGACGGCGAGTATGGCCAGCGAGACGAACAGGGCGATGCCCATGATCAGCGGATAGTCGCGGCTTTCGATGGCGTCGAGGAACAGCATGCCCATGCCGGGCCAGGAAAACACCGTCTCGACAAACACGGCGCCGCCGATCAGGCCGCCAAAGCTGGCGCCGATCACGGTGACGATGGGCACCAGGGTATTGGGCAGTGCATGGCGCAGCATCACGCGGTTCGGGCTGACGCCCTTGGCGACGGCCGTGCGGATGTAGTCCTGGTTCAGGGTGTCGAGCAGGCCGGCCCGCGTATAGCGCATGGTGATGGCGATGAACTGCACCGACAGCACGGCGGCGGGCAAGGCCAGGTGGTACAGGATGTCGCCCATGCCCTCGTTGCCCGGCGTGCTGTAGCCGCCGCTGGGAAACCAGCCCAGCTGCAGCGAAAACACATACATGCCGACGATGCCGACCAAAAAGGCGGGGCTGCTGATGGCGACGTAGGCGAACAGCGACAGCACGTGGTCCAGCTTGCCATTCGCCAGGCGCGCCGAGACCACGCCGAGGATAATGCCCAGCACGGAGCCGAGCGCCAGCCCGGACAGGGCCAGCAGCAGGGTGGGCTCCACCCGGCTGGCGATTTCATCGATCACGCGGGCGCCGTCCTTGTAGCGGTAGCCCAGGTCGCCGCTGGCCGTCTGCTTGAGCCACAGCGCGAAGCGCACGGGCACGGAACGGTCCAGGCCCAGGCTATGGCGCAGTTGCTCCTTCTGCACGTCCGTCAAGGCCTGGCTGGGCGGCACGAAGGCGTCGACGGGGTCGCCCGGCGCCATGTTGACCAGCACGAAGACGGTGGCCAAAATGGCCAGCAGGGTGGGGATGTTGACCAGCAGGCGATTCACGAGGTACTTGAACATGTTTCTTCCAGGCGGCATGGCCCCCTGCCTTCTCAGCTATGCAAAAACCGGCGGGCCGTGGCCCGCCAACGGGATGAGGTGTGACGGTGAGGCTGGGCTGGCGCCTAGCGCAGCTGCCACAGCTCCGGCTTGTCCTGGTAGCGTCCGCCGGCCGGGGCCGGGGTCCAGATCATGTTCTCGACATTCTTGCCGAAGCCGCCAAAGCGGTTGGCGCTCCACAGGGGGATCCAGGGCAGCTGCGCATTCGTGATGGCGCAGGCATCGCGGTACAGGGCCGTGCGCCTGGCGTCGTCCGTTTCCAGCTGGCCCGCGTCGAGCAGGGCATCGAGCTGCGGCAGCTTGACGCGCATGCGGTTCACGCCCTTGGGCGGCGCGTACGCCGAGTGCAGCATGGGCGTCAGGGCGCTGGGGTCGGGGCCCACGCCGCCGCCGGCGAAGACCATGCTGAAGCGGTTGGCATCGACCAGCTGGCCGTAAGTGGGGCTGTCGACGAAGCGGGGCTTGAGGTTGACGCCCACCTGCGCCAGCATCGACTGCAGGCTGGCGATGACGTCCTTCGACACCTGGTCGTTGTAATAGGTCAGCAATTCGACGGGCTGGCCCTTGCTCAGCTGCTCCCAGTTGGCGGCCGCCAGCAGGGTCTTCGCCTTGGCGACATTGGTTTCATACTTGTCCAGCTTGGCCGGCTGGAATTTCGGCAGGGTCAGCGCGCAGTTGGCGAGGGTGGCGCTGTTGTTGTAGATGCTCTTGACGATGGCGGGGCGGTCGATGGCGTACAGGATGGCCTGGCGCACGCGCACGTCCTGGAAGCGCGGGTCCGTGTGGTTCACGCCCAGGTAGTTGAGCACGTGGGACGGGCCGGAAATCACGTTGAAGGCCTTGCTGGCCTGGTTTTCCTTGACCTGGTCCATCGTCAGGTAGGTAAACTGGATTTCATTCGAGGCCAGGGCCAGGGCGGCCGCGCTGGCATCCTTGAAGTAGCGGTTGATCAGCTTGTCCAGTTTCGGCTTGCCCCGGTAATAGTCCGGGTTGGCGACCAGTTCCACGTACTGGTCCGGCAGGTATTTGCTCCATTTGAACGGCCCCGTGCCTACGGGCGTCTTCCACCAGGCGGCGTTGCGCAGTTCCGTGATGGGCACGCTCATCAGCAGATGCCGGGGCACGATCATGATGCTGGTAAAGGCGTCGGGCAGGGTGACGTCGGGGCGCGCCAGTTCGATAATGACGCTGTTGGCGTCCGGCGTCCTGACGGCGCTGACGTCCGCCAGGCGCGGGGCAAACACACTGGCCAGCTCGGGGCTGCGGATCAGCTCCAGGGTGAACTTCACGTCGGCCGACGTGAAGGGCTTGCCGTCGTGCCACTTGACGTCCTTGCGCAGCTTCAGGGTGAGCGTCTTGCCATCCTTGGCGTAGGTCCAGCCCTCGGCCAGGTCGCCCGAGATTTTTTGCAGGCTGACGTCGTACAGGGTGAGGGTGGAGAAATACTTGTTGTAGAAGCTGAAGCCCGCAGCCGCCGTCAGCGGATTGAATTTCTGCGCATTGCCGGACGGACCCACGTCGAAGGCGCCGACGAAGACCTGGTCGGCCGCCTGGGCGGCTCCCGACAGGCAGGCAAGGGCGGCGAAGGCCGCGGGGAGCAGAAACTTGACGGAAGGACGGGACGCAAACATGGATTTCTAACCTCTATGTGATGAACAAAAAAAGGTGACGCCGCGTGTTGCAGGCTAGGCGGTGTCTTTCGGGTAACGCTTGAAGATGGAATCGAAATGCTCGGTGTAGGCCCGCAGCAGGCCGGCCGCATCCTTGTTTTCCAGCATTTCCACGATGGCGATATGGTCGCGCGCCGTCGCTTCCATGGCCCAGGGGTCGAGCTGGGCGGCCGTGGACGCCTTGTGCATATTGTTGAAGACGTTCCAGAACAGGTCGATCAGGGCCAGCAGGAAGCGGTTGTTCAGGCACGAGTACATTTCCGCATGGAAAGCGCGGTCTTCGGCGGGGAAGGTTTCCTGCCGCAGCGCCTTTTCCAGCATCGTGTCGGCCAGTTCGCGCAGCACGGCGATGTGCTTCGGCGAGATGTTTTTCACCACGGAAGGAATCGCGCCGATTTCCAGGTAGGTGCGCACGTACAGCAAGTCCGTGATCTGGTCGTCGTTGGCGACCATGGAATAGGGCAGGTTGTCGAGGATGGAATCGAAGGAAAACGCCTTGACGAAGATGCCTTCGCCATGGCGCGATTCGATCACGCCCAGCGATTCGAGGGCCTTGACGGCTTCGCGCAGGCTGGGGCGGCTCATGTTGAGCTCCTCGGCCATGCGCGCCTCGGGCGGCAGGGCGTCGTTCGCCTTCAGGTTGTTCTGCTCGATGAATTCCTTGATTTTGACTTGCGCGTGGCGGTAAGCCGGTATCTTTGTGACCATTGTTTTCTCACTAATTAAGCAGGGTACGACACGGTATCATGGCCGGAGCCATTCGATAACGTTATTGCCAAGGTTTCCAGGATGGCAGCGCCCCCATCGGTATCGCCGCCCACCAGCAGCAGGCTGTTGCCCACCTGGAAGGACAGGCCATGCGCGCGCGCCGCCGGCAGCATGGCCAGCAGGCGCCATTGCCCGCCAGCAAAGCCGTACAGCTCGCGACGCCAGGACTTGGCCAGGCCGGCATGGGCGTGCAGATGCTGCTGTGCATAATTGGCGCTGGCGCCGATGAAGTGCGTGCCGCCGGCGAGGACGGGCATGCCGCCGCACAGGCCGCCAAACGCGGCCGCCACGCCTTCCTGCGGCACGCCGGGCGCCGTGGCCGGCAAGGCGCGCTGCTCCCAGCCGCCGGTGTCTGGCCGCGCATGCCAGGCCAGCGGCGTGCGCAGGCCCGGCTTGATTTCGCCGCCGGCCACGATGGGGCCGTCTGCGGCAGCGATGGCGACGGCGCCGCAGGTGCCGGCAAACGGCAGCGCGCCGTCATCCTGCAGGGTGCCATTGCGCGGGTCGAAGCGCCATTGATGGCGGTTCCATTCGAAGGCGGCGACGGGGCGGGCCATGTAGGCGCGCACGATGGCGGGCCGCTCAAGCTCGCCGGCGGCCGCATGGTCCGCGCAAAAGGCGTCGAACTGGGCGCGGTGGTAGCCGCCGAAGAGCACGATGCTGCCATCCGCTTGCGCCAGGGCCGAGGCGCCCAGCAAGCCCAGCGGCAGTTGCAGGTCCAGCGGCTGCCAGCGGTTGGCCACGCTGTCGTAGCGCCATATGGCGTCGGACTGGCGGGCGCTGTGGCCGGCAGGGGTGATGGCGCCGCCGAAGACGTAGAGGAACGGGCCGCTGGTGGCGCAGGCGGCGCCAGCCGGTGCCATGCCGGGAAAGTCCGCCAGGCGCTGCCAGCCCAGTTCGCGCCGCGCCGTGTCGAGGCGGTACCAGGCGGCGCCGGCGCTGCCCAGGCCCGCATACAGCTGGTCGCCGAGCGCGGCGCCGGCCGCGTCGCGCAGGGGCATGGGGAAGGCGGGCCAGCTGGTGTCGAACTGCGCGGTCATCGTGGTAGCGTCTGGCTGTAGCATGTGCATGTACTCGGCTGGGCGGTTGCGGTTCGAATGCCTGAACCGATGCAGCAAGTATTGCAGAGTAAGATATCAGATGTCAAACAACTTGTTTGGCTAAATGAAAAAAGTTGTGAAAAAGTTGCAGCGACGTGAAAACGGCGCGGGTGGCAGCGGGGAAAAGGTGAAGGAACAGCGCGAGGCAAGACGGATGACGGAGCGGAAAAACGCCGGCCAGGGCGCAGGGCGCCTGGCCGGGACGGCCAATCTTAGCGGTAGAACGCTTCGACCTTGCCTTTCAATTTGATTTGCAATGGACGGCCGCGGCGGTCGAGGGACTTGGTGGACGCGACCTTGATCCAGCGTTCGCTGATGCAATATTCTTCCACGTCAAGGCGTTCCTTGTCGTTGAAGCGGATGCCGACGTCGTTCTCGAACACGGCGGCAACGTGGTAAGGGCTGCTCGGGTCGATCGACAGGCGATCGGGCAATGGGGGTAAGGTGGTGGTATCGTTCATGGGCGTAATTATCGCCCAGAATGCCGATCCAGACAACGGGGTACGCCGGCTAATTGTACGGCCCGGCATACCGGCGCCCATGACGGGGGCAACGCGGCGGGCGAGGCTGGGGCGCCGGCCCGCCTTGCCGCGTTGCTCCCGCCCCGGGCCGTCAAACGGCGTGGCGCTCAGGATTTGTCGTCATTCTTGTGGCTTTGACGGCCCGCGTCCACATGCTGCTCGTGCGTGCCGCCCCGCATGCCCGTGCCCGACTGCTGGCTGCCGCTGCCGCCCTTGCCCTGGCCCGATTGCTGGCCGGACTGTTGCGAGCCTGATTGCTTGTCGGCATCATTCTTGTGGCTCTGGCGGCCCGCTTCCACGTGCTGCTCGTGCGTGCCGCCCTGGGTGCCGCCGGACGACTGGCGGCTGCCGGACTGCTTGTCCGACTGCTGGCTGCCCGATGGCTGCTTGCCCGACTGGCCGCCGGTTTTGTCATTGCTGTTCGAAGTCATGGTGGTTTCCTCTGTGGTTGATACGGTAGGGGAGCGCATGCCGTCGCGGATGGAATGCGCCTGCCTGACATACGGCGCTCGCTTGCACCGCCGAGGCCATTCTCCCTGCCCGCACCGGACGTCGCCATAGGGACACCACCTGTCGCCACGTAGGAAAACTCCGTGGTGACTGGCAACCATTTCTACTCCGCACTATTTACAGATGCCGCGTCTCCTGCGGCGGCGCATCCCACACGTCATGCCGGCCGTCGACAAAGGTGACGGGCACTTGCGCCAGTTGCGCGGCGGCCGCATCGTCGAGGCAGCTGACGCTGATGCCGACAAACGGGCCGCTGCGGGGCGAGTCGCCGCGGCCGAACGGGCGCACGCCGCAGTGGCGGCAAAAATAATGGGTTTCGCGGCCCGCGCCGAAGCGGTATTCGCTCAAGTCCGCCTCGCCGGCCAGCAGGCGGAAGTCGGCGGGCGGCACCAGGCTGGCCCAGCAACGGACCTTGAGGCAGAACGAACAGTTGCAGCGCAGGCTGGGGGCCGCCAGGTCGATCTCGGCCGCAAAGCGCACGGCGCCGCAGTGGCAGCTGCCATGGTGGGTAGTTTTCATCGTGGCCCACTCTACACGGTGGCCGCGCTGTCATGCAACTGCTGGAACTGCGCCAGTTGCTGCTGCATCAGCCGCGCATACTGGCCGCCCGCGCGCAGCAACTCGGCATGCGTGCCTTGCTGGCAGATCCGGCCATCTTCCATGACGATGATGCGGTCCGCCTTGACGATGGTGGAAAAGCGGTGGGCGATGATGATGGTGGTGCGGCCTTGCATCAGGGTATCGAGCGCTTGCTGCACCAGCTGTTCGCTGGCGGCGTCGAGGGCGCTGGTGGCTTCGTCGAGGATGAGGATCTTCGGCGCGCGCAGGATGGCGCGGGCGATGGCGATGCGCTGCTTCTGGCCGCCCGACAGTTGCACGCCCCGTTCGCCCACGAGGGTGTCGTAGCCGTCCGGAAAGGCGGTGATGAAATCGTGGGCGTGCGCCAGGCGCGCGGCCGCCTGCATTTCCCCGCGCCCCACCTCGCGCCCGGGCACGGCGAAGGCGATATTGTCCGCGATGCTGCCGGAAAACAGGGCCGGCTCCTGCTCCACCACGGCCATCTGGCGCCGCAGCTGCGCCACGCCGAAGAGGCGCGCGTCGATGCCGTCGAACTGCAGGCTGCCCGCGCCGGGCTGGTAATGCCCCAGCACGAGGCTGGCGATGGTGGACTTGCCCGCGCCCGAGGCGCCCACGAGGGCGATCTTTTCGCCCGCGCGGATGGACAGGCTGACGCCGTCGAGGGCCGTCGCCTGCGTGCGCTCCGGGTAGGAAAAGCGCACCTCGCGCAGCGCGATATGCCCGGCCAGCGGCGGCTGCGGCGCCGCCTCGGGCACGGGGCGGTGGCTGCGCAGGATTTCGAAGATGCGGTCGGTCGAGCCCATGGTGCGCATCCACGTGTTCCAGAACTCGCTGATGGAGCCGGCCGTGTCCGTCACCATGCTGGCATAGATGACGAAGGCCGTCAGCTCGCCCACCGTCAGCCGGCCCTGGCCGATCAGGTGGGCGCCGAAGCACAGCGTCGTCAGCAGGGCCACGAAGGCGACCATGCCTTGCGCGCCCTGGAACACGGCCAGCAGGCGCGTGCCGGCCAGCGACACGCCCAGCAGCTGCCGCATGGCTTGCGCGTAGCGGTCCATGGCGCCGCCCTGCTGGTTGAATGCCTGCACCAGGCGGGCATGGGCAAAATATTCCTGCGCCACCTTGCCGCTGGCGGCCAGGCTGGCGGCAATGGCGCGCGAACGCTGGCGGTAATTGCTTCCTGTTAACTTTCCAAAATACAGGCTGATGGGGATGAACAGGGCGAGGGGCAGGCTCAGCATGGGCGACAGCTGCAGCAGCATGGCGATGCCGCCGACAAACACGCACAGCGAGCGCAGGGCATTGGCCGCGCCGATGGTCAGGCTTTCATGCAGGGCCGACACGTCCGACGTCAGACGGCTGTTGAGTTCTCCCCCGTGGTGCTTGTCGAAGAAGGCGATGGGCTGGTTGATCACCACGTCGAACAGGCGGCGCCGCACATCCATGACGATCATGTGGCCGCTCGACTGCAGCAGATAGAAGCGGGCGGTCGAGGCCAGCGCGTACAGCACGCTGAAGACGAGCATGGCGGCCACCATGGCGGGCGTCACGCCGCGCGCCGTCAGTTCGGCCACGTGGTCGATGAAGTAGGCGATAGCTTGCGGAAAGCCCAGCTGCGCCGCCACCGTCAGGACCATGCACAGCAGGCCGGCGGCGATACGCCAGCGCACGGGATACAGCAGGCGCAGGCGCTCCAGATGGGGATGGATGTTCATGCGGCGCGCTCCTCGGCAATGTCGCAGTTCAGTTGGTCGACGAGGGCCAGCCAGTCGTCGTCGCCGATGAGGCCCGCGGCCTCCACGGTTCCTGCATGGCTGACGAAGACATAGGATGGCGAACTCATCAATGGATTCAGGCGGCGGTAGTCGCGCAGGCGCAGGCGCGCCGCCGCCGCCCGCAAGGTGTTGCTAGGTAGAAAGGCCCGCAGGCGGCGGACCGGTTCCTCGCTGAGCAGCCAGACGGCCAGGCCTGCCGCGCGGGCCTGCGGCAGCAAGCCGTCGATGCCGGCCAGCTTGTCGCGGCATTTCGGGCAGCGGCTGGCGAGGAACAGCAGCACCGTGGCTTGCCCCGGGGCGCCAGGCTGGAAGCGGGCGCCGCCAGCCATCGGACGGGCCTGGACGATGGGCAGGGGATCGCCCGACACGAGAGCCGTCGCAGGCTGCCGTTCGCGGCGGCTGGCGCGCAGCACGGCTAGGCTCAGCCATACATTGCCTGCGATGGCGAACGCCAGCGCCGCCAGCACCAGTTGCAGGGTAGTGTCATCCATCAGTCCGCCTTTGCCAGGGTGGCGATGTCGTGCAGGGAAATGGCGGCCACGCAGACGATGGCTGCCAGGCCGGCGGCCAGCACGGTGGACGCCGCGGGCAGGGTCGCCTCCCGGGCCACGGCAAAGTAGGCGGCATTGATGCCGACGAACAGGCCGTTGCGCAGCAGGTCGTAGTGCGAGACGGGGCGCGCCGCTTCCCCGAAGCAGCTGCAGCGCACGACGCTGTGCGTGAAGTAGCGGTAGGCGAGGACGGCCGTGAGCGTACCGAGCAGCAATAAGGCCAGCAGCATGGGCAGGCGCGTGCCGCCACCCAGTATCCACGCGGCCAGCAGCAGTTCCGCCGCCACCAGGCCGGGCGCGGCCCAGGCGGCGATGGCGGGCGCCAGGCCGAACGAGGCGGACAGGTTGTCGCGGAAGGCGCCATAGCCGCGCAGCTTGCCCACGCTGGCCGCCAGCAGCAGCAGGGCGATGCAGCAGCGGGCCGTATCGGCCAGCAGCAGCGTCAGCATGTTGGCCGCGCGTCCGCGCTCCACAGGGGCGCGAAGCCGCCCGGACGCTGGCGCCGCAGCTGCACCCCGTCGCGCGAGGCCAGCAGGGCATCCGTCCACGGCTCGTCGGGCGCGCTGCGCAGGGCGCCTCCTATGCTCGATTGCAGCTGGACCGAGATGTCCCAGCCCAGGCGCTCGGCATGCGCATCGCGCGCCATGTTCAGGCCCAGGCGGGCCAGCTCTTCCCGTGTCAGCGCATAGTTATGGGAGTGATAGCCGCCGGCCAGCTGCGCGACGATGGCGCGGCGGGCTTCCGGCGTCGCATCGGGCAATTGCCATGCCAGCAACTCTTCGCCGATCTGCGCCACCTCCATGGTGGTGCGGTAGAAAGCCGTCAGGGAAGGGGGAAAGATGTTGCCGCACAGCAGGGACAGGGCTTGCTGGCGCGCTGCATGCTCGTCGACGCCGAACCATTGCCGGGCCATGTCGCCAAACAGCTTGATGTCCAGGCTGGACAGGGAGCCGCCTTCGGCGCCGTCGAGCTGCGGGTCGATGGGCGAGAACAGGGCCAGGTCGCCCGCGATGATCTCGTCCGCGCCCAGGGCCAGCAGGGTGGCGGCCGACTGGCAGTGGAAGGGCACGATAAAGCTCAGGTGGCGCGCATGCTGGCGCAGCACGAGGGAGATGCGGCGCGCCGCGTTGACGATGCCGCCACGGCCGTGCAGCACCACGTCAAGGCGCGCCACGGGTCCCGTCTGGCGGCACAGTTCGTACACGGCGGGCAGCAGTTCCATGTCCAGGTGCGATGCGGCCAGCACGATGGCGCGACTGTCGCGCACCTGTTCCAGTTCGCGCAGCTGGCGGGGAAGCAGGCTCAGGTCTGGCTGTGGCATACAGCTCCTTCGATCAGCGTGTCCGCCATGGTTTCCAGCAAGGGCAGGGTAGGCACCAGTTGCTGCACGTACAAAAATTGGCCGACAGGATTGTTTTCCAGGAAAACGTACTCGCCCTCGGGCGTGACGATCAGGTCCAGCGCGCCGTATTCGAGGCCATAGCTGTGCACGAAGGCGAGGCAGCGCTGGCGCACCTCGTCCGGCAAGGTCGCCGCCTCGTAGCGGATGGGGGCCGACATGTCGCGCGAATCGATGGCCGTGCGGGCATCGTCCTGGGAATACAGGCGGGCGGCAAACAGCTGCTTGCCGATCACGGTGACCCGCAGTTCATATTGCTTGGCGATATATTCCTGGAACTGGCAGCTCAGTTCGCTGACGGCATCCAGGCTGTCCAGCATGGCTTCGTCGAGCACGGTGGTGCCGATGCCGTGGCTGACGCGGTCAGCGCCGTCCACCGCGTCGGCGGCCAGGGTGGGCGTGGACATCGCCTTGAAAATGATGGGGCCGCCAACGGCGGCGCGCAGGGCGCGCACGTCGTCGGGCACGTTGGTGATCACGGTGGCGGGCACGCGAAAGCCCATGCGCGCCGCCCGCGCCAGCTGTTCGCCTTTCCATTTGGCGCCGCGCAGCGCCAGCGGATGGCTGATCCAGTAGCAATCGAGCGCGTGCAGCACGCTGAAAATGGCTTGTTCCGTTTCCAGCTTGGCATAGGCGCGCTCCTGCGGCGCCAGGTCGGTGCTGGCATAGGCGTACTCGGCAGGCTTGCGCAGCCACACGGCGCCCACGTGCCGCAGGTCCAGCCACTCGCCATCGGGCAGCAGGCGCAGGCGCGCGCTGGCATGGCCATCGCGCAGGCGCTGGCACAGCTGGTAGTCGCGGGGAAAGGCGTCGAGATTGATGCGGAAGGGGGCGTGGCCGCGTTCGGCCAGGATGGCGGCGACCAGGTCGGCATGCAGATCGCCGCCATGGCTGATGATCAAAACCTTTTTATGCATGCAGGTTCCAGTGACAAAAGACAGTGAAAAAGCCTTGCCGTGGCAAGGCTTTCCGCGGGCGGTGTATCAGCAGAACTCTCCGCCGTCACTCGAGCCGACGCGCGAATAGCGGTATTGCTCCTCGCTGTCGACGGCCGTGCAGCCGGCCACGGCGACGCCGTCGCGTACCTTCCAGGGGGCAGGAAGGGCCGTTTTTTCCTCGTCCTTTTTCTCCGCCAGTTTGAATGCGAACAATTTTGTCTGATTTTGTTTTTGCATGTTTTTAGTCCTCTGATGGTCAATATCCCGCATATTCATTCCCCGCGGATGGAAAAGCCCTGCCGCGCTTGGCGCCGGTATGCGCATGAATATGTGGAAGTGTCTGAAAACCGCGCGCGGCGCGGAATTGATGGTGCGGCGGAGATCAGCAATAGATGCCGGTATCGTTCGGCTTCAGGCGCGTGCTGTCGCGCAGATTGTAATCGTCAGGATTGCCGTAATACGTGCAGCCTGCCGTGGCGACGCCGTCGCGCACCTGCCATGGCTGCTGGACTTCTTTTTTCTCTTCTTTTTCAGCCAGTTTGAAAGCGAATAACTTGGTTTGCATTGTACTATCCTCTTGTATTGGTTAAGTACTGATTTGCCCGATTGCCGTGATTCGGCTTTTAAATATTAAGATCAAATAAATATGCAGTCAATCACTGAATGATTTATATTTGAATCGACATCGAATTAATATATTGGACAGGAGTAAACCGCACGGCTGCCGGTGCACGGTATTCATATTGCAGTAAAAATAAAACCCCGCCGGGGGCGAGGTGAATGGCTATGCCGCGTTCAGCAGAATTGCCCGGTGTCGCGGGAATTGACCGTGGAGGTATAGCGGTACTGGAAACGCTCGACCTCGCTGCAACCGGCAAGGGCGACGCCGTCGCGTACTTTCCATGCGATAGACGCTTGAGGCGGGGTTGCTGCCTGGGGCGTTTCCTGTTTCTCTGCAAGCTTGAAAGCGAATAATTTTACCTGGTTCTGCATGGTGTGATCCTCGTGTGGTGGGGCCGTGCCGCAAGTGTCAGCTTCGGGATGGGGAAATTGCGTATGGGCCGGATGGAATGCAGCTGCATTTTGCGCAGGCGGAGATTGTCCTGCGCGCCAGGCAGATGGATTCAAAAGGGAATCAAAACGGAATGGAATGAACGCCGCCGGTGGCGCGTTGATGCCGCGCTGCCATGATCAGCAATACTGGCCGCTGTCATTCGGCTGGAGGCGCGATTCGTAGCGATAATTTCCGCTGCCAGCGATGAATTCGCTGCAGCCGGCAACGGCAATGCCGCTGCGTACCTTCCAGGACCGGGGCGGGACCGCCGGGCTTTCTGCCTGGGTTTTTACATGTTTTTCAGCCAGTTTGAACGCGAACAATTTGCTTTGCTTGAGTTTTTGCATTGTACTATCCTCTTGTGGTGGTTAAGTACTGCCTGTGCTGTATGCCATGGTATATGGCCATTCGATATTAGCGCCGGATTAAATATGCGTCAACGTGTAATTGATTCGTGCGCGGGGGAATATAATTCAGGGATACTCACCAAATATCACGCGGCAAAGCGCTATTATTGTCTTTCAATAAATTATCGTTGCCTGATTTAAATGTCGATATTGGTGCAATAATATTGCGCTGCACTATCCTGGTGAGATGGCGATGCTTGTCCAGGCAAATGCGTGGCGGGCCGGCGCGGCGGCGCACTATAATGGCGCTTGCTGAAACTTAAGGAATTACTATATGGACATGGCGGTTACGGACAGGCAGCGGCTGCAGGCGTACGCGCTGGCGGACGCATTCGTGCGCACGCTCGACGGGCGCGATCCTGTTGCGCTGCAACGCGACTGGGCCGTGGCGCCCGCGCTGGCCGCCGAGATCGTCGGCATGCTGGACAGTTATTTTGCCGTGCAGCAGCGCCTGGCGCTGGCGCCGCTGCCCCTTGCCTTCGCGCCGGGCAAGGGCGGGCGGCCTGCCGTCGATGTGTACGCCACCGACGCAGGCCCGCTGGGTATGGAATGCCAGCTGCTGGCGGACGGCAAGCCGGGCGAAGCGATCCTGCACCTGGAAGTCGCGAGCCACGATGACGCCATGCGGCTGTCTTACCGCTACCTTGCATCTTGACAAGCAGATGAACGAGCCGATGAACGAACAGGACAACGAAGTGGTCAACGAACAGAACAACGCGCAGATCCACGAACAGAGCAACGCGCAGATCCACGCAAACCAGCGCCGCATCTGCGACAAATACGGCTTGCCCGCGCAGGCGCCCGAGGCCATGGTGGCCCTGGCCATCGGCAGCCTGGACCAGTCACCCATCTATGGCACGCGCATCGAGCTGCCCGAGAACGGCACCATCAGCTGGTTCATCCATTGCGGCGCGCACAGCGACGCGTCCGATTTTTACCAGCCCCTGCATGCGGCGCACCTGACCGAGCTGCTGCCGCAGGTGCTCGCCTACCTGGCCTTGCCCAGCGGTACCAAATTCATCCTCGACCGCGCCGGCTATGAGGATGTGTGGCGCGAAGGCTAGGCGCGCCACGCCGGCTTGCTGCGGCTCATGACAGGGTATTGGGCAGGTAGGCCTTCTGCCGCAGATCGAAGCGGAAGTAGTCGAGCAGATGGCTGCCCTTGCTGAACGGCTCCTGCGGCCGGGGCACTTCGTAGTATTTGCCCTGCATGACGCCGTCGGACAGTTCGACGCGCAGGTAGCCGTGGTGGTCGTCCGAATAGTTTTCCAGCGTGACGGCGTCTCCCGCATCGTCGTGGAAGACGGCGGGCGGTATCAGGCGCTGGCCGTTGACCTTCATGATCTGGTGCAGGTTATGGTAGCCGCCCGCGCCCGTGACGAGGAACAGGGTCTTGCCGCCGTCGCCATTGTCGCGCGTCAGGCGCTGGTAGTTGTGGACGTGGCCGGCAAGGATGGCGTCCGGGTGGCGTCCCGCCGCGGCGGATGCCTCGGCGACGAGGTCCTTCATGTAGGTGCTGCCGGAATGGTGGTCGTCCGCCGAGTAGATCGGATGGTGCAGTGCCAGCAGCAGGGGCAGGTCGCGCGGCAGGGTGGCCAGTTCCGCCGCCAGCCATTCCTTCTGGGGCGTGCGGACCTCGCCGCCGGCGGGCACATTGCTGTACAGCCCGACGATGCTGGCCTGCGGCGTGAGCAGGGTCCAGTACACATTCGGCTGCACCATGGCCGTGCGGTGGGAATCGCCCGCTTCCGGCATCTTGACGGGCTGGGGCGCGCAAAAATTGCGCACGAAGCCGTCCAGGGTCTGGTCGTCCGGCAGGTTTTCGCCATCGTGGTTGCCCGGCACGGCGAACACGGGGGCCAGGTAGAATTCATAGGGCTGGTAGAACTGCTTGTAGTATTCGCTGACCTGGCCGTTGAAATACACGCAGTCGCCGGTGATGTACAGAAAGGCCGGCAGCGCGCTGGCGTCGGCCTGGAAGTCGTCTTCCATGCCTTTGGCCACCAGTTCCTGCGGCACGGCGTACTGGATGCCGCCCATGTCGCCATTGAGGTGGAAGACGAGCTTCCTGTTCCGCACGATGGCGTCATACACGGCCGGCGCCACGATATCGCGCAAGTCGAGGCGGAACGGCGCGCTGCCCGTCGGCGGCGGCAGGTCGCGGAACGCCGTATTGCGGGGCGGCGCCTGGTGCAGCGACGCCTGCCCCGTGGCATGGGGCCGCGCCAGGCCAAAGACATGGGCATTGTTGCCAGAAACCAGATTGGCCATGATGTGTTCTCCCGCCGCCACTGTGCGCCATTCCCCGCGCCAGCCAGGCTTTCAGTGTAGCCGCCCGCGCCCCGGATGCGCGCGCACGCGCACCGGGATTCGATCTGGATCAACAGGCTGGCGCGCGGCCGCCACGCCAGCGTCGCCATGCAGCGGCCGGGCCGGCGAGGAAAATGCATTGCGGCAACGCGCGAATAGGGTAAGCTTGCTTTTTGCATATGAAAGGGAGCTTTGCCATGCCATTCCGCACGCCGCCGGTCCTGCGCGTTTTCTTGCTTGCCGCAGCGCTGGCCGGGTCCGCCGCAGCGGCCCCGCCCGCCGCCAGCGCCACGCCGGCCGGCCTTGCCGCCGAGGCCGGCCAGCAGCTTGTCGACTTCCTGCAGGACGAGATGCGCGAGCGCCAGATACCGGGCATGCAGGTGGCGGTGATCCGGCAGGGCAAGGTCGTACTGGCGCGCAATTTCGGCGTGGCCAGCCTGCAATATGGCGTGCCCGTGACGGAGGCGAGCCTGTTTTCCATCAATTCGGCCACCAAGGCGTTTACGGGCGTGGCCGTGATGCAGCTGGTGCAACAGGGCAAGGTGGACCTGGGGGCGCCGATCGGCCAGTACCTGGCGGGCTTGCCGCCGGCCTGGCAAGCCGTGACGGTGACGCAGCTGCTCAGCCATACTTCCGGCCTGCCCGACGTGCTGGACCAGCGCAGCGGCAAGCTGGTGGGGCCGCAGCCGGACGACCCTGTGGCCGCCTGGCAAGCCGTGCAGGCCCTGCCCGTGGAAGCGCCGCCCGGCCAGCGCTACCGCTATAACCAGAGCAATTACGTCCTGCTGGCGCAACTGATCGAGCGCCAGAGCGGCCAGTCCTACGTCGACTTCATCCAGCGGGGCCAGTTCGATGCGGCCGGCATGGCGCACAGCGGCTTTGGCGATGCGAAGGACGTGGTCATCAACAAGGCCAGCTCCTACGTGCTGGGCGCCGGCGGCAAGGGCTACCGCAACGTGATCGAGGATTTTCCCGTCTTCATGCGGGCCGGGGCTGGCATCAACAGCAATGCGGGCGAGCTGGCCAGCTGGCTCATCGCGCTGCAATCGGGGCGCCTGCTGGCCCCCGCCAGTGTGCAGCGGCTATGGCAGGCCAGCAGCCTGAACGATGGCAAGCCGGCGCCGTGGGCGCTGGGCTGGCCCGCCATCGGCCGCGCTGCCCACCGCGCCGTCGCCGGCATCGGCGGCGGACGCTCCGCCTTCTACGTGTATCCCGACGATGACCTGGCCGTCATTATCCTCAGCAACCTGGCCGGCGGCCAGCCGGAACAGCTGATCGACACCGTCGCCAGCTTCTACCTGCCGGCCCTGCGCCAGCAGCGGGGCGGCGCATACGCCATGCAATTGCTGCGGCAGGAATTGGCCAGCACGGGCTACGAGGGACTGGGTGCCAAGCTGGCCGCCATCCGGCAGCGGCACGGCTTGCCCGACCCAGGCGAAGGCGACTTGAATGCCTGGGGCTACCGCCTGCTGGCGCAGCAGCGGACGCAGCAGGCCGTCGCCGTGCTGCAGCTGGCCGTGCAGCTGGCGCCGGGCAGCGCGAATGGCCACGACAGCCTGGCCGAAGCGCATGAGGCGGACGGCGCCACGGCGCTGGCCATCGCCCACTACCGCCGCGCGCTGGAGCTGGACCCGGGCAATACGCACGCGGCGGAGCGCCTGCGCAGCCTGGCCGCCCGTTAAGCTTGTCAGTTAGGTATCCAGCTTCAGCACGGCATCGACCAGCGCGCGCGCATCGTAGGGGTTGTCCGGCAGCACGATGTCCGGCTGCAGCAGCGCGGGAGTGGCCGCGCCCGACGGGCGCTGGAACAGCAGGCGGGGCACGCCCAGCTCCAGGCCGCTGTTGGGCAGCACGAAATTCTGCGTGCCGCCGCTCTGGCGCGTGCGCGCCTGGCCCGCCGCGCCCACCACCTTGCCAAAGCCGAAGTCCTGCATGACATTGCTCAACAGGATGGAGGAGGAATACGTGCGCCCGCCCACCAGCAGATAGGTGCTGCCCGAAAAATGCAGGGGATCGTCCAGCCGCGGCTGCTGCCAGGAAGTGATCTCGCTATCGATGACGTCGCCCAGCTTTTCGCGCACGCTGTCGCGTCCCCGTATCACCTTCTTGCGGTAGGTCGAGGCCCAGCGGTAGGGCTTGTCCGCGATATAGCGCAGCACGCCATCGATCCACATGTCATCGTTGCCGCCGCCATTCGCCCGCACGTCGATGAGCAGGGTGCGCACGTCCGCCGCGCGCATCTGGCGGAAGGCCTCGGCCGTGAACGCCGTGAATTGCGCTTTGTCAGGCCAGGCGAAGGTGTTCAGCGTCAGCAGGGCAGCCTTGCCGGGCAGCAGTTCGAAGCGGAATTGCTGCGCGAAGCTGCCATCGCCGGCCAGATAGGCGGGCAGGGCGGCGGTGCCGGGCACCGTCAATTCCCGGCCGTCGTCCAGCTGCAAGGCGTGATTGGCGGGCGCGCCCAGCACCTTCCAGTACAGGAAGGGCCAGCGCAGCGACAGCAGGCTGGCGCGAAACGCGGCCGTGTCGCCGTGGCAGCGGGCCAGCAAGTCGGCGACGATGCGGCTGGCCGGCACGCCATTGATGCGCGTGATGCGTGCGCCTTGCAGCGGCGTCGGCGCGCCGCCCAGCAGGGCACGGATGGACAGGCCGCCATCGCCATCGAGCGTGACTTCATAGGGGAAAAAGCGTCCGCCCCCGTCAAGGAAGGCCTGGCTTTGCGCCCGCGGCGCGGCCGGCGTGATGGCCAGGTGGCCATCGGCATACAGGGGATTGAGGGTGGCCAGCACGCGCCAGGCCTGGTCGGGCGACATCGGCGCCCGCATCTGTTCCCCGATGGCGGCGTAGGCCTCGTCCACGGCGGCGGGATCGGCGGAAAAGCCCGGCTCCGGGTGCGTGGCGGCGATCGCATCCTGGACGAAGCGCAGGTCGGCGCGCAGCTGGTCCGGCGTCAGCAGGGGCATGGCCTGGGCCAGCGCCACGGGTGCGCAGCACGACAGGACCAGGCAGGCTGACAGGTATTTCAGGCGTAGCATGGCATCCTTCCCCAACGTCGATGAAGGATGCACTTTAATCAAGTGCGGCGAACGGCGCCAGTCATTTGCGACGCGCCGTCGAAATTGGCCGCCAGACAGCAGAATCAGGCGGCCAGGTGCGCACGATGCGCCTGGCCGTGCTCGGCCCCGTGCAGGGCCAGGTAGGCCGCCAGATTGTCGTCATGGATGCCCAGGCTGCGCAGGACTTCCCGCGTGAAGCTGACGGGGGCCGTGCCCGGCGCCGTGATGATGCCGTCGTCGGCCACGGCCCACGGCACGTCCTGGTACAGGGCGGCGCCCGCGTAGCCCGTTTCCCGCAGGTTCACGGCGCCATTCGACGTGTGGCGCACCTTGTCGAGCACGCCGGCCTGGGCCAGTACGCGGGTGCCGTCGCAGATGCCGGCCAGCACCACGCCCTGCTCCCGGGCGGCGCGCAGCAGGGCGCCCGGGTCGGGTGCCTTGCCGCTTTGCCAGATGCTGCCGCCGCACACCATCAGCAGGTCCAGTTCATCGAGCGAAATATCTTCCAGCGCCAGCTGCGGCGTGACGAGCATGCCGCCGGACGAGGTCACGGGCAGGCCGCCCGGCGTGGCGAACTGCGTGTACATGCCGTAGTACAGGCGCGCCGTGGAATTGAACAGGGCGGTTTCCCAGTCGGCAAAGTTTTCGGTAAGGAGAGTGATGGCGCGTGGCATGGCAAGGTCCTGTGGTGATGGAAGGGTAGGGGGCGGGGCTGCTGTTCCGCAATGGCGACAGCATAAGTGCGAGCACTGACAGTTTCTGTCAGGAGCGTGCCTTGCCTTTCCTGCCTCATGTCGTGCAAAAATGGGGATACCGGTTGCAATGGACTGCGCTACAATCGCTGGCCCGTCGAAACGGGCCGGGCCACGCAGTTCCATTCAACGCCGATTCTGACTGTTTATTGTTTCCATGCTGATACTGTTTTGCCGCGTCCTGTCCAGCATTGCCGGCCTGCTTCTTTTCTTTCTCTTCGATCAGTTAAGCGCCAACGAATGCCTGAAACTGGGCGTCTTGCTGGCGGCATTTTTGCTGGGCATCGGCGGCGTGCTGCACGCCTGGCGCTGCCGCCCGGCCGCCATCACCGTGCTGGTGCGCATCGTCGTACCCGTGTTTTACCTCGATGCCGCCGTCAAGGGCTTCCTGCGCGGCTATTTTGGCATGCGGCCCAATCCGAATGCCGTTTTACAGGCAATGTTTGCGACGGATCAAGCGGAAACGGCCGAGTTTTTCGCGCACAACGGCGTCGCCCTGGCGCAGGCGGCCGGCTGGTTCGTGCTGGTGACGGCGGCCGTGCTGCTGGCCGACCGCCGGCTGCAGCGCTGGCAGCCGGTCCGCGCCGCCGCGCCGGGCCTGGCGCAGAAAGGCCTGGCCGCCTGTCTGGCCGTGTTCCTCGTGATGTTGCACCTCAACACCACCATGCGGCGCGAGAATCCTGCCCTGTTCTGGCCCCTGCGCTACCAGCAGTACAGCGCCCAGCTGGCCGCCATGCAATCGATGCAGCAGGCGCTGGCGGCGGCCATGGCGGCGCCGCGCGACTGGAACGTGCGCTACGCGGGCGAGGATGCCCGCACCGTCATCCTGGTGATTGGCGAGAGCACCAACCGCGCCTCGATGTCGCTGTACGGCTATCCGCGCGCCACCACGCCCCGGCTCGACGCCATGCGCGCCAAGCTGCTGGTGTTCAATGACGTGATCTCGCCGGCCGCCAGCACGGTGGAATCGATGATGACCATGCTCACGCCGGCCGACATCGGCAACCCCGATGCATGGATGGCCAAGCCGAACCTGCTGATGCTGGCCGAGGCGGCCGGCTACAAGACCTTCTGGGTGTCGAACCAGACGCGCAACGACGGCTGGATCGGCATGCTGGCGGGCGAGGCCGATGAAAGCGACTTCATCAACTACGGCACGGGACGGGGCGAAAACAATTTCGACGCCAACCTGTTCGCGCCCTTTGCGCACGCGCTGCGCGACACGGCGCCGAAAAAGCTGATCGTCGTGCACCTGCTGGGCGCGCATCCCAGCTATGACATGCGCTACCCCAGCCGTTTTGCGCATTTCGACGACGCCGACGATGCCGTCAGCGCGCAGATGGCCAGCCAGGGCCGCTCCAGCTGGATACGCAACCAGCGCGACGCGTACGACAACGCCATCCGCTACGGAGACTATGTGCTGGGCAACCTGATTGCCATGGCGGAGCAGGCCAAGTCCGGCCGCGCCGCCGCGCTGCTGTATGTGTCCGACCACGGGCAGGAAGTGGGCTACAGCCGCAACCACGCGGGCCATTCCGCGTCGGACAAGAGCGGCTATGAAATCCCCATGCTGATCTGGAACAACCAGCAGCCGCGCCCATCGGCGGCGGCCCGCGCCGCGCTGGAAAGCCGGCCCTACCAGACGGACAAGCTCGACGCGACGGTGCTGGGCCTGCTGAAGATCGAGACGCGCTACTACGCCCCCCACGACGATATCCTCAGCAGTGCCTTTACGCCCGTGCAACGCTTCATGAACGGCTTGCAGTACCAGCGCGGGGCAGCGCTGGCCCGCTGAATCCGGCGCGCATGAAAAAGGCCCGGCGCCGCCGCAGGAAGCGGCGGGGCCGGGCCCCGGGACAGACTATGGAATGGCGTGCCGATTACTTCTCGGCAAACGCGCGCTCGACAACGAAGTCGCCAGGCGTGGAGGTGTTGCCTTCCTTGAAGCCGCGCGCTTCCAGCATCTCCTTCAGGTCGCGCAGCATGTCCGAGCTGCCGCAGATCATCACGCGGTCTTCGGCCGGGTTCAGTTCCGGCAAGCCCAGGTCTTCGGCCAGCTTGCCGTTCTCGATCAGCTGCGTGATGCGGCCCATGTTGCGGAAGTCTTCGCGCGTCACGGTCGGGTAGTAGCGCAGCTTGTCGCTGACCATTTCACCGAGGAATTCGTGCTGCGGCAGGTGCTCTTCCAGCAGTTCGCGGTAGGCCAGCTCGTCGACCTGGCGCACGCCGTGCACGAGGATCAGCTGGTCGAAGCGCTCGTAGATGTCCGGATCGCGCACGATGCTGAGGAAAGGCGCCAGGCCCGTGCCCGTCGACAGCATGTACAGGCGCTTGCCTGGCAGCAAGTAATCGGACACCAGCGTGCCCGTCGGCTTGCGGCCGACGATGACGGTGTCGCCCACCTGCAAGTGCTGCAGGCGCGACGTCAGGGGGCCGCCCGGCACCTTGATGCTGAAAAACTCCAGGTGGTCTTCGTAATTGGCGCTGGCGATGCTGTAGGCGCGCAGCAGGGGCTTGCCATCGACGCGCAGGCCGATCATGGTGAAGTGGCCATTCGAGAAACGCAGCGACGGGTCGCGCGTGGTGGTAAAGGAGAACAGGGTATCCGTCCAGTGGTGCACGCTTAAAACGCGCTCTTCATTCATCGAACTCATAGTATTTGTTGGCTGGTCAAAAAAATGGTTAGTTGCTGGCAACTGCTGGCAAAAGTGAAACCCTGTGTAGGCCCAGACGCTATTGTACTGGCCTCCACACGAAATTGTTACCGTCTATCGCCGCCATTGCTGCCGCACGCGGTGCCGACATTATAGTGCGGCTGGCAGGATCGGGCTGAAAACACGGCATCCGGCCCCCTGCCGGCATGCCATCTCTTGACCTGGCTCACTTTTCGGCGGCGCCGCGCGCTTGCAGCTGCGTTGCCAGCATGGCGTGCATTGCCTGCAGGAGCGCGCCCAGCGCGCCGAGGCCGGGGGCAGCGTCGCCGAAGTGCTGCGGCAGGCTGGCGGCCAGCGCCTCCAGGCCGGCGAGCGCGTCGTCCAGGCTTGCCAGCTGCGCCAGCTGGCATGCGACCGGAGTAGCGCGCAGCACCGCCAGGCATGCTGCCGTGCCCGGGCCTTCCAGTTCCTCTGCGTGCGCTTTCAACTGCTCTTTTATCTGATCGTTGCGCTGCGCCCGTTCCCAGTCAGCCCAGCCGAATTCGCTGCCGTGCTCGTCGTGGGCCAGGGGCAGCATGCGCACGTCGCGCAGCAGTTTTTCATTCAGCCAGTGGAATATATTCGCCCGCGCCCCGGTGTCGCCGGCAGGTGCGGGCGGATACAGCGTTTCCCAGTATCGGGCGCACAGTTGCTGCAGCAGGCAAAAGGCGGGGGCGAGGGCATCGAGTCCCGTGCGCTGCAATTGCGCCTGCAGCAGCCAGACGGCCAACTGCAGATCCTTGCTTTGCAGCGCCAGGGCTGGCGCCGCCATCGCCGTGACACGGTGCCAGTCCGGTCGCTTGAGCTCGTGCTCCCAGCCGCTCAGCGGCAAACTGGTGTCTTCCTCGACGCGTGCTTGCCGTATGCCGGCATAGATGGGTGAACCGAGCAAGGACCTGCCTGCGGGCGCGTCGGCGGCGATGGGGGCAAGGAGCTGATCGAAGGAAAAACCTGTGTGCGCCTGGAAATAGGCATCGGCACGTGCTGTCTGGTCAAGCGTCATGGCGTCGTGGGAGAGTGGCGGAAAAGCATAGTTTGCCATTGCCACAAGGAAATGCGCTACTCTTTTTCGGCTGCCGGACTTGCCGTGCCGCAGCGCTGGCAGAGGCAGGCTTTTTCCCGTTGCGCCGCCGGCACGCGGGCGCGGGCGGCCGCATCGATGGGCTGCGCCTGGCACCAGCACGGCGTGGCGAAGCTGCCCGACAGTGCCGGCGCGCAGCCGTTCGGTCCGCCGCACAGGGGGCAGAGGCGGGCGGGCAGGGGGAGGTTGATTGCAGGCATCGCTTATTGTACCGGGACGGGCGCTGGCCCGGCGCGGCGCCGGAAGCGGCGGCGGATCGCGGCGTTCGCCGGGCCGGAGACCCGGCGCGCCACGAGCGCCGCCGCCAGCGCCGTCGCGGCCAGGAAGAGCGCCAGCCACGGCAGGCGTTCCCCGTAGCCCAGGCCCGCCTTGTCGACCACGTTGCGCATGGCGGCCAGCACGATGATGTGGAACAAATACAGTTCGTAGCTGTGCCGCCCCAGCCATTGCAGCGGACCGGGCCGGCCCTGGCTGGCCGCCGGCGCCGCCGTGGCGCCGACGATGAAGGCGGCGCTGGCCAGGGCGATCCACGTAAAACCGAAGACTTCGTGGCCGCCGATGCCGCGCACGTACAGGCAGGCCAGGGCCAGGCCCGCCGCCCAGCGCAAGCCCTGGCCAACGCGCGCGCCCGGCTGCCAGCGCCGCGTCAGCAGGGCGGTCAGGCAGCCGATGGCGATGGCGTCGAAGCAGGCTAGGTAGCCATACATGAAGGCTATCTCGTTGTCCGCGTGGAGGCTGCGGTAGACGGGCCCGGCGACGATGGCGGCGGCGCACAGCAGCATGAGCGCCTGGCGCCGGCGCAGCAGGCGGCACGACAGGGGCAGTATCAGATAAAACATTTCCTCGACGGACAGCGACCAGTACACATTGAGGCAGTAATTGAAATAGCCGGCACCCTGCATCAGCACGTTGTGCCAGAAGGTCAGCACGGAAGCGACGGCGATGATGAAATAACTGGCGGGCAAGTCCTTGCCGCCATCGCCATTGGCAAAGAAGGGCACGTCGAGCACGCCCAGCAGCACGATGATGGACAGGGCCAGCAGCAGCGCGGGCAGCAGGCGGGCGATGCGGTAAACATAGAACGCGGCCAGGTCGATGCGCGCCAGGTCGCCCCAGCGCTGCAGCGAGGTCGACGTGATCAGGTAGCCGGAAATGACGAAAAACATGGTCACGCCGTAATTGCCCTGGTAGGCGGCCCGCAGCAGCCAGACGGGCAGGACTTCGAGCGGGCTGTTCTTCAGGCCGTAGGCGAGGGCGAAGTGCAGCAGCAGCACGCACAGAATGGCGGCGCCACGCAGGGCGTCGATATGGCGGTTCCGGGTATTCAATGCAATTCCTGACGTTGGCGACTGGTGGGGCAATTATGTGACGGATGTCGCGCACAGGTCAATGATTTTGAAGATAAGGGACGCGCGATACCGTAATGGAGCGGGGGGCGGGAAGGCTTGCGTGTATGATATTGCCGAACAGAATTGTTGGGCATCTGTCATCTTGCGGGGCCATTTTTGGGCCTGCCGGCCCCACGCATCTGCGTGCAAGATTGTGTGTTGCCACGATGCCCGGCCCACAGTGAAAGGTAATGACGATGTATAAGACAGTGCGCGACATGTTCCTGCATTTCAAGGAAGCCGTCCCGTTCCGGCTCGTGCCGGCCCTCATCTGCACGGTCTTGCTGGTCAGCATGCTATTGCTGCCCGCGCCGGACGGTTTGACGCCCAAGGCATGGGGCCTGGTGGCGATTTTCCTTACCACCATCCTGGCGATCATTTTGAAGGTCATGCCCATCGGCGTGATGGCCATGATGGCCATCGTCATCGTCTCGCTGTCGCAAGTGACGTCCACCTCGTCCAAGGGCGCCATCACGGATGCGCTCAGCAGTTTCTCGAATCCATTGATCTGGCTGATCGTCGTGGCGATCCTGATCTCGCGCGGGCTGAAGAAGACGGGACTGGGCAGCCGCATCGGCCTGCTCTTCATCTCGCTGCTGGGCAAGCGCACCATGGGCATCGGCTATGGCCTGGCCATCTGCGAACTGGTGCTGGCGCCATTTACGCCGAGTAACACGGCGCGCGGCGGCGGCATCGTCCACCCGGTCATGAAATCCATCGCCAACGCCTTCGATTCGGACCCGGCCAAGGGCACGGAAGGCAAGGTGGGCACCTACCTGGCCCTCGTCAACTACCATGCCAACCCGATCACCTCGGCCATGTTCCTCACGGCCACGGCGCCCAACCCGCTGGTGGTCGACTTCGTCGCCAAGGCCAGCGGCCAGAGTTTCCACCTGACGTGGACCACCTGGGCCCTGTGCATGCTGCTGCCGGGCCTCGTCTGCCTGCTGCTGATGCCCTTGATTATCTACTGGCTGTCGTCGCCGCAGCTCAAGGCCACGCCCGACGCCGTCACCTACGCGAAAGCCGAGCTGAAAAGCATGGGCCCGCTGTCGCCGCCGGAAAAAGTCATGCTGGGCACCTTTGCCCTGCTGCTGTTGCTGTGGGCGAATGTGCCCGCCATGCTGTTCGGCCCCGCGTTTTCGCTCGATGCGACGGTGGTCGCCTTCGTCGGCCTGTTCGTGCTGATTATTACCGGCACCATCGACTGGGACGACGTGCTGTCCGAGAAAAGCGCCTGGGACACCCTCGTGTGGTTCGGCGCCCTCGTGATGATGGCCGAGCAGTTGAACAAGACGGGCGTGATCGCCTGGTTCTCGGCCGGCATGAAGGGGGCCATCGTCGCCAGCGGCATGGACTGGCTGCCGATCGCCGGGGTCCTGGTGCTGGTGTTTGTCTTTTCGCATTACTTCTTTGCCAGCACGACGGCCCACATCAGCGCCATGCTGCTGGCCTTCCTGACCGTGGGCCTGCACCTGATTCCCGCCGCCTACCACGTGCCCTTCATGCTGATGATGACGGCCGGCTCGGCCATCATGATGACCCTGACCCACTACGCGACGGGCACCTCGCCCATCATCTTCGGCAGCGGTTTCGTTACCATGGGCAACTGGTGGCGGGTCGGCTTCATCATGTGCTTGGTGGAACTGCTGATCTTTGCCGTCGTCGGCACCACGTGGTGGAAGGTGCTGGGCTACTGGTAAGACGGCTTGCCGTTGCGCCGCAGCGCCTCCCGTGGCTGCGCTCAGCGGTGCATATAGTGGCCATCCTTCTGCAGTTCGTGCTTGACCCCCGTCATGATGTCGGCCAGGCCCACGACGGCCGGTTCGCCCCGCAGCAGGGCGCGCAGGCAGGCGTGGCGCAGGACATTGATGATGGCGCCGCCCGCCAGCGCATATTGCCCGGCCAGCGCGTGGAAATCCACTTCCGGCGCCACGGCCACGCCATGGAACAGCTTTTGCCACAGGCTCAGGCGCGCGTCGGCGTCGGGCATGGGGAACAGCACGGTGCTCTGGAAGCGGCGCGCAAAGGCGTCGTCCATGTGGCCATGCTGGTTGGTCGACAGGATCACCATGCCGGGAAAGTCTTCCAGGCGCTGCAGCAGATAGGCGATCTGCTGGTTGGCCGAGCGGTCGTTCGAGGTATGCGCTTCCGTGCGGCGCCCGAACAGGGCCTCGGCCTCGTCAAAGAAGAGGATCCAGTTCTGGTCCTGCGCCCGGTCGAACAGGCTTGCCAGGTTCTTTTCCGTCTCGCCTATCCACTTCGAGACGATGCGCGACAGGTCGACCCGGTACACGGGCACGCCGTGGTGCTTGCCCAGCAGGCTGGCCGTCAGGGTCTTGCCCGTGCCCGGCAAGCCGTGGAACAGGCAGCGGTAGCCGGGCTTGAGGCGCCGCGACAGCCCCCAGTCTTCCATCAGGGTGCGGCCATGGCACATCCAGGCGTTGATCATCTCGATCTGCTCGCGCGTGACGGCGTCGAGCACCAGGTCGTCCCACTCGAGCGGCGTGGCGATGCGCTCGGCGGAAAAATCGTCGGGCGCCGCGCCGTCGGCGTCGGCGCCGTGCAGCAGGATGGCCTGGTATTCCCGCGACAGGCGCAGCGCGGCGGCGGTGGACGGCTCGCCGGCGGGCGGTGCATCGAATTCCAGCACGCGCGCCGCGCGCAGCGCGTGGCGCGGCCCGAACAGGGCTTGCAGCTCCAGCCGCCGGGCCAGGCTGGTGCCCGCCAGCAGGAACATGGCCGTTTCCAGCGTCGGCAGGAAGCCCGTGTGCACCTGCGCGGCGACGCCGCCAAACTCGCTGAAGCGCCGCCCCGTCGCCTGGTTCTGCAGCTGGAAGCTGTCGAGCAGTTCCGGCGCCAGATGCGGCGCCATGGCCAGCATCAGCAGCAGCCGCGCATCGGGATCGAGCCCCAGGCGCCGCAGCAGCCGCGCGTAGGGGCCGGGCGCATCGGCGACAGGCGGCGGCCGGGGCGCGGCGGCGGGCGCCCCGGGCGCATAGCGCAGGGAGAACTGCTGTTCGATGACTTCGCGCAGCCAGGCCAGTTCGCGTTCCAGCACGCCCGCGTGGCCGGCCAGGCGGGCGCCGGGGATGGACTTGTCTACCATGTGACGGCGAGCTCCCTGGGCATCCATGGGTGAAAGATGACGGCAAAGCCCCAGGGAATCTGGTCGACCAGCACGTCCACGGTCTTGCGCGAGACTGTCAGGGTCCACTTGCCGTCGCGCCGTTCGAGGCGTCCGTCGCGCTGCAGGAAGGTTTCGCGCAGGCCCGCCACCGAGGTGTTGCCGATGCTGGGCCAGTTGCCCTTGACGGCCGCGAGCAGCTGGTGGCACTGTTCCAGCTGCTCTGCCTGCGGCACCCAGCCGCGCGCCACCGGCGTGTCCAGCTCCAGTCCGCACAGCAGCTTGTTCAGCGCGAGTGCCGGTTCCGGCGTATCGTAGTTGCCCGTGGCCAGGTATTCCAGCAGGTGCACGGCGCACGTGGCGTCGTCCGTGCCGCGGATGCGCGCGGCGCCGTCGCCATCCGTGCTCAGCAGGCCCAGCAGCCGGAACAGGTGCGGCAGGAAGGGGTGCAGCAGCACCAGGCCGGCATTCGCCACATAGATGCGCTCGCCATCCTGCATCCCGGCCGACGGGGAGGGACGGGCGGCCGGCCACACCGGCGCCTGGCGCGCGGCGGCGGCAGGCGGGGCGGCCGCTTCCCTGGGCTGCTCCGGCTGCCCGCGCAGGGCGGCGCCCAGGTGGGCATAGCCGCCCTGGCCGGCCAGCCATTGCGCCTGCTGCCGCAGGCGGCCTTCCTGGCCAGGGGCCGGCTCCAGCCGCTCCAGCAGGCGCGCCGCGATGGCGCGCTGCGCGGGCGGCGTGCCCTGGGC
>NZ_JBWKUP010000026.1:0-47032 GCF_059420905.1 Janthinobacterium sp. GW821-FHT03C08 | reverse complement strand
AATAAAACGTTTCCATTCTGCGGCTTGCATGAGGTGCTCCCATCTGGCTGGTCCACTCGGTTAGACCTCAGCCATACGGTGAGTTCCCCTACTTGTCGAGGACAGAGCCTTTTTTTACCGCCGGTCGCGCCATTGCCCGCGCTTTCCGGCCGGGAGGAATATAATGATAATCATTCTCATTATTATCAGACAACACCATGCGCACCTTCCACCTCGTCCCCACTCCGTTCGCCCTGGCCGCCTTCCTGCTGGCCAGCGCCGCCGCCCATGCCCAGACCACCGCTGCCGCCGACGCGCCAACCATGCCGACCGTGGTCGTGAGCGCCTCGGCCGACGCCTCGGCGGAAGGCTTGTCGAAAGCGTATGCGGGCGGCCAGGTGGCGCGCGGCGGACGCATGGGCATCCTCGGTGCCGTGGACATGATGGCCTCGCCATTCGGCAGCACCAGTTATACGCAGCAATTCATTGCCGACCAGCAAGCGCGCAGCGTGGGCGACCTGCTGCAAAGCGACGCGGCCGTGCGCATGTCGCGCGGCTACGGCAATTTCCAGGAAGTGTATGTGATCCGCGGCTTCGCCCTCGATTCCGACGACGTGGCGTATAACGGCCTGTACGGCGTGCTGCCGCGCCAGTACGTCTCGCCGGAACTGCTCGAGCGCGTGGAAGTGTTCCGCGGCGCGAGCGCCTTCCTGAACGGTGCCGCGCCGGGCGGCAGCGGCATCGGCGGCGCCATCAACCTGATGCCCAAGCGGGCCGGCAACGCGCCCCTGACGGAACTGACGGTGGGCCTGGAATCGGGCGGCCACGCCTACGCGGCCATCGACGTGGCGCGCCGCTTCGGCGAAAACAAGGAGTTCGGCGTGCGCGTGAATGCCGCCAAGCGCCAGGGCGAGACGAGCATCGGGCGCGAAGACCACGACGTGGGCATGTTCTCCGTCGGCCTCGACTATCGCGGCCGCAACGTCCGCCTGTCGGCCGACGCCGGCTACCAGAACTTCGACCTGACGGCGCCGCGCCCGTCCGTCAACATCGGCCGCGTGACCACCCTGCCCGGCGCGCCGGACGCCTCGAAGAATTTCGCCCAGCCCTGGAGCTACTCGAAGGAACACGATGTCTTCGGCACGGCGCGCGCTGAGGTCGACCTGGCCAGGGACGTGGTGGCCTGGGCCGCATTCGGCAGCCGCTCGACGAAGGAATCGAACAGCCTGGCCGAACCGGCCTTGACCTCCGTCAATGGCGACGCCAGCGTGTACCGCTTCGACAATGCGCGCAAACAGGAAATCCGCACGGGCGAACTGGGCCTGCGCGGCAAGGCCCGGACGGGCGCCGTGCAGCATACGCTGGTGGCCAGCTGGTCCGGCCACTGGAACGAGGCGAAGAATGCCTACGCCATCAGCGACTATGCGGGCTTGCCGACGAATATCTACCGTCCCGTGGACGTGGCCATGCCGCCCACCCTGGCGGCGAACTCGGGCGGCGTGATGAGCGATCCCCGCCTCACGCAGCGCACCATCCTCAGCAGCTTTGCCGTGGCCGACACCCTGGCCTTCCTCGACGACAGCGTGCTGCTGACGGTGGGCGCGCGCCACCAGCAGATCAAGGATACGGGCTATGCCTACGGCACGGCCGTGCAGTCCGGCCCCACCTACGACAAGAGGGCCACCACGCCCGTGGCCGGCATCGTCTACAAGGCCAACAAGCAGCTTTCGCTGTACGCCAACTACATCGAGGCGCTGGTGAAAGGCCCCGTGGCCAGCGGCACCTATTTCGACGGCACGACGGACCAGCTGGTGAGCAACCATGGCGAAGTGTTTGCGCCCTATAAATCCAGGCAAAAGGAAATCGGCATCAAGTATGACGGCGGCCGGCTGGGCATGAGCGCGGCCCTGTTCTCCACGGCCAAGCCCCTGCCGGCCATCGTCGGCACGCGCGCCACCCTGTCGGGCGAGCAGCGCAACCAAGGCCTGGAACTGTCCGTCTTTGGCGCGCCCGTGGCGGGCGTGCGCCTGCTGGGCGGCCTGACGTGGCTGGACACGGAGCAGCGCGACACGGACAAGTCGCTCAACAACGGCAAGAACGCCATCGGCGCGCCGAAGATGCAGGCCAGCGTGGGCGGCGAATGGGACGTGCCCGGCGCGCCCGGCCTGAGCCTGAACGCCCGCGCCGTCTACACGGCGACGCAGTACGGGGACCTGGCCAACACCAAGCAGCTGCCCTCGTGGACGCGCCTGGACCTCGGCGCGCGCTACCTGACGCAGCTGGCGGGCCACGACGTGACCTTGCGCGCGCGCATCGACAACGTGGCCGACCGCAGCTACTGGGCTTCCGCCGTGTCTTCCTTCGATGCAGGCAGCCTCGTGCTGGCCGCGCCGCGCACGGTCGTCGTCTCGGGCAGCATCGCCTTCTAAGCGCCCGCCGCAGGCTGCCCTTTCCCGGGCAGCTTTTTTTCGCGTGCGCACCTGTGCCGCAGGGCGCGCCTGGGCGACAATGCCCGCATGAGACTCCCTGCCCTGTTGTTCCTTCTCGCCCTTGCCCCACCGGCAGCTGCCCAGCAGCAAGCCGCCTGCCCCTACGCCGCCTGGAAAAGCGGCTTCAAGGGCGATGCGCGGGCGCAAGCCGCGTGTTTGTTGCGCCCGGTCAAGCTGTATGCGCGCCTGGGCGCCAGCGCTCCCCTGCCTGACTTTCTCGACAGCCACGTGGGCCGGCGCACGGACATCGCCCCGGCCACGCTGCGGGCCTGGCTGGCGCGGCAAGGCATCGCCGAGGCGGACGCGGGCGGCGCCGTCGACGCCCCCCTGTCGCGCGCCACGGGCCGGCTGGCGGCGCCTGCGGCCCGCTATTTCGTCATCCACGACACGAGCTACCCGAATTTCCTGCTAGACCCCATTCCCGCCCACATCAACGACGCCGGCTGGGAATTCAACGACTTCAGCGTGCGCAATCCCGCGCGGGGCGGCGGGCCGAAAGGCCACGTCTACGTCAACCGCCTGGGCGACTCCGTGCAGGTGCGCGACTTCGGCACGCCCGGCTACGCCAGCAAGCTGGAAAAGGACAAGCCCTCGCTGACGGGCCTGTTCCTGCACGTGGAGCTGGTACAGCCGCGCAACTCCGTGCCCGGCGGCGGCAAGGGCAACGACGGCCTGGCGCCCGAGCCGGGTTTTACCTCCGCGCAATATGACCGCCTGGCCCTGCTGTATGTGGCCGCCAGCGTGCGCAAGGGCACGTGGCTGATCCCCGCCTTCCACGCCGTGCTCGACACGGGCTACGCAAATGGCCATGACGACCCGCAGAACTTTTCCCTGAGCGAGTGGTCAGCCTCGCTTTTCCGCCTGCATGCGGCCTTGCGGCAGGCCGATACTGGGCAATAAGGCGTTTCCCTGGCCGCTGATTTGGCGCATACTATTAAAAGCATAGCCATTCCTGTCAGGGAGTTCCGGTGAATATTGCCACTGATCATCACACTGGCCGCCAGACGCACGCGCGCCATCCGCTGCAGCGCGCACAGCGCATCTTTGCCATGCGCGACGCCGTCCTCACTGAATGGGAACAGCGCGTGCGCGCCAGCGTGCGGGGCGCGGACCAGCTGCTGACGCCCATACTCATCAATACCTTGCCAGCCTTTTTCGACAACCTGGTCGAAGCCCTCACGCCGGGCCACCCGCGCGAAAACGCCGCCAGCAACAGCAACGTGCCTGCCGTGCATGGCAATGAGCGGGCGCGCATGACCAATTACGGGCCGGAACAGGTGATCCAGGAATACCAGATCTTCCGCGACTGCTTTGCCGCCGTCGCGCATGAGTCCGGCATTACCCTGCGCAGCAAGGACTGGCAGGTGATCAACGCATCGATCGACTCGGGCATCCGGGAATCGATACGCGAATTCACCAGCATGCACGAAGGCTTCCGGCGCCGCATCGCGGCCGGCCTGTCGCACGATATGCGCAACCCGCTGGCCGTCATCAGCACCAGCGCCCAGTTGCTGCTGCGGCCGGCGGAACCGGAACGGGTGGTGGCGCTCGCGCACAAGATTGCCGAACACAGCAAACGGCTCGACAGCATGATCGAGGAATTGCTCGATAGCCTCAGCTACCACCAGGGCCAGCGGCTGCCGCTGGCCCTGAGCCAGTTCGACGTGCTGCCCCTGGTGCAGGCCGTGGCTGGCCAGGTCAACCTGCAGCGGCCCGACAAATGCCAGGTCAGCGGGCAATCCGTCACCGGCTGGTGGTGCGAGAACTCGCTGCGGCGCGCGCTGGAGAACCTGCTGGGCAATGCCATCAAGTACGGCGACGACGCGCCCGTCAGCGTGCACGTGGAAGCGGTGCACGAACGCCTGATCATCACCGTCCACAATGGCGGCCACGCCATCGCGCCGGAACAGGCCGAACGCATCTTCGACTACCTGCGCCGCGAGAACGACAGCGCCACGCCGGGCTGGGGCATCGGCCTGCCCTTCGTGCAGAGCGTGGCCGAAAGCCACGGCGGCAGCATCGCCGTCGACAGCGCGCCCGAGACGGGCACCAGCTTCATCTTCGACGTGCCCGTCGACTGCCGGCCCTTCGTCCCGCCCGCTGGCGTCCCCAAGAGCGACAGTTAGCGCACCAGATCGGTGCAAAAGACGGTGCGACGCCACAAAAGTGGTCATATTTACACCGGTTCGTGCCTGGCCTGTTGGCACGCTTCCTGCTGAGCTATACCCAGACACGGCTCAAGGGAAATCACAACATGGCAAATTTTTTCAATGAAATGACTGCGGATGAAGTGGGTACGGACAGCAAGGTACGTGAACACTATCGTGAATTCAGCAGCTGGCTGGCACAGCAATCCCCCGAGACCATCGCCCGCAAGCGGGCCGAAGCCGACCTGACGTTCCGCCGCGTCGGCATTACCTTTGCCGTGTATGGCGACGATGCCGGCACTGAACGCCTGATTCCCTTCGACACCATCCCCCGCATCATCCCCGCCGCGGAATGGGCGCAGATGCAGACGGGCCTGGTGCAGCGCGTGCAAGCCTTGAACATGTTCATCCATGATATTTATCATGAGCAAAACATCATCAAGGCGGGCATCATTCCCGCCGAGCAAATCTACAAGAATGCCCAGTACCGCCCGGAAATGCAGGGCATCGCCGTCGCCTCCGACATCTATGCGCACATCGCCGGCGTCGACATCGTGCGCGCGGGCCAGGGCGAATTCTATGTACTGGAAGACAATCTGCGGGTGCCGTCCGGCGTGTCCTATATGCTGGAAGACCGCAAGATGATGATGCGGCTGTTCCCGGAACTGTTCGCCCGCAACCGCATCGCTCCCGTCGACCATTATCCGGACATGCTGCTGGATAACTTGCGCTCCGTCGCGCCCATGGGCGTCGATGACCCCACGGTCGTCGTCATGACGCCGGGCATGTACAACTCCGCCTACTTCGAACACGCCTTCCTGGCCCAGCAGATGGGCGTGGAACTGGTGGAAGGCAAGGATCTGTTCGTCAACGACAACTCCGTGTACATGCGCACCACGCGGGGACCGAAGCGCGTGGACGTCATCTACCGCAGGGTGGACGACGATTTCCTCGACCCGCTGGCCTTCCGCTCGGACTCGTCCCTGGGCGTGCCGGGCCTGCTGTCCGTCTACCGCGCCGGGCGGGTAACGTTGGCGAACGCCATCGGCACGGGCGTGGCCGACGACAAGTCCATTTACCCTTTCGTGCCCGACATGATCAAGTTCTACCTGTCGCAGGAGCCGATCCTCAACAATGTGCCGACGTACCAGTGCCGCAAGGCGGCCGACCTGTCCTACGTGCTGGCGAACTTGCCGAAACTGGTCGTGAAAGAAGTGCACGGCGCGGGCGGCTACGGCATGCTGGTGGGGCCGGCGTCCAGCCTCGCGCAGATCGAGGATTTCCGCCAGCGCCTGCTGGCCAATCCGGGCGGCTACATCGCCCAGCCGACCCTGGCCCTGTCCGCCTGCCCCACGTATGTCGAGGCCGGCATCGCGCCCCGTCACATCGATCTGCGTCCGTTCGTGCTTTCCGGCAAGACGATTTCCATGGTACCGGGCGGCCTGACCCGCGTGGCCCTGGGCGAAGGCTCGCTGGTGGTCAATTCTTCGCAGGGGGGCGGCACCAAGGACACGTGGGTGCTGGAACCCGCATCATCGGAAGAAGGAGAAAAAACATGCTGAGCCGTACCGCCGATCATTTGTTCTGGATGGCCCGCTACACGGAGCGGGCGGAAAACACGGCGCGCATGCTCGACGTCAACATGCAGACGTCCATGCTGCCCCAGTCCGAGCAGGACGCGGAGCAAGGCTGGCGCGCCACCCTGGGTATTTCCGAGCTGCAAAGCGCGTACGACCACCAATATGGCCGCTTCCATACGCGCGACGTGCTCGACTTCATGGTGCGCGACCCGAACAACCCGTCGTCCATCCTCGCCTGCCTGACGGGCGCCCGTGAAAACGCCCGCGCCGTGCGGGGCACCCTGACGACGGAAGTGTGGGAAATCCAGAACGCCACCTGGCTCGACATGCAGAAGCGCCTGAAGAGCAATCTGCTGGAATCGGACCCCAGCGCCTTCTTCGAATGGGTCAAGTACCGCTCGCACCTGTCGCGCGGCGTGACCCTGGGCACCATGCTGAAGGACGAAGCGATTCACTTCATTCGCCTCGGCACCTTCCTGGAGCGGGCCGACAACACGGCGCGCATCCTCGACGTGAAGTTCCACGGCGCGCGCGACACCTCCAAGGACATCACCCAGCGCGACTTTTACTACTGGGCGGCCCTGCTGCGCTCGGTGTCCGGCTTCGAGATCTACCGCAAGGTGTACCGCGACGTGATCACCCCGGAACGGGTGGCGCAATTGCTGATGCTGCGCGGCGATATGCCGCGTTCCCTGCTGGCCTGCATGGATGACGTGGTGGAAAATTTGAAACATATCCGCAACGATGTATCGGCCGATACGGAGCGCTTCGCCGGCAAACTGCATGCCGAGTTAAAATTCGGCCATATCGACGACATCATGAAGGCCGGTTTGCACCATACCTTGACGGAGTTTCTGGAAAACATCTATGAGCTGGGCAACCGCGTCAGCCGCGACTTCCTCGTTCCCCTGGCGGCCTGATGCAGCTCACCATCCGCCACGAAACCCATTACGCCTATAGCGCGCCGCTGGCCTACACGATACAGCAGCTGCACCTGACGCCGCGCATCGAGCCGCAGCAGCGCGCCCTGTCCTGGCACATCAGCACGCCGGGCCAGTGCCACGCCTATACGGATGCCTACGGCAACCTGTCGCACATGCTGACCATCAACGGCAGCCATCAGTCGCTGAGCCTGGTAGCGCATGGCGTGGTGGAAACCATCTACCCGCACAAGGGACGGCTGAACCTGGTCGACACCTTGTCGCCGCTGTTGTTTACCATGCCGACGCCCCTGACGCAGGCGAACCCCGCCATCGTGGAACTGACGGCCGCCAGCCTGCCGGACCGCCGCGTGACGGCGGGCACGGGGCATCTGCTGCGCCTGGCCGAGCACATCGTCGGCAAGGTGGCCTATGAAAGCGGCGCCACCATGGTCACGACCACGGCCGGCGACGCCCTGGCCCTGGGCCGGGGCGTGTGCCAGGACCACGCCCACCTGTTCCTCGCCTGCTGCCACGCCTGGGGCATCCCGGCCCGCTACGTGTCCGGCTACATCGATCCGGGCACGACGGGCCACGCGGCCAGCCACGCCTGGGTCGACGCGTGGACGGAAGACACGGATTTCGCGGGCTGGGTCAGCATCGACGTCACGCATGCGCGGCTGATGACGGATGCGTATTGCCGCCTGGCCATCGGGCGCGACTACGATTCGGCCGCGCCCGTGCGGGGCGTGCGCCAGGGCGGCGGCACGGAAACCCTGCACGTGGACGTGCAGATCGTGCCCGTGTAAACACGCCAGGAACGAGGCTGGCCGGGCCTTGCGGCGCGATGAGCAGGCCCGGCTGGTGTAGAATGCTTCCCCTTTTGACTGAATTTGCTACGATGACTTATTGCATAGGCGTGCGCCTCAACGAAGGCCTGGTCTTCCTGTCCGACTCCCGCACCAACGCCGGCGTGGACCAGGTGGGCACCTTCCGCAAGATGAGCGTATTCGAGAACCCGGGCGACCGCATGCTGGTATTGATGACAGCAGGAAACTTATCGATCTCGCAAGCCATTCGCCAGCTCGTCTCCGAACACGTGGATGCGGACGGGCGCAGCATCTGGAACGTGGCCAGCATGTACGACGCGGCCCGCATCGTGGGCGAAGCCGTGCGCACCGTGCACCAGCGCGAAGCGAAGGCCCTGGCCGAGTGCGGCATCGACTTTAATGTGAGCATCATCCTGGGCGGCCAGATAGGCGCCGAGCGCTGCCGCTTGTTCCAGGTGTATGCGGCCGGCAACTTCATCGAATCGCACGATGAAAACACGTATTTCCAGATCGGCGAAGCGAAATACGGCAAGCCCATCATCGACCGCGTCATCAATCCGTACACGCGCCTGGACGAGGCGGCCAAGTGCGCGCTCATTTCCATGGATTCCACCCTGCGCTCGAACATTTCCGTCGGCTTGCCGCTGGACTTGCTCGTCTACGAGACGGGCAGCCTGGCCGTCACGCGCTTCGTCACCATCGATGAAAAGAACCAGTATTTCCGCATGATCCGCGACACCTGGGGCGAGCAATTGAAACATGTGTTCGAAGGCATCGCCGATCCCGTGTGGAACGCGGCGCCGGAGACCACGACGAACGTGCTGTCATCGACGAATATGCACAGCAAGCCCGTGCGCGTGGCCATCCCCGAGCACGCGAGCCGCGGCGGCCTGACGGTGGCGCCCCTGCAATCCTTGGCGCAGCAGTTCTACGGCGACAAGCAACATTGATCTGCCCCGCACCGCCTGCGCGCGGTGCTGGACAAGTCGCTTTTGGCGTGCTTTTATGGCAATATGGGTTGACAAGCTATCCATATTGAACGGAAAGGCAGGTGGCACATGGACTTGATCACTTCCGCCGTCGTCGCGGCCATCGAACATGGCGCGCCCGGCCATGCGCCCGAGGCCATCGCCGCCCACTACCGGCAGATCAGGACTGCCATCGCCAAGTTCGATGGCGCCGCCGCCATCCTGGCAGCCATCGACGCTCTGGAAACGGACCCCGCGTCCGTGCCGCTGCAGCTGGCCCTGTCGGCGGCCCTGGCCACGGCGAAGGTGCCGGACGACATGGAAACCCTGTTCGCCGCGCAAGGCTTGCTCGATGCGCTGCAGCGGCAGCCTTCACCGTTGCCAGAGGTGGAAACCGCGCCCGCCCCGGCCGACAAGAATGCCATCGTCTCCAATTACGCCGTCGTCAAAGTGTATTTCGCCACGGACCGCCAGCGCGACGTGGGCAAGCCGCCGGCCCAGCGCTTCAGCGGCCAGCGCAGCACGGGCATGAGCAGCGGCAATGGCGGCGACGACGGGCCGCTCAGCTATGGCAGCTGCGACATCAGCATCCCGCGCGACCACCGCATGGGCCAGCTGGAATCGCCATCGCTGTGGCGCCTGGAATTTCGCGAAGATCCGGCCAAGCACGTGGTGCTGCTGGCCGCCGACGTGCAGGACCGCGAGAATTTCTTTGCCGCCTTGAAGACGCAGGTGCGCGCCTCGGCCGGCAAGAGCGCCTTCGTGTTTGTGCACGGCTTCAACGTGAGTTTCGAGGATGCGGCGCGGCGCACGGGGCAGATGGCCTACGACCTGGGCTTCGATGGCGCGCCCGTCTTCTACAGCTGGCCGTCGCAGGGCGACATCGCCGGCTACACCATCGATGAAAACAATATCGAGTGGAGCACGCCCCACATCACGGTCTTCCTGGCCGACTTTCTCGCCAGCACGGACGCGGCGCAAGTGTACCTGGTGGGCCACAGCATGGGCAGCCGCGGGCTGACGCGGGCCGTGGCCGACCTGCTGGCCGCGCAGCCGCTGCTGGCGCAAAAGATCACGGAAATCATCCTGTCCGCGCCCGACATCGACGCGGCCATCTTCAAGCACGATATCGCGCCGAAACTGGCGGGCGGGCGCAATCCCGTCACCTTGTACGCCTCGTCGCAGGACCTGGCCCTGGCCGCCTCGAAGGCCGTGCACGGCTATCCGCGCGCGGGCGACAGCGGCGCCGGCATGCTCATCGTGGCCGGCGTGGAAACCATCGACGCCACCGGGGTGGACACGAGCTTCATGAAGCACTCCTACTTTGCGGAAAAGCGCTCGGCCCTGTCCGACATGTTTTATCTGATACGCAACAATGCGCGCGCCGACCAGCGCTTTCTCGACCCCGTCGACACGCCGGCGGGCCGCTACTGGACGTTCAAACCATGACGCGGGTTCATGCTTCGGAGCACGCATGCTAAGATACGGCCATGAGGGTGCCGAAGGCACGGCGATCACGCCGCCAGCCCGTCCATCCGTAAGCAGGCCATATTATGTTGACATCTTCTTCTACACCGCACGCCGAATCGCTGATCCGCAACACCAACGCCCGCGTTACCAAGACGCGCGTGAAGGTGCTCGACTTTTTGATGGCGCAAAGCCGCTCGCTGACCCACCATGAAATCCAGCAGGCGCTGTCGCAGGACAGCGATATCGATTCCGTCACCCTGTACCGGGTGCTGGAATGGCTGACGGAAAATGAACTGGTGCACCGCATCGCCGGTGCCGACCAGGTGTGGCGCTTCAGCGCGGGCGCCGGCCACCAGGCGCACGAACATGCGCATTTCCAGTGCACCAAGTGCGCCAACGTCACCTGCTTCAACGAAGTCAAGCTGCCCACGCCCGTGGCCCTGCCGGAAGGCTTCAGCGGCGACGAAGTCGATTACCTGATCAAGGGCCTGTGCCCGCGCTGCAAGTAAGTCTCCCTGACATCACCTGAGCAGCAGTGCCAGGTGATGCTCGTCATAGAACAGCTCGCCCACGCGCATGGAGCGCGGCTCCGTGCCGTAGCGGATAAAACCCAGCGATTCATATAGTTGTCGCGCAGAATTGTTTTCCGCGTTCACGCTCAAATGCACTTGCAGGATGGCCGGGTCGCGCTCGGCCTGTTCGATGCAGGCATTGACGAGCCGCCGCGCCACGCCCCTGCCCCGCTGCTGCACGTCGACGAAGACGCCCCACAACACGGCCTTGTGCGACAGCTGGCGCAGCGCTTCGCGGCGCAAGCCCGCAAAGCCCACGAGGCGTTCGCCGTCGAAGGCGCCGAAGGCCCGCTGCTGCGGGCCGCCCGCGATACGCTGGGCGTGCTCCTCCGGCGTGCGGGCCAGCTCATCCTCGCGCGAGGACGAAAACGAGCTGGGCGAATCAAGGATGGCGCGCAGGCGCAGCGCGCAAAAGGCGGCGGCGTCGGCTGGCGTCAGCAGGCGGATGGCGATGTCGGTGGCGGGCATGGCGGGACTCGGGAGTTTTTTTCCATTATACCCACGCCCTTGCCTCAGGCACGCGTGCCGCGCAAGCCGTACAGGGTCCAGCCGTACAGGGCCGCCATCAGCAGCACCATGGCCGCGCCCAGGGCCGCCGTCCAGCTTTCCGGCAAGCGCCACGCCGCATCCAGCTTGCCCGCCGCCATGCAGGCGGCCATGGCCACGCAGAGGGCGACGATGGGCCAGCCCAGGCGGCGCCGGAAGGCGCGCACGAGGTCAATCTTGCCGGTGCGCATGACTTTTGCCGTGACCCAGCCGTCGAAGCTGTCCATCACGCCCATGCCCGCGGCAAATGCCACTGCCGTCACCAGGGCAGGCCCCATGCCGCCCAGCGCCACGGCCGCATAGCCCCAGGCGGACGCCTGCAGGGCCGTGTCGAAGACGAGGGCGAACAGCATGCCGACGAGGACGGCGCCCAGCGGGCCGGACGCGCGGCCCAGCCAGCCCGGCAGCAAATGGCCGCGCACGCTGGCCAGCTGCCCGCCGGCGAGCAGGCTGCGCGCATTCAGCGCGGCGATCAGCAGCAGCAAGGCGACGGGCAGCCATTCCAGCCAGCCGAACACGGCTTCCGACGGTGTAAATTGCCGGGACGCCACGGCCGCGACGGCGACGATGGCCAGCACGCTGAGGCCATGCCCCAGCGCGAACAGCGCGCCCATCCACGGCGCCCAGCGCGGGTGCGCGGGCAGGCTGCGCAGGGTCAGGCCATCGACGGCGGCCAGGTGGTCCGGCTCCAGGCCATGCCGCATGCCAAGGAGAAAGATCAGCGCCAGGGCGGGCAAGCCCGCTTCCACGCTCATGCCGCGACCCCGGCCACCGCCACGGCCATCACGTCGGCCAGCACGCTGGCGGGACTGGCCGCCCCGGCCACGCAGCGGTCCAGCCCCCGGATCAGCATGTCTTGCGGCAAGTCACGGCCGATGAAGATCATGGTGCTGGCGCGCGTTTCGCCCTCGCGCCACGGCGCGCCCAGTTCCGAACCCATCAGCATGTGCACGCCCTGGAAGACGGCGCGGCAGGGGACGCCGGCCACGTGCAATATGCCCTTGTAGCGCATCAGCTGGCTGCCGAACAGCTGCACCACGGCATCGAGGAAGTTTTCCACCTGCAGCAAATCGAGGGCTTGCGCCTGGTGATACACGAACGATTGCACGCCATCGCCATGGCGGTGCCCCAGTTCGCCGAGGAAATCGGGCTCCAGCTCGACGATGGCGTCCAGGTTGAACCCGCGGATATTCAGGATCTCGCGCAGGGGCACGTTGCCAAAACTGAGCTTCTGCATGCGGGCGCGGCCGTTGATGGCGGCCAGGCGCTGGCGCAGCGCCGCCAGTTCGTCCTTGCTGACGAGGTCCGTCTTCGACAGCAGGAGGCGGTCGGCGAAGCCCACCTGCTCCTGCGCTTCCTTGTGCAGGGTCAATTGCTGCTGCGCGTGGCGCGCATCGACCACCGTCAGGATGGCGTCAAGCAGGTAGAACTCGCTGACGGACGGCTCCGCAAAGAAGGTCTGCGCCACGGGACCGGGCGCGGCCAGGCCCGTCGTTTCGATGACCACGTGGTCGAAAGCGATGCTGCCCGCGGCGCGTTTCGCGTGCAACTCGCCCAGGATGCGGATCAGGTCGCCCCGCACGCTGCAGCAGATGCAGCCATTGTTCATTTCCACGATCTGCTCGCCGCTGTCCTGCACCAGCAAGCCATGGTCGATGCTTTCGGCGGCGAATTCATTCTCGATCACGGCGATGCGCAAGCCGTGGTCGCCCTGCAATATGCGCTTGAGCAAGGTGGTCTTCCCGCTGCCGAGAAAACCCGTGATGATGGTGACGGGGATCAGTTCTGTCATATTGCCTTCCTGTCGATGGTTAGTCTTCGAGTTCTTCCATGCGCTGCCACTGGGGAAACGGGTCCGGCAAGCTGCGCCAGGCAGCCATGCCCCGGCGCATTTCCGTGTCGCTCAGCTGGCATTTCCTCAGGTCCGCCTCGATGGCGGCCTGGTCCATGTCCTGGCCGATGAAGACGAGTTCCTGGTAGCGGTCGCCATATGGCTCGCTCCAGCCCGCCCTGACTTCCGCCAGTGACGCCGCATCCGTCGGCCAGCGCTCCTGCGGCACGGACGCCCACCACAGGCCCACAGGTTCGATATTCACCAGCTTGCCCGCGCCGGACAGGCTGGCCACCCATTCGGGACGGCTGGCCAGCCAGAAATACCCCTTGCTGCGCACCACGCCGGGTATCGGCCGGGCGATGTAATCGTGCAGGCGCTGCGCGTGGAACGGCGCCCTGGCCCGGTAGACGAAGCTGGCGATGCCATACGTGTCCGTTTCCGGCGTGTGCACGCCCGCCAGTTCCTGGGCCCAGCCCGGCATGCTGGCCGCCTGCTCCAGGTCGAACAGCTGCGTGCCGAGGATGGTGTCCAGCGGCACGATGGAGTGGTTGGTTTCGAGGATGCGGGCGCCGGGATTCAAGGCCTTGATAATGGCCAGCACGCGCAGGCGCTCGTCGGCCGCCACCATGTCCACCTTGTTGAGGACGATGACATTGGCAAACTCGATCTGTTCCGTCAGCAGGTTGGCCAGTTGGCGGTCGTCGCCCTCGCCCGCCGTCTCGCCGCGCTGCTCCAGGCTGTCCTCGCTGTGAAAGTCGTTGAGCAGGTTGGCGCAGTCGACGACGGTGACCATGCAGTCGATGCGCGCCACGTCATTCAGGCTGTCACCGTGCTCATCCTCAAAGTCGAAGGTGGCGGCCACGGGCATCGGCTCGCCCACGCCCGTCGATTCGATCAGCAGATAGTCGAAGCGGTCTTCCAAGGCCAGGCGCCGCACTTCCTGCAGTAAATCGTCGCGCAAGGTGCAGCAGATGCAGCCGTTGGACATTTCCACGAGTTTTTCTTCCGTGCGCGACAAGGCCGCGCCAGCCGCGGCGGCACCGTCCTTCACCAGCGCCGCGTCGATATTGACTTCGCTCATGTCATTGACGATGACGGCCACGCGCTTGCCTTCGCGGTTGCGCAGTATGTGGTTGAGCAAGGTGGTCTTGCCGGCGCCGAGAAAGCCGGACAGGACGGTGACGGGGAGCTTGCGCGGGATATTGGACGTGGGGGACATGGGGCTTCCTTCGGATGGGGTCGATTGCGTTTTAAATTATAATGCAGCTCACTTGCATTTGTGCGCGATTTTTATGCCACCCTGCTCCGCTGCCAGAAAGACCACCCATGCTCCACCTCGCTTCGCTGACGTATGCCTATGGCCCTGCCCGCCCCGTGCTGGACATCGCCGCCTTCGATGTGCCCGCCGGGCGCCACGCCCTGTTGCTGGGGCCATCCGGCTCCGGTAAATCCACCCTGCTGCATTTGCTGGCGGGCATCCTGGCGCCGCAAGGCGGCCGCCTCGAAGTGGCGGGCACGTCCCTGCCCGGCCTGACGCCGCGCCAGCGCGACAGCTGGCGCGGCCGCGCCGTGGGCTTGCTGCCCCGGCAATTGGCCCTCGTGGCCAACCTGAACGCGCTCACCGTCGCCTGGCGCGCCCTGCGCCACGCGCCGCTGGCGTCGCGCTTGAACCTGCTGCTCGTCGCCGCCGGCATCGCCATGAAGACCGTCACCTCGGCGTAGCGCGTCAACTGGAGGAACGCGCGGGGCGCGATGCCCGGGGCATCGACCTGGTGGTGGGCGCCAAGGGCTCGCCGCTGCAGCTCATCGGCATCGCCATCGACGCTCCGCAGCCGGCACGGGCATTCCTGCGGCAGCACCCCGCCGCCTATCCGCACGCCCAGGCAAGACCCGGGCTGTTCAGCACATTCGGCAATCAAATCAGGGCCTTGCCATACACAGTGATTGTGAATTCTCAACATCAGGCCTGCACCAGGCGCCTGGGCGCCGTGGACGCGGCCTGGCTGGAAGCAGCCGTCGCCGCCTGCCGCTGAGCACGCATCCATGCGCCCTGCACGGCTGTCATCGCCGCGTCATATGGCAGCGTTACAGTCGCGTCCTTTGAATCTTTCCGAGGGCGGTAATGAAAACAAATTGGGTCATGCTGGCAGCGCTGGCAAGTGCGGGTCTCGTCGGTTGCAACGGCAGTTCGAACACGGCGCCAGCCATTCCTGAAGGCACGACGGTGAGCGTGGCGCTGCTGGAAACGACGGACATCCACTCGAATGTCTTGAGCTACAACTATTACGCACTGGCGGAAGACACGAGCCTGGGCCTGGAACGCACGTCCACCCTGATCCAGGCGGCGCGGGCGGAAAATCCGAACAACGTCCTGCTCGACGACGGCGACGTCATCCAGGGCACCCTGCTGGCCGACCTGCAGGCCGTGGCCGCACCCGTCCCCTGCACGGGTACCCTGGCCGTGCACAAGACCATGAACGCGCTGAAATACGACGCGGGCGGCATGGGCAACCACGAATTCAACTATGGCCTCGCTTACCTGAGCCAGATCACCAACACGGATTTCGGCATTCCCGGCGTGACCAAGCCGACGGGCACCTGCGGCGCGCCCGCCTATCCTTCCGTGCTGAGCAATGTCGTCGGCGTGTCCAGCGGCAAGCCCATCTTCCAGCCCTACACCCTGCTGCCCCGCGATTTCGCTGCCACGGCGCCGGACGGCAGCAAGCTGACCGTCAAAATCAATGTGGGCGTGCTGAGCTTTGTGCCGCCGCAAATCCTCGAATGGGACCAGAAAGTGCTGGCCGGCAAGGTCAGCGTGACGGGCGTGCAGGAAGCGGCGAAACAGTACGTGCCGGAACTGCGCAGCAAGGGCGCCGACCTCGTCGTGGCCCTGTCGCATGGCGGCCTGGATACGAGCCCCTACAGCCCGAAGATGGAAAATGGCAGCTACCACCTGACCAGCACGGGCATCGACGCGCTGATGATCGGCCATTCGCACTTGATCTTCCCGAAAGGCAAGGAAACGGGCGCGGCCGCGCTGGATGCCTCGTTCGCTGCCTTCCCCGCCAGCGCGAAGATCGATGCGGAAAACGGTTTCGTCAACGGCGTGCCTACCGTCATGGCGCAAAGCTGGGGCCGCCGTCTGGGCATCATCAAGCTGACCATGGTGTACCAGGGCGGCAAATGGGTGGTGCAGCCGGCCAAGACGACGGTGGAATCGCGCGGCTTCAAGTACACGGATGGCACGACCCTCGTGAAAGCCGACCCGGCCATCGCGCCGCTCGTCGCCACCGAACACGCGGCCACCATCGCCTATGCCAAGCAGCCGCTGGGCATCAGCACGGATTTCGAGATGTCCGCCTATTTCGCCCTGGTGGGCGACGTCAGCGCCATCCAGCTCGTCAACCAGGCGCAGCTGGACTACGTGAAGAACTTCATCGCCACCAGCACGGACGCTACCTTGTCGAGCTACAAGAACATCCCCGTCATCTCGTGCAGCGCGCCATTCAAGGCGGGCCGCAACGGGCCCTCGGATTTCACGGACGTGGCGGCAGGCGCCTCGCCGGCCGCGCCAATCGGCTTGCAGGTGCGCAATCCGGGCGATCTGTATTTATATAGCAACAACAACCTGCAAGCCGTGAAGATCAAGGGATCGGACTTGAAGGCGTGGCTGGAAACGTCGGCCAGGCAATTCAACCAGATCGATCCGGCCAGCAGCGCCGAGCAGGACCTGGTGCCGTCGTATGGCACGATCTACAACTATGACGTGTTCTACGCGGAAAACAATGCGCTGACGTACCAGATCGACGTGACGAAAAAACCGGGCAGCCGCATCGTCAACCTCACGTACAAGGGCGCGCCCGTGGCCGATGGCGACGATTTCATCGTGGCGACGAACGACTACCGCGCCGGCGGCGGCGGCGCCGTGCCCGGCATCGACGGCAGCAAGACCATCATCAAGTCGCCCGATGCGAACCAGGCCGTGGTCAGCAATTACCTGGCATCGTTGGCCAGCAAGGGCGGCAAGGTGACCCTGGCGGCCAACGGCAGTTCGCGCAGCTGGAGCTTCGTCAAGACAGCCACGGCCGGTCCCGTGATCCTGCGCTCGGCGCCGGGCCACCTGGCGCTGGCGCAAGGCAGCGGCATCGCCAACGTGGCGGCCGAAGGCGGCCTCGACGCCAGCGGCTTTGCCAAGTACCGCATCGACCTGAGCAAATAAGGCCCATGGGCCGGAACTGCGAGTGTTCCGGCCCGTCCTGAGGAAAGCTGATCCCAATGAAACACGCACTCTCCCTCCCCGCCGTCGTGCTGGCCACGGTCCTGGCCGCCTGCCAGTCCTCGCCGCCGCCCACGGCGGCCGAGATCGAAGCCGTCGCCATGCTGGCGCGCCAGGCGGGCGACCACCAGGCCGAACGCAAGGTACGCAGCTGGGCCGGCAAGGACATGCCCGTGGCCGAGCGCGAACTGGCGCTGATTTACCAGGCCCGTCCCGAACGCCGCGCCGATGCGGTGAAATTATTTGAACAGGCCGCCCGCGCGGGCGATACGGAAGCCGCGTTCGAGCTGGGCCAGATGCTGCGCGCGGCCACGCCTGAGCAGGCCTGGCCATGGTACCGGCAGGCCGCGCAGCAGGGCCATGCGAAGGCGGCCCTGATGCTGGGCCTGCTGGCGGCGAATGGCGAAGGCGTGCCGAAGGACCAGAATGAAGCCGCGCGCTGGCTGGACAAGTCCAGCGAGCTGGGCAATGCCCATGCCATGTTCCTGCTGTACAACGCCTACCGCGAAGGCCGCGGCGTGCCGCGCGACCCGGCCAGGGGCCGCGAACTGCTGGAAGAAGCGGCCCACCACGAGTATCCGCCCGCCATCCAGGAACTGGCCATGACGCTGCAAGCCGACGACGCCCTGCGCGCCGGCCACCTGATGAAGGAAGCGACGGAACACCGGCACAATAACTGGAACAGGTTTTAAGCCAGATCAAGACTGCTCCATATTGCTAAGTGGAATGCTTGTCGCAGGCATAAGCTTGCCTGGCAGGGACATGTGTTCGTGCGCAATCTCATCGCGAGGCAAGCATGGCAGATCACCGGATGGGCCCCATGAAAAAGAGCGACTTGCAATTCAGCTATGCCGACGGCCCGACGGCGGGCGACGACCCGGCCCGCCGCGCCATCCCCGACAGTGTCCTGCTGAACCGCCACGAGTGGTATGAAGTGCTGTACAGCTGCAACAGCTGGTCGGGCGGCAGCCTGGCCACGGCATTGAAGTGCGAACGGCTGATCCAGCGCCACTTGCCCGCCGACATACGGGGCCACGGCGCCGTGCTGACCTGGCTGCGGGCCAACTGGTCCAACTACCGCTGACGCGCCGGAAAATCCCGCCGCCCTTTGCGCCGGGTCAATCGTGTTGGGCTAGACGTTGCCGAGAGGCTATGATGAACAAGCCGCCTCCCCTGACGCGGCGGGGCTGTTGCCGGCCTCGAAATGGATTACACTGAATTTGCTTTTTAGAAATTTGTTACTCTGGACCAGCCTCGGTGAGCACGTCGTACACGCTCAGCCCAGCCAGTGTTTGGGCAGGCCCTGGCTCGTCCGTCGACCTCCCTATAAAGAAAGAGTCCAATGAAAAAGCTGACCACCGCCTTTGGCGCGCCTGTAGTCGACAACCAGAACATCCAGACGGCCGGCCCCCGTGGCCCTGCCCTGCTGCAAGATGTGTGGTTCCTGGAAAAGCTGGCCCACTTCGACCGCGAAGTCATCCCCGAGCGCCGCATGCATGCCAAGGGGTCCGGCGCGCATGGCACGTTTACCGTCACGCACGACATCACGCGCTACACGCGGGCGAAGATTTTTGGCGCCGTGGGCAAGCAAACCCCCATGTTCGCGCGCTTTTCCACGGTGGCCGGCGAACGGGGCGCGGCCGATGCGGAACGCGACATCCGCGGCTTCGCCCTGAAGTTTTATACGGAAGAAGGCAACTGGGATCTGGTCGGCAACAACACGCCCGTCTTCTTCATGCGCGACCCCTTGAAATTTCCCGACCTGAACCACGCCATCAAGCGCGACCCGCGCACGGGCTTGCGCAGCGCCAACAGCAACTGGGACTTCTGGACCTCGCTGCCCGAGGCGCTGCACCAGGTGACGGTGGTGATGAGCGACCGGGGCTTGCCGCGCAGCTTCCGCCACATGCATGGCTTCGGCAGCCATACCTTCAGCTTCCTGAACGCGCAAAATGAACGTTTTTGGGTCAAGTTCACCTTCAAGACCCAGCAAGGCATCGAGAACCTGACGGATGCGGAAGCGGAGGCACTGGTGGGCAAGGACCGCGAAAGCTCGCACCGCGACCTGTACGAAAGCATCGAAAACAAGGATTTCCCCCGCTGGACCCTGTACGTACAGATCATGCCGGAGAAAGAGGCAGGTACCTACCACATCAACCCCTTCGACCTGTCGAAGGTGTGGCCGCACGGCGACTACCCGCTGATCGAGGTGGGCGTGCTGGAGCTGAACCGCAATGCGGACAACCATTTCGCGGAAGTGGAGCAAGCCGCCTTCAACCCGGCCAACGTGGTGCCCGGCATCAGCTTTTCGCCGGACAAGATGCTGCAGGGCCGGCTGTTTTCGTATGGCGACGCGCAGCGCTACCGCCTGGGCGTCAACCACAGCCACATCCCCGTCAATGCGCCGAAGTGCCCGTTCCACAGCTACCACCGCGACGGCCAGATGCGCGTGGATGGCAACCAGGGAGGAACCCTGGGCTATGAGCCGAACAGCGAGCAGGAATGGGCGGAGCAGCCCGACTTCCGCGAACCGCCGTTGAGCCTCGAAGGCGCGGCCGACCACTGGAACCACAGGGTCGACGAGGATTACTATTCGCAGCCGCGCGCCCTGTTCCAGCTGATGACGCCGGCACAGCAGCAAGCCTTGTTCGACAACACGGCGCGCGCCATCTCGGGCGCCTCGCAGCAGGTCAAGCAGCGCCACATCGGCAACTGCACCCTGTGCGACCCGGCCTATGGCGCGGGCGTGGCCGAGGCGATCGGCCGCCTGAGCAAATAAGCAGGCAAATCGGCAGGAAAGAGTACGAAAGAGTACGAGCACGCAGGCGAGCAAGCTGGAAGGCATGGCCAGGCCGGGATGGCTGGCCATGCAGGCCCGCGGGCGCGCCTGTCCACCTGCCGCGCGCGGCAAGCCCCGCCTTCACGCCGCGCCGCCACCTGTCGTGCCGGCGTCCTGATGACCTGATGGCCCCGCCGTCAGGCCGGCTTGCCTACCAGCGCTGGATATCGATCTGGCCCGTGATGCTCGTTTCGACCGGATATCCCTCCACCTGCCGGGGCACGCGCCGCTTGACGGACGGGTCGCGCAGGTACACGACAAGCGCTTCCCTGCCGATGGCGGTCTGTCCCAGGCTGACGCCTTCGACGCCGTCGATGGCCATCAGCGCCCGCTCGTTGCGCCGCCTTGCCGCTTCCAGGCGGCCCGAGGGCGCGGCAGGGGCAAACGGTCCCTGGCCCGGGAGCGCGTCCGGCACATACGGCATGGCGGCGTCCTCGAAGACAGCGTATGGCGATTGTGTGAATTTACTGTTTGACATGACACACCCTCCTGATGCACTCCATCATACACCCGGCCATCCGGCGTTGCAGCACCCTACGCCGGCCCCTGCCCCGCGCGGCTGCGGCCCCCCGCAGTAGCATCATCGTGCAAGGGAGCGCGCCCTGCAAGGCCGTTTGCGCCGTCCCGTCCGTCAGGTGTACAGGTTGATGTCGAGCGCCACCACCACGCGGCGCATCTGGTTGGCGAAGGTGATGTTGTTGCCGCCGGCAAACAGCAGGCCGACGGGATTGCGCTGCTGGTTCCAGGTCCAGATGGACGAGCCGGAGTCGCCGCCGGCGCTGAAGGGACCGCTGACGCCCGTGATGGCGATCTGGTCCTGGAACAGCGCGATCCTGCCGCCGCCGTAATTGACGTTGATGGTGGCGCCCAGGCCCGTGATGCGGCCCTGCGTCAATTGCGTGGTACGCCCGGATTTGCCGACCAGCATGCCCAGCGCGGGCGCCACGAGCGCATTGCTGATGCGGAAATACGCGGGCACGCCGCCGCTCAGGTAGACCAGCTCGGGCCGCACGCGGTCGGGCCAGGCCCAGCCGGTGGCGCAATCGACGAAATTGACGCCGCCGCTGAAATTGATGGGCACGAAGCGTTCCAGCACGGCCACCTGGTCCTGCGGGCAGCGGCCGCCGTCGATGGGGCCGGGCTGCACGATGCAGTCGTTGAACACGCCGCCATTCGAATTGGCCAGGACGTGGTTATTGCTCAGGATCATCAAACGGGTCGTGCGCGGCGGCGTGCGGCCCACGGCCAGGCAGCCGATGGTGCCCGCCGTGATGCGGAAGTGGCCCACGGACACCCCGCCCGGCGCCGGACGCAGCCGGAAACGGTGGGGCTGCGCATCGATCACGCCCGTGACGACGATATTCACGGGCACATTGTCGCTGGCCACGGCGCGCACCCCCATGGCACCCACGATGGCGGCCTTGGCGCGGTCGACGGAGGTGGGTTCGGCCACGTACAGGGTCAGGGCCGGCATGCCCGGCTCGCCCGAGGAACTGTCGCTGGCGCCCTCGCCCAGGCCGATGGACACGCCCTGGATATTGCCCGCATCGCTGAAGGCGTCGGCGGCGCGCACCCCCGCCGCCTGGGAAATGGCCTGGCGCATGCCATCCTCGATGCTGCGCTTGATTTCCAACAACTCCATGCTGACGCCGCTCAAGGCATCGGGCACTTCCGAAACGGAGGCGCTCTCGATCATGCCGTCGCCGTCGCCCGGCGCGGCAAACTGCTGGAAGGCCTCTTCGTCGTCCGCAGCCTGGCCCCTGCCGGCATTGCCGGGCGGGGCGCTGAAACCATTGTCGATCATCATGTTCTCCTCGTGGGTCGTTCGGAATGTCCAGTGTGGGCCGACGGCGGCGCCCGGTATTGATCTGGATTGAACCGCGCAGGCGCGGGCCGCGCCGCCCGCGCATGGGTGAAACACGGCGCGAATAGTTCCGTTTTCAAGCTTGAGCAAGATCAGGCGTGCGTACAGTGACGGCGCCGTATACTTGATCGACAGGCAGGGGGCGACCCGTCCCACGGCGTGCAGGGCATGCCATGGGACGCAACGGCGGCGAAGAGGACACGATGACGAGTCTCGGTAAGCACGATGGTGCGGCAGGCAGCGGCGCGCAGGACGGCGCGCCTGATGGCGAGGGGCAGCGCGCCCGCTTCGTGCACGGCATGGCCAGCTACGCGGCGCAACACCGCCTCAGCCCCTGGCGCGGCAGCTTTGCCGATTTCCTCGAACACATCGTGCCGGCCGGCGCGGCCCTGCAGGCGCGCAGCGCCCACCAGTATTTGTGGGACATGATGCGCTGGAATGGCCAGACGGACGACAGCGGCCGCTTCCGCTGCCGCCTGTTCGACGACGAGCTGTTCGGCATCGACGAAGCGATCGACCGCGTGGCCGCGTATTTCAAGGCGGCGGCTGCCGGTTCCGAAGTGGGACGGCGCATGCTGCTGTTGCTGGGGCCGCCGTCTGGCGGCAAGTCGACCATGGTCATCCTGCTCAAGCGGGGCCTGGAAGAATACAGCCACAGCGCCGAGGGCGCGCTGTACGGCATCGGCGGCTGCCCCGTGCACGAATCGCCGCTGCACCTGGTGCCGCACGGCATGCGCGCGGACTTTCGCGCCAGCTACGGCGTCGAACTGCAGGGCGAACTGTGTCCCCATTGCCGGGCGCGGCTGGAGGAGCACTACGGGGGCGACTTCCTGCGCATGCCCGTGGAACAGCTGTACCTGTCGGAAGCGGGACGCTGCGGCATCGGCACGTATGCGCCGCACGATCCCACCACGGCCGACCTGGCCGACCTGGTCGGTTCCGTCGACCTGTCGAAGGTGGCGCAGTACGGCGACGAGGGCGACCCGCGCGCCTGGTCGTGGTCGGGCGCCGTGTATGCCGCCAGCCGCGGCATGCTGGAAATGATCGAAATCCTCAAGGTCAAGCGGGAATTCCTCTACCTGCTGCTGACCCTGACGCAGGAAAGGAATGTCAAGGTGTCGCGCTTTCCCCTGATTTACCTCGACGAAACCATCGTTGCCCACACGAACCTAGCGGAATTTCGCAAATTCTTGCAAGAAAGCGAAAACGAGGCGCTGCTCGACCGCATGGTCATCGTGCAAGTGCCGTACACGCTCAACTACCGCGAGGAAGCGCGCATCTACCGCAAGCTGATCCGCTCGGCCGCGCCCGCCTTCCGCGACGTGCACCTGGACCCGCACGTGCTGCATGCGGCGGCCGTGTTCGCCATCCTGAGCCGCCTGTCCGAAGGCGAGGAAAAGGAAGCGGAACTGGTCAAGAAGCTGCGTATCTATGCCGACGAGGACGTCGAGGACCTGCCCCATGCCGAGGTCAGGCGCATCCGCGAGCGCGACAAGGCGCCCGACGAAGGCCTGTCGGGCGTCTCGCCCCGCTTCGTCATCAATGCCCTGTCGCACGCCATCATCGCCGCCCGGCGCAACAGCCTGTCCACGATGGACGTGCTGCTGGCCCTGAAGGATGGCATCGACAGCGATGCCCGCATCGAACCGCGTCGCAAGCGCAAGTGGATCGATTACCTCGTCCTGACGCGCAAGGATTTTTATAACCGCTGGGTCAAGGCCGACGTGCACAAGGCCCTGTTCGTCTCGTTCGAGCAGGAGGCGCAGGACCTGCTCAACAAATACCTCGATGAAGTCGAAGCCATGCTGGACAACCGCCAGATCCGCGACCCCATCACCAGCGAGGAGCGCCGTCCCGACGAACGCTTCCTGCGAGCCGTCGAGGAAAAAATCCACATCAGCGACTCGGGCAAGCAGTCCTTCCGCCAGGAAGTCGTGCGCAAGGCCATGGGCGCCTTCAAGCGGGGCGAAGCGTTTGGCCTGGGCAGCCACGCGCCATTGAACGATGCCGTACAGCAATATCTGTTCGAGCAGCGGCGCGACGTGCTGCGCCTGGTCAGTTCGGCCAAGCGTCCCGATGACGACGTGCGGGCCAAGATCTCCGCCGTCGAGCGGCGCCTCGTCGAGGAATACGGCTACGACGCCCACAGCGCGCGCGAGGCGCTGAACTACGTCACCACCTTGCTGGCACAGGAATAGCCATGCCCGCCACCGTCACGCCAGGCGAAGGACACGGCGCCGACCATGGGGCGCCGGCCCTGCCCACCCAGCCTGCCGATGCCGGGCCGGACAGCCGGGCGGCCACGGCGGGACAGCTGGCGCAGCCGTGGTACGCGCTGTTTTCGCGCGGCGCGCGCGACTGGCTGCGCCACAACCAGAAGGTGCGCGAAGCCGTGCAGGCGCACCTGCCCGAGCTGATCGCCGGCCCCGACCTGATCGGCGGACCGCAGCAGCGCACGGTGCAAGTGCCCATGCGCCTGCTCGAACACGCGCATTTCCGCCTGGCCCCGGCGCGCAACGGCATCGGCGCGGGCCAGGGCGACGGCCAGCCCGGCGATATCCTGCGCGCGGCGCGCCCTGCCCCCACGGGCGAAGGCGAAGCGCAGGGCGAAGGGGGCAATGGCGAAGGCGAAGTGCGCCTGCTGCTCGAATTTGCCGTGGACGACATCCTCGACTGGCTGTGGGAGGAACTCAAGCTGCCGCATTTGAAGCCGCGCCACCTGAGCGCGCTCGACGACGTGCAGCTGCTGCGCTCGGGCATCGACCGCCATGGTGCCCGCTCGCGCCTGGACCGGCGCCGCACCGTCAAGGAAGCCATCAAGCGGCGCGCGCTGCAGGCGCAGGCCGTCCCCTTCACCAACGACGACTTGCGCTACCGGCAAGTCTTGCTGCGGCCCCGTCCCAGCACGAATGCCGTCGTTTTCTTCGTGCTGGACGTGTCGGCCAGCATGGCGCAGGCGGAACGCAAGCTGGCCAAGTCCTTCTTCTTCTTTGCCTTGCAGGGCTTGCGCCGCAGCTATGCCAGGGTGGAAACCCGTTTCATTGCCCACACGACGCGGGCCTGGGAGTTTTCCGAAGCCGAATTCTTCCAGGTCAACGGCATGGGGGGTACCATGGCTTCCGGCGCCTTCCGCCTGAGCCGTGAACTGTTGCAGGAAGGCTATGCGCCGGGCCGCTACAACGCCTACCTGTTCTACGCTTCCGATGGCGAGAACTTCAGCGAAGACCGCGCCGCCGCCAGCCAGGCCCTGGCCGAACTGGCCGGGCTGCTCAACTACATGGGCTATGTGGAAACGGTGCCGGGCGTGGCGCGCAGCCTGGAAACGGAAATGCACCGCCTGTGCGCGGAACAGGAACGGCACGGCTTACCCTTGCACAGCAGCATCCTGGCCAAGCCGGATGACGTGTGGGCGGCCATCCGCACCTTCTTCCAGCATGAAGCGGCGGGCACGGAGGAAGCCGCATGAGCGCACGACGCCACACGCAGGCGCAGACAGGGGCCGCAGAGGCCGCGGATGCCGCCGTCCTGGCCGGCTACGCGGCGCGCATCGAAGCGCTGGCGCTGGCGCAGGGCCTGGAATTTCCCCGCGTCGACTTCGAGCTGGTGCCCGACAGCTTCATGGCCGAGATCGCCATCTATGGCTTGCCCGTGCGCATGCGCCACTGGTCGTTCGGCGTGCGCTACATCCACCAGCTCGTGCACCAGAAGATGGGCAATTCGCATATCTTCGAAGTCATGTTTCCTGGCGACCCCTGCCACGCCTACATGGCGGAACACAATTCCGTGGCGGAAAACACCCTCGTCACGGCCCATGTGCTGGGTCACGCCGACTTTGCCAGCCGCAATGCCCTGTTCCAGCGCTTCGGCGCCATGGCAGGCACGCACATCCTGGAACAGAGCGCGGCGCGGGCACAGCGCATCGAGGCGGCGCTGCAGCGCCATGGCCAGGACAAGGTGGAAGCCGTGCTCGACGCGGCGCTGGCCCTGGAGCAGCACGTGGACATCCATGCCGCCCTGCACCGCCCCGCCTACCCGGCCCCGGCCACGGGCGGCGAAGCGACGGACGCGACAGGGCCAATCCCCCCTTTCGCGCAGCGCTACCAGCGCCTGCCGGGCGAATCGGCCGTGCTGGCGGCGCGGGCGCGCCTGGCGCAACGGCCGCTGCTGCCGCCCCGGCCCGAATACGACTTGCTGTGGTTCATCGCCCGCTACGGGCCCGAACTGGCGGACTGGGAACGCGACATCTTCCTCGCCGTGCGCGAAGAGTCGTTTTACTTCTATCCCGTGTTCGCCTGCCAGATCATGAACGAAGGCTGGGCGTCGTATTGGCATGCGCGGCTGCTGCGCGAGGCGGATTTCCTGCCGCCAGCACTCTACCTGTCCGCCATCAAGTCGCATTCGGACGTGGTGCGTCCTTACGCGGGCGAGCACCAGCTGGCGCTCGCCATCAACCCGTATCACCTGGGCTTTTGCATGTGGGAACACATCATCGAACGGGAAGGCCTGGCACGGGCGCGCCAGATCTGCCGCGACGATGACGATTTCAGTTTTATCCGCAACTATCTCGATGCCGGGCTGGCCGACCGCCTGGGCCTGTTCGTGCATGAAAGCCGGCGCGATGGCGAGACGCGCCTGGCCAGCCGCGACGTGGCGGCCATCCGCGAAGCCATCCTGGCGCCGAAATACAATTATGGCGCGCCCTGCGTTGCCGCCACCTTGCTCAACGACGACGGCAGCCTGGTGCTGCGCCACGACCACCAGCGCGATGGGCGCGGCCTGGACCTGGAGCAGGCGGAACAGGTGCTGGCCTATATCGCCCGCGTCTGGCGCCGTCCCGTCACCCTGCACACGGCCGATTTCCGCGGCACGCCGCGCACCATCGGCAGCAAGAACGAAGGCAAGAGCGAGGGCGTGCCGGAACCGCCTGCGCCAACTTCGCCCCCCGTGCAGCGCTGATCCAACCCTGCCGCCATGGGCATGCCTGCTTGCGCGCAGCGTTGCATCGCCCCACGGCGCAGACGGCCGCGCAAGGAGGTGCACGGGCCCACGCAGGGATGCCTGCACGGCAACATGCTTGCATGGAGATGTACTTCCTTCGTACATCTTGCATCCTTGCATCTTGCATCCTTGCATCTTGCATCTTGCATCTTGCATCTTGCATCTTGCATTTTCTATCTTGCATTTTCTATCTTGCATCTTGGCTCTTGCATCTTGGATCTTCCATCCTGCATCTTGCATCTTGCATCTTGCATCTTCCATCTTGCATGGCAGCCTGCTCGGGCAAGGGGGAGACGGGCAAGGCCGGGCGCCGACAAGGCCGGGCGGGAGCAGGTTCAGCAAGGTCGCTGGCGGCGCAGCGCCTGTGCGGCCGGCTGCTGGCGGGCATGGCGCCACCGGCAGGCAGCAGGCTAGCCCTGCGGCTAGCCACGTCGCCGCGGCTAGCCTGGCCTCCTCGCGCCCGGGCGTATGCGCTCAGGGGCGGGACGCCTGCGCCACGTACCAGGAGACGGTCTGGCGCAGGCCCTGCGTCACGTCGTGCGTGGGTGCATAGCCCAGCAGGCGGGCCGCCTTGGCGATGTCAGCCTGGGAATGGCGCACGTCGCCGGCGCGGAAGTCGCCATATTCGGGCGCCAGCGGCACGTGGCCCGGACTGGCGGCCAGCAGCATCTGCTGCATGCTGTCGTGCAGCTGCGTCAGGCTCGTGCGGGCATTCACGGCCACGTTGTAGACCTGGTTGACGGCGGCCGGGTCGGCGCACGTGGCGGCCAGGATATTCGCCTGCACGGCATTGTGGACAAAGCAGAAGTCGCGGCTGGTGGCGCCGTCGCCGTGGATGCGCACGGGCTGCCGCTCCAGCATGGCGGCGATCCAGCGGGGGATCACGGCCGCGTAGGCGCCCAGCGGGTCCTGGCGGGGGCCGAAGACATTGAAGTAGCGCAGGCCGACCGTCTGCGTGGCGTAGCAGCGGGCGTACACCTGCGCGTACAGTTCGTTGACATATTTACTCAGGGCATACGGCGACAGGGGCGCGCCGATGTGCTGTTCCACTTTCGGCAAGGCCGGATGGTCGCCATACGTGGCGCTCGATGCCGCATACACGAAGCGCCGCACGCCCGCGTCGCGCGCGGCGGCCAGCATGTTGAGAAAGCCGCTGACATTGACGGCATGGCACAGCAGCGGGTCGGCCAGCGAACGGGGCACGGAACCGAGCGCGGCCTGGTGCAGCACGTAGTCGACAGGACCGCCCGCATCGCCCTCGACTCCGCCCGCCCGGCCAGCGCCGTCCGCTCGGTCCATTCCACCCGCATCTTCGGCGTGGTCGGCGCCGGCACCGCGGGCCAGGCCATCGCCCCCGCCGCCACTGGCCCGGCTGGCATCGCCTGCCTCGCCAGCCGTGGCCGTGCCGTCGACGGCGCCATCCCTGTCCGTGCGCCGGCGCATGCCGGCATCGCCCTCGACACCGGCAGCGCTGCCTGCCTGTTGCGCAGCAGCCTGGCTGGCACGGCCGTCATGGCTTGCCGGCATGGCACTGCCCGCCCCGCCGCCATGGCCAGCCTCGCTGCCGTGGCTTGCGCTGTCCTGGCCGCCTGTTTCATCGCCGCTGCCGCCCCCCTCGCCCGCGCCTGCCTTGCGGCCACGGCTGTCGTGCGCACCGCGGCTGGCGCCGGCGCCGCCGGTCCCTGTCCCGTCGGCATGGCTGGCGCCATCGCCGGCATGGCCGCCGGTGCGGGGGCCGCCAGCCTGTCCGTCGCTGGCATTGGGCTCGCCACGGCCGGCCGGCGCGGCGGCGGCGGTATCGACAGGGCCGGGGCCGCCGCCGCAGGCGCGCGCGCAGGCTTGCGGGTCGCGGATGTCGCCCTCGATGAAGGTGAAGCGCCGCCACGCGTCTTCGCCCACGCTGGCGCGCACCTGGTCCAGATTATGGCGGTGGCCCGTCATGAAATTGTCCAGCCCGCGCACTTCCTGGCCCAGCTTCAGCAGGGTTTCCAGCAGGTGCGAACCGATGAAGCCAGCCACGCCCGTCACCAGCCAGCGCCGCGGCGCCTGCTGCAGCTGCGCGCAGGCGCGGCCATACGCACTCTGCGCAACAGGCGATCCAGGCGATCCTGGCAAGCCAGCCAGACTGCCAGCCTGAACACAGCCCGCAGCGGCCTTGCCGTCGCCGGCCGCCATCACAGCCGCCACACGTGCAGGCCGCCGTCCTGCAGGGGACGGGGGTCGAAGTGCGACTTGATGTCGATGAAGCAGCCGTTTTCCAGCACCTTGGCCTGGAAGTCGCCCAGGGGACGGGCCAGCAGGGCCTGGTGCGAGACGGCGCTGATGATGGCTTCGGCCCGCGGCAGCTGCTCCCAGCTCTCCAGCGACAGCCCGTATTCCTCCAGCGCCTCGCGCCCGTCCGCGACGGGGTCGTGCACATGCACCTGCACGCCGTATGATTGCAGCTCGTGGATCATGTCGACCACTTTCGAGTTGCGCAGGTCCGGGCAATTTTCCTTGAAGGTCAGGCCCAGCACGTTCACGTGCGCGCCCTTCAGCTTGAAACCGGCGCGCACCATTTCCTTGATGGTCTTTTCCGCCACGAACTTGGCCATGCCGTCGTTGATGCGGCGCCCGGCCAGGATCACGTGCGGGTGGTAGCCCAGCATTTCCGCCTTGTGCGTCAGATAATACGGGTCGACGCCGATGCAGTGGCCGCCCACCAGGCCGGGCCGGAACGGTAAAAAATTCCATTTCGTGCCCGCCGCCCGCAGCACTTCCAGGGTGTCGATGCCGATGCGGTCGAAGATGATGGCCAGCTCGTTCATCAGGGCGATGTTCAGGTCGCGCTGCGTGTTCTCGATGACCTTGGCCGCTTCCGCCACCTTGATGCTCGAGGCCCTGTGCACGCCCGCCTCGACCACGCCTTCGTACAGGGCCGCCACCCGCTCCAGGGTGGCGTCGTCGTCGCCCGAGACCACCTTGCGGATGCTGTGCAGGGTGTGGTCCCGGTCGCCGGGATTGATGCGTTCGGGCGAAAAACCCACGTGAAAGTCGTGCTTCCAGCGCAGGCCCGAGTGCTGCTCGAGGAGGGGAATGCAGATTTCCTCGGTGGCGCCCGGATACACGGTCGATTCGTAGATGACGATGGCGCCGCGCCGCATGTGGCGCCCGACGGCGGCGCTGGCGCCGGCCAGGGCGGAGAAATCGGGATTGTGCGCGCTGTCGACGGGCGTGGGCACGGCCACGACGATGAAGTCGGCCTGCTCCAGCTCGGCGGGATCGCAGCCCACGCTCAGCCACTGCGCCGCCAGCAGCTGTTCATGGCTGACCTCGCCCGTGGGATCGACGTGGCGGCGGTAGCTTTCCACCTTGCGGGCCGACAGGTCGAAGCCGATGGTGCGCCGGCGCGCGCCGAAGGCGACGGCCAGCTGCAAGCCCACGTACCCGAGTCCCACCACCGCCACCACGCCGTCCTTGCTGACCACATTGCTGTCCATGATATGCGCTCCGTAGGGTTGCGGCCTGACTGTCGCCGTCCGGGAAATTCTACGGTCGCAAAAAGGGCCATTCTTGAGCGGGAACAAGAAACACGGCGCGGACGGCGGACGGCACGCCGCCATCGGGCCGCCTGTTGAGCGCCATCAAGGAGGCCGGCGGCCATCTTTTTAAGCTAGGCCATGCCCATTTCCCGTGCGCGCCGCAACCGGAGACTTCCATGGCCCGACCCCTTGCCCATCCCTTCCCCGCCGCCCTGCTGTGCTGCGCCCTGCTGCTGCCCGTGCTGACGGCCTGCCACGGCACGCAGAACAGCGAAACCCTGCTGGCGGACGCCCAGATGTACCGCCAGAAGGGCGAGGCGCGGGCCGCCATCATCCAGCTGAAGAATCTGCTGCAAAAGGAACCCGACAACGCCGCCGCGCGGCTGCTGCTGGGCAGCGTCTACATCGACACGGGCGAAGCGCTGTCGGCCGAGAAGGAGTTGCGCAAGGCCAAATCGCTGGGGCTGTCGCAGCAGCAGGTGATGCCCCTGCTGGGCAAGTCCTGGCTGATGCTGGGCCAGTTCGACAAGGTGCTGGCCGAGGTCGCCGACGATGCGGCCCAGCCGGCGGCCGTGCAAGCCCTGCGCGGCGAAGCCCTGCTGGCCCTGGGCCGCAAGGACGAGGCGCGCAGCCTGTACGCGCGCATGCTGGAAGGCCATCCCGGCCAGGTGGAAGCGTTGCTGGGCCTGGCGCGCATCGCCGCGCTGGAGCAGCAGGTGGCGGCCGCCGAACTGCTGCTGGCGCAGGCGCTGAAGGCGGCGCCGGCCAGCCTCGACGCCTTGCGCCTGCAGGGCGACCTGCAGCGCCTGCAAGGCAAGGACGCGGCGGCGCGCCAGACCTACCTGCAGATCCTCAAGCTCAAGCCGGAGCACACCCAGGCGCACATCGAACTGGCCAACCTCGACATCGCGCAAAACCGCTATGCGGACGCGGCCGCCCAGCTGGCGTCGGCGCGCAGGACGGCCCCCAACAGCCTGGGCGTGCTGCAGGCGCAGGCCCTGCTCGATTTCCGCCAGGGCAAGAACAAGGCGGCCCTGCAATCGCTGCAGCTGGTGCTCAAGGCGGCGCCCGAGCACATGCCGTCCATCCTGCTGGCGGGCGCCGTGCAGCTGGCGCTCGGCTCGCCGCAGTTGGCGGAAGGCTATTTGCAGCGCTTTCTGGCCGTGTATCCCCAGCACCTGTATGCCGTCAAGATGATGGCTTCCATCGAGCTGATGCGCGGCAAGAGCGACGCCGCCATCGAGCGGCTGCTGCCCGTGCTGAACGCCTATCCCGACGACGTGGAACTGCTGTCGCTGGCGGGCGAAGCGCAGCTGCGGGCGCGCCGCTACGACAAGGCCGCGGCCTACTTTGAAAAGGCCAGCACCCTGGCGCCGGACACGGCCAAGCTGCACGCGGCGCTGGGCGTGAGCCGCCTGGGCATGGGCGAAAACAGCCGCGCCGTGAGCGAGCTGGAGCGGGCCAGCGTCCTCGACAGGAACACGCCGCAGGCCGGCACCATGCTGGTGATGACCTTGCTGCGCGACAAGCAGTACGACAAGGCCTTGGCCAGCGTCAAGCAGATGGAACAGCAGCAGAAAGGCACGAATCCCCTGTTGCTGAACCTGAAAGGCGGCGTCTACCTGGCCTTGCGCGACTTGCCGGCCGCGCGCGCCAGCTTCGAGCAGGCGCTGGCCATGGACCCCGTCTACCTGCCCGCCCTGAGCAACCTGGCGCAGATCGACCTGGCCGAGAAAAAGCCGGAACAGGCCAGGCAGCGCTTCGAGCGGGCGCTGGCAAAGGCGCCGAAGAATGCCGACCTGTGCACCGCGCTGGCCAAGCTGGCCGTGTCGCAGGGCAAGCCGGACGAGGCGCGGCGCTGGCTGGAGCGGGCCCAGCGCGACAATCCGGACGCCGTCGGGCCGGCGCTGCTGCTGAGCAATTTCTACCTGGCGACGGGCGCGGCGGACAAGGCCCTGCAACTGGCGCGCGCCCTGCAGATGGGCCATCCGGGCGACGCCGGCGCGCTGGCCCTGCGCGCGCAGGTGGAATACGGCGCCGGCCAGGCCCAGGCCGCACTCGACAGCTACAACCAGCTGGCCAGCATGCAGAACGGCTCGGCGCCCCTGCAGATGCGCATCGCCGGCCTGCACGTGGCGCTGGGCGACCATGGCGCCGCACTGCAGGCCGCCAGGCGGGCGCAGGCGCTCGACCCCGCGCTGCTCGAGGCGAGGATCATGGAAGTGGCCATGCTGCTGGCCCTGAACCGCCAGCGCGACGCCCTGGCCGTGGCCCGCCAGGTGCAGGAGCAGCAACCGCGGCTGGCGGCCGGCTACAAGCTCGAAGGCGACGTGCTGATGGAACAGAAGCAGCCGCAGCAAGCCGTCAAGCTGTATGAACGGGCCTTGCAGATCAGCAAGATCGGCCCCCTGCAAGTGCAGCTGTACCGCGCCCTGCAGGCGGCCGGACAGGCACCGGAAGCGGACGCGCGCATGGCGGCCTGGCTGAAGGAACATCCCGAGGACGTGCCCACGCGGATTTACCTGGCCGGCACCAGGCTGGCGGCCGGGCAGTACCGCGCCGCCATCGAGCACTACCAGCACATCGTCGCCAAGGAGCCCGGCAACGTGGCGGCCCTGAACGACCTGGCCTGGGCCTACCAGCAAGAGAAGGATGCGCGCGCGCAGGCGACGGCGGAACAGGCGCTCAGGCTGGCGCCCGCCAACCCCGTCGTGCTCGACACCCTGGGCTGGATCGTGCTGCAGCAGGGCGACGTCAAACGGGGCACGGCCCTGCTGCGCCAGGCGGCCGGCCTGGCGCCGACAGCGCCGGATATCCAGTACCACCTGGGCGTGGCCCTGCTCAAGTCGGGCGACAGGGGCGGCGCGCGCAAGCAACTGGAACAGCTGCTTGCCGCCAACAAGGCGTTCCCGCAGCGTGCCGAGGCGCAAGCCTTGCTGAGCAAGCTCTAGGCCATGCGGGCGCACGCGGCCTTGCCCAGCCTGGCGGCGCGGCCGCTGGCCCTCGTGGCGGGTGCGGCCTGCGTGCTGGCCCTGCGCAACTATCCCCTGGGCCATGGCTGGCCCTGCCTATTGTTCGCCGCCCTGCTGCCCGCCTATTTCCTGCTGCTGTGCTGGCGCCCCGCCAGCTGGCTGTTCTGCCTGCCTGCCCTGCTGCCCGTGCTGGACTTGGCGCCGTGGACGGGCTGGTTCTTCCTCGAGGAAATCGACGTGCTGCTGCTGCTGACGGTGGCCTGCGGCTACTGGCGCCTGGGCGACCCTGCGCAGCGGGCGGCGGCGCGGCTGGCGCCCGCTGCCTGGCTGTGCCTGCTGCTGTGCAGCCTGGCCTGGCTGGCGGCCCTGCTGCGCGGCCTGCTGCCGCTGGCGCCCGTGGACCTGAATGCCTGGGATAATTATCTGAGCCCGTATAACAGCTTGCGCCTGGGCAAAGCCTGGGCCTGGAGCCTGCTGCTGCTGCCCATGCTGCTGCGCGACGCGAGCGCGCGCGCCCTGTGCCGCTATGCGCTGCCGGGCATGCTGGCGGGCCTGGCCATGGTGGCCCTGTTCGCCCTGTGGGAGCGGGCCGTGTTTCCCGGCCTGCTGAACATGTCCAGCGACTACCGCATCACGGCGCCGTTTTCCGCCATGCACACGGGCGGTGCCGCCCTCGACGGCTACCTGGCCCTGAGCCTGCCGTTTGCCGCCCTGTGGCTGGCGCGTGCCCGCAGCCGCTGGCAGGGCGCGCTGGCCTTGCTGCTGCTGGGCCTGGCCCTGCATGGGGCCCTGGCCACGTTTTCGCGGGGCCTGTACGCGGCCATGCTGACCGGCGTGCTGCTGTTCCTGTGGCAGGCGCTGGCGGCGGGACGGCGCGCGTCACCGTCGCGGCACGGCCCGCCGCCCTGGCGGGCAATGCTGCTGGGCCTGCTGCTGGCGGGCGCAGGTGCCGCCCTGCTCCTGTCTCTGTTCCACCTGGCCGGCTACCGGGGCCTGGCGGCGGCCGTCGTGCTGCTGGGCGCCAGCTTCGTGCTGGCGGCGCGGCCGCTGCCGTGGCGCCTGGCGCCGGCCAGCGTGCTGTGCGCCCTGTGCCTGCAAGCCGTGCTGGCCAGCTGGTGGCCCGATCCGGCCGGCCATGCGGCGGCGGGCTGGCTGAAGGGACCGTATTTCCTCTTCCTGCTGGCTTGCGTGCTGCTGGCCGGCGCCCTGTGGCCATCGGGCGCCGGCGCCGCGCCACGCCCGGCGCGGCTGGCCCTGGCCATGCTGGCGTGGACCTTGCTGGCCTGCAATCTGTGCTGGATAGGCTGGCACTGGGCGGGTAGCCGGGCCCTGGCGCCTGCCGGCCTCGTCGTGCTGCTGGCCCTGCTAATGCTGGGCAACGGGCGCCTGCGCCCGCCCCTGTGGCGGCTGGACCGGGCCAGCGTGGGCATCGCGGGCGCGGCCGGCATGCTTTTGCTGCTGGCCATCCCCGTCTCGGCCAGCTATTACGCCAGCGAACGCTTCGCCACCACGGCGTTCGACATGCACGGCCGGCTGCGCCACTGGCAGCAGGTGCTGGCCATGCAGCCGCCCGGCTGGGCCAGCCGCCTGTTCGGCATGGGCCTGGGCAGCTTTCCCGCCACGTATTACTGGCACAATCCCCTGCGCGAGGTGCCGGCCAGCATCAGCTACGCCGACGAAGCGGGAAACCGCTACGTGCGCCTGGCCAGCCCCGGCTACAGCGCGGGCTATGGCGAGCTGCTGCGCCTGCTGCAGCGCCTGCCCGTGCAGCCGGACACGCGCTACACGCTGGAGCTGGACGCGCGCCGCCGCGGCGCCATGCCCGCGCTGCAGGTGCGCCTGTGCCAGCGGCAACTGCTGTATGCGCAAAACTGCGTGGACATTCCCCTGCGCCTGCCCGCACCGCCGCCGGGCACGCCGCCGGCGGCGTGGCAGCACGGCGAAGCCGCCTTCGACAGTGCCTGGCTGGGCGCCGGCCCCTGGCTGCTGCGCCCACCCGTGCAGCTGGAGCTGGCGGCCAGCGGCACGGCGACCTCGTCGGTGATCGACATCGATAACCTCAGCCTGCGCGCGCCCGGCGGCGAGGAATTGATCGCCAACGGCCAGTTTTCGCAGGCAAACAATTACTGGTTTTTCAGCAGCGACCACCACCACCTGCCGTGGCACGTGAAAAACCTGGCGCTGCACCTGCTGGTGGAAACGGGCTGGTGCGGCGCGCTGGCCATGCTGGGCCTGTTCAGCCTGGCCAGCCTGCGCCTGCTGCGCCAGGCGGGACAGGCCGGCCCGGTCCGGCACGGCGCCCTGGCCTGCGCCGCCGCGCTGGCCGGCTTTCTCGTCGTCGGCCTGTTCGACAGCCTGCTCGACGTGCCGCGCATCGCCCTGCTGTGCCAGCTGACGCTGCTGTGCGCGCTGCTGCAGGACGTGGCACCCGCCGCCTCCCCACCCGCCGAAAGGGCATCCCCATGACCGCCATCCCATCCACCGTCCTGTTCTGCCTGGGCCTGCTGCTAGCCGGCGCCCCCTGCCGCGCCGACGATGCGCTGGCGCAAGTCGTCGCCCGCGTCAAGCCATCCATCGTCGGCGTGGGCAGCCTGCAAAAGACGCGCACGCCGCCGCTGCAGTTCATCGGCACGGGATTCGCGGCGGGCGACGGCCTGAGCGTGCTGACCTGCGCCCATGTCATCCAGAAACTGCTGGACGCCAACCCGGACGAAGTCATCGGCATCCTCATGGGCCAAGGCCAGGCGGCGCAATTTCGTCCCGCCAAGGTGCTGGCCGTCGACATGGAGCACGACCTGGCCCTGCTGCGCCTGGCGGGAACGCCGCTGCCCGCCCTGGCGCTGGGCGATGCGGGCGGCGTGCGCGAAGGGCAAGCCATGGCTTTCACGGGCTTTCCCCTGGGCGTGCTGCTGGGCCTGCACCACGTGACGCACCGCGCCACCGTGTCTTCGCTGGCGCCCGTGGTCATGCCCAGCGAAAATGCGCAGCGGCTCGACACGCGGCGCCTGGCGCAGCTGCAAAAATCGCCCTACACCGTGTTCCAGCTGGACGCGACGGCGTATCCGGGCAGCAGCGGCAGCCCCCTGTACGATCCTGCCACGGGCGTCGTCTACGGCATCGTCAACATGGTCTACGTCAAGGGCTTGAAAGAGACGGCCATCAGCGCGCCCAGCGGCATCACGTATGCCATTCCCGGCAGCTACATGCAGGAACTCTTGCTGAAAAATAAATGAGGCATCAGTCGCGCCCCTGCCGCAGGCGGTCGGTAATGCCAGGCTCATCCCATGTTGGAAAAAAAAAGGGGTAAAACGACCGTTCACCCCCATGCTGTTCCATCAGGCCGCCGTACTTGCGGATCTGGGCGCCCATGTAGTCGAGGTCCAGCCGCAGCAGCACGGCCGGCGCCCCCACGCGCGTACACTCGCGCTCGCCGCCGAAGTCCTTGAAACCGAGCATGCGCTTGTAAAACACCACGTGGCGCGGATTGACTTCGATCACGTAGTCAGTAAAGCCGTGGATATTATGGGCATAGATATAAGAAATATGAATCAGCGCCGCGAACACCCGCTTGCTCACGCCCTTGTCGATGGCCAGGCGCGACGGTTCGCACAGGCGCCGTCCCTGCTCGCGCAGGTCGTCGAGCTTGTCGCGGAAGTTTTCATCGGCGGGCAAGCCCGTCTCGTCGTTGTCCAGGCACAGGGTCATGGTGCCGACGGTGGTGCCCGCCGTTTCCGCGAACAGGGTGATCTTGTTGAGCGCATGCGCGATGCCGGGATCAACGGCATAGCCGCGCCAGCCGTACATCTTGCGGATCAGCAAACTGGCCGCCTCGCGCCGTCCGCGCGAATTGGCCATGCGGATATGGAAGCGCTGCAGGTCGAGCTCGTGCTCCATGGCCGGATCGATCTGCCCTTCGCCCACCACCAGGTCGTTGAATGTGCCCGGCGTGTCGAAGGAAATAATGGGTTCATCTTCAAAGCTCATCTTGTCCTCACGTTCATCGGCCGCCGTCGAAACGGACTGAAGCCAATGCCTTGTGACAAGCAAAAAACTGGAGAAGTTCCCGTTATCGCTTAAAAAAACAAAAGAAATTTACGTTTTCATAGCAAAATAGCACGCTGAAATTTGCCCGCAAGTACAAAATGACAAATATAAGTGCTGTTTTGACAGCCTGCCATCGCGCCTAGAAAAAGCTTTCCGGGATCAGCAGGACATCGCCGGGCCGCATCATGACGTTGGCGGAAATATCGCCATCCTTCAGCAGGTCGTCGAGCCGCACGCGCAGCTGCTGCTGCGTGCCTTCGCGCACGCGGATGATGCTGGCCTTGTTGCCGGCGGCAAAATCGGTGACGCCGCCCACGGCGATGAGCACATCCATCAGAGACATGCCCAGGCGGTATGGCAAGGCCTGCGGCTTGGCCGCCTCGCCGATGACGCGGATCTGCTCGCCATACGGTCCCGAGAAATTCGTCACGATCACCGTCACCACGGGCTGCTGGATGAACTTGCCCAGGGCTTGCTCGATGTCGCGCGCCAGCTGCGTCGACGTCTTACCGCTGGCGGCCAGGTCTTCCACCAGCGGCGTGGTGATCTTGCCATCGGGCCGCACGGCCACCGTCAGCGACACTTCCGGGTTGCGCCAGACGATGATGTTGACGGAATCGCCCGGCCCGATCAGGTAGTCGTGCATGGGCGCGCTGTCGTCGGCGGGCGCCAGCGGATAGCGCGTGCGGCAGGCACCCAGCAGGCCGGCGGCGCCCGCCAGGACCAGCGTGTTGCGTAGGAAGACACGGCGAAACGGGTTCATGCGGAGCCTCTTCGGGTCGATGGCGCGTGCGGCCGCGCAGAAGCAGCCTGGGCCGCGAACTTCCTATGATTATTAAAACGCGGCAAGGGAACCTTGAGGCGTATCAAGAAGCAATCATCTTGGGAAATCTTGCTCAGCAGTCGCCCTATACTTTGCTTACTTAACAGGCAATATCCGCACCGCAAGGACGGGCGTCCCCGCCCGTCCGGCACCGTTACCTGAAGGAAGCGCCATGGAGGAATTGCTGCAGCAACTGCTTTCCAGCCTGAAAGGCATCTGGAAATACCGCTGGCATGCGCTGCTGGTGGCCTGGCTGGTGGCCATCGGCGGTTTCATCAAGGTCAGCAGCCTGCCCGACGAATACCAGACGCGCGCGCGCGTGTTCGTCGATACGCAAACCATCCTCAAGCCCCTGATGGCCGGCATGACCAGCGTGCCCAACGCGGAGCAGCAGGTGGCCATCATGAGCCGTACCCTGCTCAGCCGCCCCAACGTGGAGCGCGTCATGCGCATGGTCGACCTGGACCTCGACACGCGCACCGTGCGCGAGCACGAGGCCCGGCTCGACGAGCTGATGAACAACATCAAGATCACCGGCACGAATGCCTACGACATCTACACCATCAGCTACAGCGGCGGCGACCCGAAACTCGTGCGCGACGTCGTGCAGAGCCTGCTGACCATCTTCGTCGAAGGCAGTTTCCAGGGCAAGAAGGGCGATTCGCAAAAGGCGGTGCAATTCATCGACGAGCAGATCAAGAATTACGAGGACAAGCTGAGCGCGGCGGAAAACCTCGTCAAGGAATTCAAGATCCGCAACAACCTGCTGCTGCCGCGCCAGGGCATCGACTATGGCAGCCAGCTGCTGATGTCGTCCGATAGCCTGAACAATGCCAAGCTGGAACTGCTGGAGGCGGAACAGGCGCGCAAGGCCATCCAGAGCCAGATCGAGGGCGACGAGCCCGTGCTGGACCTGGAACCGAACGCGGCAGCCATCACCAATCCGGAACTGGACGAACGCATCGCCTCGCTCAACAAGAACCTCGACAGCCTGCGCATGCAATTCACGGAGCTGCATCCCGACATCATCGCCTCGAAGCGCCTGATCGCCCAGCTGGAAGAGCGCAAGATCGAGGAAAGCAAGCTCAAGGCCGCGTCCGGCGACCCGGGCAAGAACTACAGCCCCATGCTGCAGCAGCTGAAGGTGGCCCTGACGGAGGCGGACGCCAAGGTGGCCGCCATCCGCGCCCGCGTGCAGGAATACGGCGCGCGCAACGAGCGCCTGCTGGCACAGAGCAATGCCGTGCCCGAGGTGGAGTCGCAGCTGGCCCAGCTGAACCGCGACTACATCATCAACAAGGAAAACTATGAAAAGCTGATCGGCCGGCGCGAGGCGGCCAAGCTGTCGGGCGAACTCAGTTCCACCACCGACATGATGGCCTTCAAGATCATCGATCCGCCCACGGTGCAGTACAAGCCCGTCGGCCCGAACCGCCTGATGCTGTTCAGTGCTGCGCTGGGCGCGGCCCTGGTGGCGGGCATCGCCACGGCCCTGCTGATCAGCCAGGTGCGCCCCACCTTCCTCAGCCCGGCCGAGCTGCGCGACGCGACGGGCTTGAACGTGCTGGGCACGGTATCGATGAACTGGACGGCGCAGCAGCAGGTGCGCCGGCGCCGCGCCCGCTACGCCTTCGGCGCCTGCCTGGGCAGCCTGTTCCTGCTGTACGGCGGCATCATGACGGCCGTGCAGCTCAAATTCTAGACCACGCCACGGGAGCGACGATGAGCAGCAAGGACGGCGACAACGGCAGGCAGGAGCCTGTCATCCTGGGCGTGGCCGAGGCCAGCGTGCCCTACGGCACGGACGCCCCATCCGCGGCGGCGCAGCTGTCGCCCCGATACCGGCCCCTGAACCTGGCCCGGCTGCAGGAACAGGGCATGCTCACGCACGACGGCGGGCGCAGTTCCGTGGCCGAGGATTTCCGCATCATCAAGCGCCCCCTGCTGCGCCTGGCGCGGGCCGGCGGCGCCGAGGCCATCCGCCACGGCAACCTCGTCGTCGTCACCAGCGCCATGCCCGGCGAGGGCAAGACCTACTGCGCCGTCAACCTGGCCATGAGCATCGCCATGGAAATGGATATCACGGTGCTGCTGGTCGACGCCGACGTGGCGCGCCCGTCCGTGCTGAAAGTGCTGGGCCTGGCGCCGGAACCGGGCCTGATGGACGTGCTGCTCGACCCGCAGCTGGCCATGGCCGACGTGATCCTGAAAACCAACGTGGCCAACCTGAGCATCCTGCCCGCCGGGCGCAGCAACAAGCATGCGACGGAACTGCTGGCCAGCCGCGCCATGAACCGCCTGCTGGCCGAGATCGCCAGCCGCTACGCCGACCGCATCGTCGTCTTCGACTCGCCGCCCCTGCTCATCACCAGCGAAGCGCACGCGCTGGTGGGACAGATGGGGCAAGTGGTGATGGTGGTGGAAGCGGAAACGACGACCCAGCACGCCGTCAAGGAGGCGTTGCGGCAGATCGAATCGTGCGAACACATCCACCTGATCTACAACAAGACCAAATCGTTCCCCGGCAACGATTATTATGGCTACGGCAATTACGACTAGGGGCCGCGCGCCGCTGTCCCTGCCGCCGCTGACGCTCCTGCCGCTCCTGCCCCTGCTGCTGCCCCTGCCGGCCCTGGCCGTCGACTGGCTGGTGCAGCCGTCACTGCGCCTGCGCGAAACCTATACCGACAACGCCCTGCGCGCGCCGGGCGGCCAGGCGCAGTCCGACTTCATCACGGAAATCGCCCCCGCCATCGCCCTCATCGGCAACGGCCCCCGCCTGCGCGTGCACCTCGACTACAGCTGGCACAAATTCCTCTACGCGCACCGGCCCGGCACGGACCAGCATCAGCTGAACGCCTCGGCCGACGCCGAACTGGCGAAGGACTGGCTGTTCGTCGACGGCACCGCCAGCATCAGCCGCAGCAGCATCTCGCCGTTCGGCCCGCAGGTCATCGACGAGCTGCCGGGCACGACGAACGAAAGCACCGTGCGCGCCGTCAGCATCAGCCCCTACCTGCGCCACCGCTTCCGCGGCCTGGCCACGGCCGAGCTGCGCTACACGCGCAGTGCCGTCACCAGCGGCGGCGGCCTGCTGTCCATGCACAGCGACGAGGTGGCGTTGCGGCTCGCCGGCGAGCCGCACGGCGGCGGCTGGAGCTGGAACGCCAGCCACGACGCGCGCCGCACGCGCGACAGCAAGGTGGCGCCGCAGCGCATGGAGCGCAGCAGCGCGGGCCTGCGCTACCCGTTCAGCAGCAAGTGGGCGGCCACGGCCAGCGTGGGCACAGAAAAGGAAGGCTACGACACGACATCGGACAAGGCGCCGCAGGGCCGCTTCTGGTCGCTGGGCGGCACGTGGACGCCGTCGCCGCGCACCAGCGTGGCATTCAGCACCGGCAGGCGCTTCTTTGGCCGCACCTACAGCCTGGACGCCCGCTTCCTGCAGCGCCAGACCAACTGGCAGCTCAGCTACGGCGAAGACATCACCACCATGCCCGCGCAATTTCTGCGCCTGGGCAACAGCGACGCGGCCAGCCTGCTCGACCAGCTGTGGCGCGGCCTCTTCCCCAACGACCTGGAACGACGCCTGCGCATCGACGCCTTCCTGCGCTACGCCGGCGGCCTGGGGCCGGAGCTGGGGGCCATCAATTACTTCAGCCACCGCTATTTCCTGCAAAAGCAGCTGAGCCTGACCGTCGCCCGCGCGACGGCGAAGAGCACGCTGCTGGCCGGCATCACGGCCGTCGACCGCACGGCGCAGACGAGCAGCGGCATCGACAGCGTGCTACTGCCCGGCGTGGACCTGGGCAGCGAAGACCGCACGCGCCAGGTCGGCACCAACCTGGGCTGGACCTGGCAAGCCTCGTCGCGCAGCAGCGTGAGCCTGAATGCGGGCGTGGCCACCGTGCGCTCGCTGAGCGTGCCCCGGCGCGACAGCAACGCCACCGTCTCGGCCGGCTACAGCCGCACCCTGCAGCGCAAGATGACGGCCAGCATCGACGTGCGCCACACGCGGCATACCAGCAGCCGCGGCGGCGATTACCGCGAAAACAGCGTCAGCGCCACGCTCGCCATGCGCTTCTGAGGAGCCGCCATGCCAGACCACGCCACCCCGCCCGCCCCCGTGCGCAACGCGCTCACCATCGACGTCGAGGATTATTTCCAGGTATCCGCCTTCGCGCCGCACATCGCGCGCGCCGACTGGCCCCGCCTGGAATGCCGCGTCGAGGCGAATATCGAGCGCATCCTCGCCCTGCTGGCGCGCCGCCGCATCCACGCCACCTTCTTTACCCTGGGCTGGATCGCCGAACGCTATCCCGCCATGCTGCTGCGCGTGGCCCGGGCCGGGCACGAAGTGGCCAGCCACGGCTATGCCCACCTGCGCGCCAGCGCACAGTCCCCGGCCCAGTTCGCCGACGACGTGCGGCGCAGCAAGGCCATCCTGGAACAGCTGACGGGGCAGGCCGTGCTGGGCTACCGGGCGCCCAGCTTTTCCATCGGCGCGGCCAACCTGTGGGCCTTCGACGTGCTGCTGGAAGCGGGCTACCGCTACAGTTCCAGCATCTACCCGATCCGCCACGACCATTACGGCATGCCGGAATCGCCCCGCTTCGCCTGGCGCCCGCGGGGACCGCAGGGCTTGCTGGAACTGCCCGTCAGTACGCTGCGCCTGCGCGGACGCAACCTGCCGGCCGGCGGCGGCGGCTACTTTCGCCTGCTGCCATATGCACTGTCGCGCTGGCTTTTGCGGCGCATCAATTCGCGCGACGGCCAAGCTGGCATATTCTATTTTCATCCCTGGGAACTCGATCCCGGCCAGCCACGCCCGTCCGGCCTGAGCGCCAGGACGCGCTTTCGCCACTACCTGAACCTGGGCCGTATGGAAGCGCGGCTGGCGCGCCTGACGGACGACTTTGCCTGGGACCGCATGGACCGCATTTTTCTGGAAAACACATGATGCACGAGGCCAGCCTGCCACCCGACCGCCCCGCGCCGCCACCCGCCGCGCAGGCCGGCGCCATCACGGTGCGCTCCCTGCCGCCGCAGGCCCAGGCGCATGCGCGCTGGGATGCCTTCGTCCACGCCAGCCCGGACGCCACCTTCTTCCACCGCGCCGGCTGGCAAACCGTCATGGAACAGGGCTTCGGCCACGACAGCCATTTCCTGTATGCCGAGCAGGATGGCCGCATCGCCGCCGTGCTGCCGCTGGCGCACCTGCGCAGCCGCCTGTTCGGCTCCGCCCTCGTCTCGCTGCCGTTCTGCGTGTACGGCGGCATCGCCGGCGCCAGCGCGCCAGCGCGCCAGGCGCTGGACGCCGCCGCGCAGGCGCTGGCGCGGCGCCTCGGCGTGGGCCACCTGGAATACCGCTGGCGCGAGACCCGGCAAGGGAGGCCGGACGACGCCCAGGCGGGATGGCTGCACCAGCCCCGCTACGCCACCTTCCGCCGCGTCCTGCACGCGGATGCCGAACAAAACCTGCTGGCCATCCCCCGCAAGCAGCGCGCCGTCGTGCGCAAGGGCATGGCCAACGGCTTGCACAGCGCCATCGACTACGACCTGCAGCGCTTCTATCCCCTCTACGCGGCCAGCGTGCACCGGCTGGGCACGCCCGTCTTCGCGCGCCGCCATTTCGCCCTGCTGCGCAGCGTGTTCGGCGACGCCTGCGACATCCTCACCGTGTACGCGGGCCAGGAGGCGCAGGCCAGCGTGCTGAGTTTCTATTTCCGCGACGAAGTGCTGCCCTACTACGGCGCCGGCAGCGTGCTGGCGCGCGGCTCGGGCGCCAACGACTTCATGTACTGGGAAGTGATGCGCCGCGCAGCCGCGCGCGGCTGCCGCCTGTTCGATTTCGGCCGCAGCAAGCTGGGCACGGGCGCCTACGACTTCAAGAAGAACTGGGGCTTCGCGCCGCAGCCCCTGCCCTACGCCTGCCGGCTCGTGCGCGCCACGGCCTTGCCGGACGTCAATCCCCTGAATCCGAAGTATGCGCTGTTCATCCGCGCCTGGCGCCGCCTGCCGCTGCCGCTGGCCAACCTGCTGGGGCCGCACATCGTGCGGCAGCTGGGCTGAATGACGGGACACCCCATGCGCGAACTCCTGTACCTGGTGCACCGCCTGCCGTATCCGCCCAACAAGGGCGACAAGATCCGCTCTTGGCACATGCTGCAATACCTGGGCCGGCATTTCCGCGTCCACCTGGGCTGCTTCATCGACGACGAGGACGACTGGCAGCACGCGAAGGCTGTGGCCGCCCTGTGCGCCAGCACGCGCTTCATCGGCCTGCGGCGCGGCGCGGCCCGCTGGCGCGCGGCGCGGGCCCTGCTGGCGCGCCAATCCATGAGCGTGCAGTACTACCGCGATGCGCGCCTGCTGCAATGGGTCGATGGCGTGCTGTCGGGCGGCAAGGTACGCCACGCGCTGGCCTATTCCGGGCCCATGGCGCAATATCTCGACGGCAGCGCGGGACGCCACCTGCACCGCGTCATCGATTTCGTCGACGTCGATTCCGACAAGTGGCGCCAGTACGGCGACAGCAAGCCCTGGCCCCTGTCGCAGCTGTACCGCCGCGAAGCGCAGTTGCTGCTGCAGTACGAACGCCACATCGCCCAGCAATTCACGGCCGCCAGCTTCGTCTCGCCGGCCGAGGCGGCCCTGTTCCGCCAATGCGCCCCCATGGCGCGCCGCAAGACGGGGCATTTCTGCAACGGCGTCGATGCCGCCTACTTCGCGCCCCTGCCGCCGCCCGGCGCGGACGCGGCGGCGCCCGGCCCGTACGCAGCCGGCGCGCAGGTGCTCGTGTTTACGGGCGCCATGGATTACTGGCCGAACATCGACGCCGTGCAATGGTTCGTGCGCCGCGTCTGGCCCGCCCTGCGGCGCGAGTTTCCCCAGCTGCAGTTCCATATCGTCGGCAGCCGCCCGGCGCCCGCCGTGACGGCACTGGCCCGGGTGGCCGGCGTGACGGTGACGGGCCGGGTGCCCGACATCCGCCCCTACCTGGCCGGCGCGGCCCTGGCCGTGGCGCCCCTGCGCATCGCCCGCGGGGTGCAGAACAAGGTGCTGGAGGCGATGGCCATGGGCAAGATCGTGCTGGCCTCGCCGCAGGCGCTGGAAGGCATCGCCGCCCAGCCCGGGCTGGAACTGCTGCTGGCGCGCAACGACACGGAATTCATCCACCATGCCGCGCGCGTGCTGCGCAGGCACGGCGACGGCGCTGCCGCCACGGGCGCGGCCATCGGCGCGGCGGCGCGCCAGCTGGTGCTGCAGGACCATGACTGGGAAAAGAACCTGCGCGGCCTGGGCGCCATGCTGGGCTTGCCGCCGGACGGCAGCGGCGCGGCCGGCAGCGCGGCCAGGCCCGTGCCGGCACGGGAACCGTCCCCATGAACGTGCGACTCGACAGCATCGGCCGCCTGGCCACGCCCCCCGCCGCGACGGGCGACGCCAGCCAGGGGCTGGCCGCCCTGCTGCTGGTGCTGGCCGCCGTCGTGCTGCTGTACCACGCCACGTTCTGGTCGATGGTGGAGCTATGGTCGCGCTCGCAGACCTTCGCCCACGGCTTCCTGATCGTGCCCATCAGCGCCTGGCTGGCCTGGCGCCGCCGCGCCCAGCTGGCCGCGCTGGCGCCGCGGCCGTCGCCGTGCGGCATGCTGCTGCTGGCCCTGCTGGGCCTGGCCTGGCTGCTGGCCGACGCCGCCAACGTGCAGGTGGTCGAGCAATATGCGGCCACGGCCATGCTGCCCGCCTGCGTGCTGGCCATCCTCGGCTGGACGGCCGTGCGCCTACTGGCCTTTCCGCTGGCCTACCTGTTCCTGGCCGTGCCGTTTGGCGAAGTCTTCCTGGAACCGCTGATCGACTTCACGGCCGCCTTCACGGTGACGGCGCTGCAATGGACGGGCGTGCCCGTCTTTCGCGATGGCAACAATTTTTCACTTCCCAGCGGCAACTGGTCGGTGGTGGAGGCGTGCAGCGGCCTGCGCTACCTGATCGCCGCCCTGGCCCTGGGCGCCCTGTTCGCGCACCTGCGCTTCCACAGCACGCGCCGGCGCCTGGCCATCCTGGCCGCCGCCCTGCTCGTGCCCATCGTCGCCAACGGCGTGCGCGCCTACCTGATCGTCATGCTGGGCCACCTGAGCAACATGCGCCTGGCCGTGGGCGTCGACCACCTGGTCTACGGCTGGCTGTTCTTCGGCGTCGTGGCGCTGCTGCTGTTCTGGCTGGCCGCGCGCTGGCGCGAAACGCCGGCCCGGCGCCCGTCGCCGCCCCCGCCTGCCTGCCCGGCGCAGGCGCGCCGGCCCGCCCTCGTGCGCGCCAGCCTGGCCTGCCTGCTGCTGGCCGCCCTGTGGCCGGCGCTGTCG
>NZ_JBWKUP010000025.1:0-66222 GCF_059420905.1 Janthinobacterium sp. GW821-FHT03C08 | reverse complement strand
GGGCGGCGCCGGCCAGCGGCGGCGGAATGCCGGCCAGCTGGCCGCTGACGGCCTCGATGCGCTGCCAGGCCCGTTCATGTTCCGCGTCCGCGGCGCGCCAGCGCTGCCACGCGGTGCGCTGTGCGGCAGTGGCGTCGCCGCCTTGCAGCGCCAGCCACCACTGCACGGCCTGCCGCGCCACGGCGGGCGCCACGCGCATCGCGGTATCGGCGCCGCCCAGGACGGCCGGCATCGCTTCATCCATCGTGCTGCTCCGGGAAAAAGCAGCGCAGGGCCGCCCTGGCCAGGTGGCGCTTGACGGTGGACAGGGAAATGCCCAGCTCGGCCGCGACCTCCTGCTGCCCCATGCCGTCGAGCTGCACCAGCAAAAAGGCTTGCCGCGCCTGCGCCGGCAGCGCGGCCAGGCGCCGGTCCAGCTCCACCAGGCGTTCGAGGAACATCAGGCGCACCTCGGGCGGCGGCGCCACCGGTTCCGGCATCAGGGCGAGGGCATCGCGGTAGGCTTGCTCGATGGCGCGCCGGCGCACGTGGTTGATCAGCAGGTTGCGGGCGATCGTCGTCAGGTACGCGCGCGGCTCCTGCACGCCGTGCATGCCCCGCGGCGCGAGCACGCGCAGGAAAGTGGCCTGCGCCAGGTCGGCCGCGTCGAAGGCATTGCCCACCTTGCGCTGCAGCCAGCCCCGCAGCCAGCCGTGGTGCTGGCGATACAGGATGGCGATGTCATCGAAATCATGCAGGGAAACGTGGTCGGCGGACATGGAGCGGCGGGTCTGGCGGGCAGCACAAATTTAATGAGAATTATTCTCAATTATAGGCAGAAGTGAACATTGCGGCAAGATCGCTGCACGCGACGGCCCCGGGCAGCGGCTCAATCCGGCCTGAAGTCGGCCTGCAGCAAAGCGTAGATATGCAGGTCGACAAACGCGCCATGCAGCCATTCCGCCTGCCGCAGCACGCCTTCGTGCGTGAATCCCAGCCGCCTGGCCAGCGCCATGCTGGCCAGGTTGCCGGCGGCGCACTGCAACTCGATGCGGTGCAGCCGCAGTGCGCCAAATGCCTACGCCAGGACGGCGCGTACTGCCGCGCTGGCGATGCCCCGGCCCTGGAACGGGCGTCCGAGGTAATAGCCGATTTTCGCCTTGCGGTCCGCCGCGTCGATGTCTTTCAGGCGGATGCTGCCGCATAAGGCCGCGCCGGAGAAAACATGCCATTCCAGTACCTCGCCGCTGGCCGCGCGGGCGACGGCGGCCTGCAGATAGGCCTGCGCCTCGCCGATCGCGTCCAGCTGCAGCAAGGCGGGCAGGTAGGCTTGCAGGTGTTCGCGGTTCTGCGCCACCAGGGTGGCGAGCGTGCGGCGTGTTGAGGCAAGATTGGAACAATGGAAATATCAGGAAAATTTGAAAGATTCACGCGCAAAAAATTCCTGGCGGACCCGAAAGGTTAAAGAAGGGATATGCAGTTTGACCGCTACGCCGCAATCGAATGCGACACCGTCAGCCACTCGCCCGGCTGCAGGTTCGCCGCCGCCTCGCGCGTGGCCAGCACGCTGTCGGGGTCCAGTTCGGACCGGTTCAGCTTGTAGGAATAGGCGAAATCGTCCGCATCGAAGGCTTGCCCCGCCTTGACGTAATACTTGAAGCCGACGAAGGAATCGGGATTGGTGACGACTGCATACTCGAGCGTGACGCTATTCATGGCGGGCCCCGTCAACGGTGGTGAGGCATCCATTATGCGTCAATTCCGGCCTGCGCGACGCCACGACGGATTCTTGCGGCAAGTCAACCGGCAAGCGGGCTGCCGGCGCTACAGTAGGCAGACCCCGCCACCACGCCATCGTCACCATGCGCACACTCCTCGGCAAGATCAGGCACACCCTGGCGCTGCCAGCCCGGCTCCCGGCGGCGGCGCGCAGCGAGCGCCGCGCGGACCGGCGCGGCCTGCCCGCCGTCGACCCGGGTCCGGACGCCGTCATCCATGCCTGTACGGCATGGCTGGGCGCGGCGCAGGACCATTCCAGCTCTAACGACGGCGGCGTGGCGCGCGACTACAGCCTGCTGACGGGCTGGTCGAGCTCCTACCCGGAAACCACCGGCTACATCATCCCCACTATGATCGCCCTGGCGCGGCGCACGGGCGATCATGGTGGGGATGCTGCGCTGCACGGGCGGGCGCGCCGCATGCTCGACTGGTGCGTGGCCATCCAGTTCGAGGAAGGCGGCTTCCAGGGCGGCAAGATCGATTCCACGCCGCGCGTGCCCGTCACCTTCAATACGGGCCAGATCCTGCTGGGCCTGGCCGCCGGCGTGCAGGCGTACGGCGCCGCCTATGCGGATGCCATGCACCGCGCGGCGCGCTGGCTGCGCGACAGCCAGGATGCCGACGGCTGCTGGCGCCGGCATCCGACGCCGTTCGCCGGTGCCGGCGACAAGGCCTACGAGACGCACGTGGCATGGGGCCTGTTCGAGGCCGACCGCACGGCGCCGGGCCTCGGCTACGGCGCGGCCGGCCTGCGCCAGGTGGAATGGGCGCTGACCCAACAGCGCCCCAACGGCTGGTTCGCGTCGAACTGCCTGGACAACCCGCTCCTGCCGCTGAGCCACACCATCGGCTACGTCTTGCGCGGCCTGCTCGAAGCGCACCGTTTTGCGGCGCGCGCGGACCTGCTGGACGCCGCCGCGCGCACGGGAGCGGGCGTCGCCGGCGCCGTGGCGGCCGATGGCTACCTGCCCGGGCGCCTGGGGCCGGACTTCCAGCCCGGTGCCGGCTATGCCTGCCTCACCGGTTCCGCGCAAAATGCCCACTGCCTGTTCCTGCTGTACCAGCGCACGGGCGAGCGCCGCTACCTGGACGCGGCCCGCCGCCTGAACGGCTACGTGCGGCGCACCGTCGCCACCAGCGGCCCGGCGCACGTGCGCGGCGGCGTCAAGGGTTCCTTCCCCATCGATGGCGATTACGGGCGCTGGGCTTACCTGAACTGGGCGGCCAAGTTCTGCATCGATGCCAACCTGCTGGAACTGGAGTTGCGCGATGTTTGAGGGGACCAGACGCACCGTCCGCGCGGCGCTGGAAGCGTGGCGCCGCGCCGCCAGCGCCCGCCGCCAGCGCCGGCAGGGGCGCCACGTGACGCGCGCCGCCCTGGCGGCCGGCCTGGCGCGGCTCGGCGTGATGCCGGGCGACGCGCTGTTCATCCATTCCTCGCTGAAAAGCCTGGGCTACGTGGAAGGCGGCGCGGCGGCCGTGATCCATGCCCTGCAGGATGCCGTCGGCCCGCAGGGCACGCTGCTGCTGCCCACCTACTATCTGCCCGGCGGCACGCTGCGCGCCGCCTGCGCCACGCCAGGCTATGTGTTCGATGCGCGCCGCCACGGCACGCACATGGGGCGCCTGCCCGAGGCCTTCCTGGCCTGCGGCGATATCCACCGCAGCATCCACCCGACGCACTCCGTGTCCGCGTGGGGCCGCCATGCGGCCTGGCTGACGGAAGGCCATCACCGCGCGCCGTCGATCTTTGGCGCAGGCTCGCCCTGGCAGCGCTTCCTCGGCTGCCAGAACGCGAAGGTGCTGGGCCTGGGCATTTCCATGGGGCCGGTGACCTTCTATCACGCGCTGGAAGACGCCATGGGCGACGCCTTTCCCGTGCCCGTGTGGGAAGGGCCGACGACGCTGCTGGCCTGCCTGGACCACGACGGCCGGCGCTGGGACGTGCCCGTGCGGCCCTACGCCCCCGCCATCGCGCAGCGCCGCATCGACCAGCCGGGCCGGGGCGACTTGCGCGATTATTTCGAGCGCGAATTCGACGCCGCCGGCCTGCGCGTCAACGGCCAGGTCGGCGATGCGGCGTCGTGGTGCATCCCGGCGCAGGCGTTTTTCGAACACCTGCGCCAGCTGGCGTCCGAACACGTGACGATCTACGCCACGGCGGCGGAACTGGCGGCGCGCCCCGTCCTGTACGGTCCCCTACGGCAGGGCCGGTGAGCCTGCCGACGGGGCCGTCGCACGCGCGGCAGCGGGCGCGGTACGCTGCAAATCGTACAGGCCGCCTCCGCTGGCGACAAAATACAAGGTGCCGGCCTCGGCATTCACCTCGTCCTCGATGGGGCCGCCCGCGCCGCGCTTGCGCACCGTCCAGCTGCCTTCCTGCAAACCCGTCACCAGCACCTGCATGGATGCGCCCTGGGCCGGCAGCTCGACCGTGACGAGCCCGCCCAGCGGCTGGCCGCTCCTGGAAAACAGCACCACGCGGTTCCGGATCTTCACGCCGGCCAGCAAGGGCGACTCGATGGCCGTCGTTGGCAGCGCGGGCAGCGCGCTGCTGGCGTCCATCACCTGCATGACGTTCAGGAACAGATCCGTTTCGCTGGCGGCGGACGGCGACACTTCCAGCCGCCAGGCGCCCGCTTCCTCCGTCGCATAGTCGGCCTCGGGCTGGATGGGATAATTCGTCCTGTTGACGCTGAATTCATTGCCGCTGCCGCCCACCTTGGCCAAGGTGGCATTCGCCGGCAGCAAGGTCCGGTTGATCAGCTTGCCGTTGTACTGGTAGGTGTGGTTGTAGTCCCATTCCGTGCGCCGGATGACCGCCGTGTCGCCGCTGATGGCGGGCTCGGACTGGCTGTGCAACAGCCACGTCTTCCTGAAGCCCGCGTCGCTGGCGCTGACCTTGTCAAACACGACCAGCGCAGCCGGATGGCTCGCATCCTTGAAATTGAGGAAGACGAACGAGCGCTGGAACTGGCGCACCTTGCTGCTGTACGCGGCCGTCAGGTCGCCCTTGAGGTAGCTGAAGTCCGGCGCCTGCGCCTGGGGACCGACCTGGTGCTTGAGGACGGTGGCCACCTTGTAGCCCTTGGCCAGGTCCGCCAGGGTTTCGGGCTCGTCGCCCGCGAAGCGCTGGCCGCCGTCATTGGCAAAGCCGTCAAAATTCTCGGCGGAATCGTGCACCAGCACCGTGTTGTGCGCGATCGTGCGCTTGTGGTAGTTCATGTCATGCGCACTGCCGTATTCCAGCGTGATGGAAGGATCGAGCACGTCGCGGCCGCTGTAGATGCCCGAATCGATGGCCAGGCCGCCCTTGTAATAGATCTGGAAATGCCCGGCGTCGTAATGCTCGTGGTTGCCGAACCAGTCGCCGCCCAGCTTCATCGTGGCCACCACATCGCCCGCATCCGCTTGCATGGCATCCGTCCAGCCCGTGCGGGCGATCATCAGGCCGGCAGGGTCCGGGAAATACTTGGTCAGCGGCAAGGTCGCCGGGCTGGGCGTGCTGCCCATGACCGTATTGCCCAGCAACACAGGCCACAGGCTATCCTTGGGATGGATGAAGCTGGTCGACGGCTGCGACGACTGCTTCAGGTACTCGTGCTTCAAGGTGGGATTGTTGTAGTAGCTCGCGGGCAGCAGGAAGGCCAGCGGTTCGCTCCAGGTCTGCGTACTGTTGGCGTAGGACGAATGGTAGACGTCGCCGTCGCGCATCCACTGCCCGTCGGGACGGCGTCCGTACAGCCAATGATAGGGCGTCATCTGCTGCACGGGATCGAACACGGGGGCGGCGCCCATGCGCCGGAACAGCCAGGCAGCGTACATATCCGAGAGGAAACGCACGGTGCCGTAGGACGCCCCCTGGTGATACGCCTGCGCCGCGTAGGCGTAGTTGCGCGGCGCGATGTAGTCGGCAAAGAAGCGCCCCGCAACGATGTTGTAGACCAGCGGCGCCTCGTCGTAGAAGGCGATGGCGGCGGACAGCTGGTCGCGCAGCAGCTGGTTGTCGCTGCCGTGGCCCACGACAGCGCCCTGGCGCGATGGCGGAAAGCCGATTTCCATCGTCGCCGCGATCTGCGTAAAGCGCGTGACGACGTAGGCGCGCTGCTGCGCCGTCATCAGCGTGAAGCACCAGTCGTACACCATGGCGCTGGCCAGGACGATCTCGCCTTTTTCGTTCGAATAGCCGTAGCCGGGCGAAAAGCGCACGGCGGCCAGGTAGTCGAGCAGCATCTGCACGGCTTCCCTGCCCCGCTGCGCCTGCGCCGGCGCGACGCCCTGCTCATACAGCAGCGAAGACAGCGCCTTCGCCTTGATCGCGTTCAGCACATCGGCCTGATGATTCGTCATGGCCGGGCCGCCGGGCACGAACGGGGGCAGCGCCGGCAGGGCCACCACGACCGGCGCGGCGATAAAGCCATTCAAGACGGCGCGGTGCGACGCCATTTCTGCCGCAGTCGACTCGAAACGGCTGCGCATGGCGGCCAGGTCCCCCGCCCTGGCAAACACGCGGGGATGCTCGCCGGCGGGCGGCAGCACCGTGGGCAGCGGATACGCGCCATGGCCTTGCGGGACAAAATCGGCGAGCGCCGTCACCAGCAGGCAGTCGATGCCCACGCCGCCGTCGCGGTACTTGAGCTTGAGCTGGCGCTCGCCGGCGGCCAGCCAGCGGGTGACGGGCACCCACGTCCACTGCCCTGCCTGGCCCGATACGTTCGGCACGGCGATACTGGCATAGGCGCCATCGTCGAGCGCCAGGTACAGCGAGGCGGCGTTTGCCGCCGGCGCCAGCACGCGCAGCCAGACCGTGTAGCTGCCGTCTCGGGGCACGGCCACGGCATACGCCAATTCCGCTGCCGCGCCTGGCGTATCGGCGCGCGCCAGGTCCGCCGGCGTGGCCAGGTACAGGCCGCCCGATACCGCGTTGCGGCCCGCGCTGTCGGGCGCCCATGGCGCTCCCGGCGCCGCCGCTTCCGCCTCGAACATGGCTTCGACGGGAAAAGGCGCCGCATGCAGGACGGGACTGGCCGCCAGCAGGGCGGCCTGGATAAAACCGTGCAATTTGTTACGGCTTCGCAGCTTGGACATACCCGGACCTCCAGATTGTTGCGTTTTAAATATCAGGAACAATACACCATTCGGGTTAATTTGATTGCATTTTTATAACAAATTCAGCCTGCGCGATTGCGCCGGGTCAAAAAAAACCGCCCGGTGCGAGCCGGGCGGTTGTCATCGGAGCGGGCCGGACATCAAGCCTGCGGGCTGTCCGCCTTCTTCTCTCGTGCGACGAGATACAGCAGCACGATGATGGCCGCGTATGGCAGCAGCGACAGCGCGTCCGAGTGCAGGCCCGCGTACAGCGGGTTGCCGTGCTCGGCCCAGTCGGCCATCATCTGGTCGAAGTGCGTCAGCACGCCGGCCGTGATGGCGATGATGATGCCGGCCAGCGCGCCGCCGGCGATGTAGCCGGACGCCAGCAACACGCCCGAGCTGCGGTCGCCCGCCAGCTGGCGCTCTTCCTCGTTCAATTTCGCATTGTGTTCCAGCTTGTTGTTGCGGCGGTCCGCCAGCCAGCGCACGATGCCGCCGACAAAGATCGGCAAGGTGGACGACAGGGGCAGGTACACGCCGACGGAAAACGCCAGGGACGGGATGCCGGCCATTTCCAGCACCACGGCGATCATCACGCCGAACAGCACCAGGGTCCACGGCAGCTGCTGGTCGAGGATGCCCTTGATGATGTAGGACATCAGCACGGCTTTCGGCGCATCGTATTTCTTCACTTCCGTGCCATCGGGACGCTTGTTGTAATGGCCATTGATGCCCGGATCGACCAGGTAGGCCAGCTGGCCATCATCCTTGACAAAATATTTGCCGGCCGGGCCGCCCACGGTGTCCGTCTTTTGCCAGACTTTATACGTGTTGTGGTCGGTGTCGGCTTGCGGGCCATGCAGCTCGCCCGTCACCGTCAGCTTGGACGCATCGACCGTCAGGCCGGGCGCCACTTGCGCTGCCGGCACGTAGACGGTGCTCGCCTCATTGAGCTTGAGCAGGATGGGGCCGAGGATCAGGGCCGACGACAAGGCCCCCGCCAGGATCGCGTACTGCTGCAGGCGCGGCGTGGCGCCCACCAGGTAGCCCGTTTTCAAGTCTTGCGAGGTGGTGCCCGCATTGCTGGCGGCGATGCACACGATGGCGCCCACCGACAAGGCAGTCACATAGTAACGCCCGCCCGTCCAGCCCATGATGAGGAAGATCAGGCAAGTGAACAGCAAGGTGGCCACGGCCATGCCGGAGATCGGGTTCGACGAGGAGCCGATTTCGCCCGTCAGGCGCGACGACACGGTGGCGAACAGGAAGCCGAAGACAAGGATCAGCAGCGCGCCGAGGAAATTCATGTGCAGCGGCGTGGCGAAGGTGATCACGGCGATGATGGACAGGCAGCCGATGACCACCCATTTCAGGGGTATGTCCTGGTCGGTGCGCAGGGTGGACGCCGTCTTGACGCCCTTGCCCAGGCCCTTCAGGCCGGCCGACAGGCTGCGCCAGATCATGGGCATGGCGCGCACCAGCGAAATGAGGCCGCCGGCGGCCACGGCGCCCGCGCCGATGTACAGCACGTAGGCGCTGCGCACGTCGTCGGCGCCCATTTCGCTGATCAACTTGGTGCCCGGCGAGAGCACGGTGGTCAGGCTGTCGCCGAAGAACTTGATCATCGGGATCAGCACCAGGTAGGACAGCACGCCGCCGGCCGCCATGGTGGCGGCGATGCGCGGGCCGATGATGTAGCCCACGCCCAGCAGTTCCGGCGAAATCTCGGCGCCGATGGAGCCGCCCTTGAGCGGCGCGGCGAATTCCACGCCCGGCGTGTCCTTCCAGCCCTTGAACGAGATGTTGAACACCTTGTACAGCAGGCCGACGGCAAAGCCGCCGAAGATGATCTTGGCGCGGCGCTTGGCGTCCAGCGCGGCGGCCGAATCCTTCTCGATGCTTTCGCCGGCGGCGATGCGCGATTCTTCCGTGGCGGCCGCCTTCAGCACTTCGGCGCACGCCGTGCCTTCGGGGAATTTGAGTTCCTTGTGCTGGTCGACGATCATGGTGCGGCGCATGGGGATCATCATCAGGATGCCCAGCAAGCCGCCGAGGATACCGACCAGCATGACTCTGGAGATTTCCAGGTCGAAGCCGAGGATCAGGATGGCGGGCATGGTCACGCCCAGGCCGAAGGCCAGCGACTCGCCGGCCGAACCGGCCGTTTGCGTGATGCTGTTTTCCAGGATCGACGAATCCTTGCCGCCCACCTTCTTGGCCAGGCCGAACAGGGTGATGGCGATCACGGCGACGGGGATCGAGGCGCTGACGGTCAGACCCACTTTCAGCACCAGGTACAGCGAGGAGGCGCCAAAGACCATGCCCAGGATGACGCCCATGAACAGGGCGCGGAAGGTCATTTCGGGCAATTTGGCGTCGGCCGGAATATACGGCTTCATGGCGCTCGGTGTTGCATCTTTTGCCATTCTCAATTCCTTAATTTTATAAAATAAACAGCCCGGATCTAAGTAACCCTCGGGAAATTAGTGTGAATTTATGACGAACAGAAGCGGATGCTATGCAAGGCGCTCACTGCGACGCAGTGCGAGCACTGCTAGCAGTGAGCAACGCCGCAGAGCGCCGGTTATGGAAGTCAGAAATCACAATAATTTATTGGGGGTTACTTAGGCCCGGGCTATTTTCTTGAAGCCGTGACTATCGCACAGCCGCGTTTCGATGAAAAGGTTTTTTGCAGCCCCTCCCGATGCTTGGGTCCCGTCTCCGCCAACGCCGGGGCGCCTGGCGCATTGGTCTATAATCGCTGCCACCGTGCCCTGCACGCTCATGTGAGACTGCCTTGACTGCCAAACGAACCGGATTTCCCTGGCCTTCCCGCCGCGCCACCGTGCGCGGCTTCATCATCGCCGGCTGCGCCGCGCTGGCCGCCGCCGTGCTGCTGGCCGCCTACCTGTTCCTGTACGTGCGTCCGCGCCTGCCCGAGCTGGACGTCATCACCGATTACCAGCCGAAGATTCCCCTGCGCGTGTACACGGCCGACAATGTGCTGATCGGCGAATTCGGCGAGGAACACCGCGATTTTATCCCCATCGCGCAAGTGCCCGACATGATGAAAAAAGCCCTGCTGGCCATCGAGGACAGCCGCTTCTACGAACACCACGGCATCGACTTCGTGCGCGCCGGCGGCGCCGTGCTGTCGAACCTGCGCCACGGCTTCGGCCACGGCGGCGGCTCCACCATCACCATGCAGGTGGCGCGCAACTTCTTCCTGACGCGCGAAAAGGTCGCCTCGCGCAAGCTCAATGAAATCATGCTGGCCCTGAAGATCGAGGCGGCCCTGTCGAAAGAGCAGATCCTCGAGCTGTACATGAACCAGATGTACCTGGGCCAGCGCTCGTTCGGCTTCGGCAGCGCGGCGCAGACGTATTTCGGCAAGCCCCTGTCCGAACTGTCGATCGCGGAAATGGCCATGCTGGCCGGCCTGCCGCAGAATCCCTCGCGCCACAACCCGATCAGCAATCCGAAAAAGGCGCACGCGCGCCAGCAACTGGTCCTGAAGCGCATGCGCGAACTCGATTACATCAGCGAAGGCCAGTACCGGCAGGCGCTGGCGCAGCCGCTGCATATCAACAGCCGCGGCAAGCAGGGTTTCGACACGCACGCCGAATACGTGGCCGAACTGGCGCGCCAGGCCGTCTACGCCCAGTACAAGGAAGACAGCTACACCAAGGGCATCAGCGTCTACACGACGATCCTGAAAGCGGACCAGGATGCGGCCTACGCCTCGACGCGCCGCAACGTCATCGCCTACGACCAGCGCCACGGCTACCGCGGCCCGGAAACCTTCATCGACCTGCCGGCGGACCCCGAGCAGCGCGACGACGCCATCGATGCTGCACTGCAAAAACGCCCGGACAGCGACGGCCTGATCGCCGCCGTCGTCACGGAAGTGTCCAGCGGCAAGGTGCTGGCCGACACGGGCGACGGCGACGCCAAGGCCATCACGGGCGACGGCCTGCGCTTCGCCGCCCCCGCGCTGTCCGCCAAGGCAGGCGCCGGCATCAGGCTGCGCCCGGGCGCCGTCATCCGCATCAGCCAGGACGCGAAGGGCAGCTGGGCCATCACGCAAGTGCCGCTGGTGGCCGCCGCCTTCGTCTCGCTGGACGCGGACACGGGCGCCTACCATGCCATGGTGGGCGGCTTCGATTACAACCTGCAAAAGTTCAACCACGTCACGCAGGCCTGGCGCCAGCCCGGTTCGGCCATGAAGCCCTTCGTGTACTCGGCGGCGCTGGAAAAAGGCTTTTCGCCGGCCACCCTGATCAATGACGTGCCCCTGGAAATGCAGGCGGGCGGCAAGGTCTGGGCGCCGCAGAATGACGATTTCAAGTTCGACGGTCCCATCACCATGCGCTATGCGCTGGCGCAGTCGAAGAACGTGGCCTCGGTGCGCATCCTGCGCGCGCTGGGCATCTCGTACACGCACGACTTCCTGGAAAAATTCGGCTTCGATCCCGCGCGCCAGCCCAGCAACCTGACCATGGCGCTGGGCACGGGTTCCGTCACGCCCGTGCAGATGGCGGGCGCCTACGCCCTGTTCGCCAATGGCGGCCACCAGGTGGAACCCTACCTGATCGACCGTATCGTCGACGCCAGGGGCGCGGTGCTTATGCAGACCAAGCCGCCCGCGCCCAACGACGACAAGACCCTGGCGCTGGACCCGCGCAACGCCTTCGTCATGGACAGCATGCTGCGCGAAGTGGCGCGCACGGGCACGGGCGCGGCGGCGACGAAGAAACTGGGACGCAGCGACATCGCAGGCAAGACGGGCACCACCAGCGACGCCGTCGACGGCTGGTTCGCCGGCTACGGCGGCGGCATCGTCGCCGTGGCGTGGATGGGCTATGACGATCCCAAGTCCCTGGGCGGACGCGAATTCGGCGCCACCCTGGCCATGCCGATCTGGATCGACTACATGCGCACCGCGCTCTCCACGCGCCCGCAGGTGACGCGCGCCGTGCCGGCAGGCTTGAGCCAGGTCGACGGGGAATGGATGTACGACGAATTCATCGACATGAACGGCGTCAAGACGCTGGACATGGAAGCGGAGACGCCGACGGATCCGGCGGCAGTACCGGAGACGGTGCCGGTGGAAACCAACTAGTGAAAAAGCCAGGAGCGATCCTGGCTTTTTTTCGACGGCGTTTTTACGGCGCCTTGACCATGCTCAGGTATCCGCGCACCGTCTGCACCACGCTGTCGGCAAAATCGTCGACATGGACCTTCGCCGCGCGGTACTTCCAGCGCTTCACGTACCAGTCCTGGAACAGGGCCAGGCAGTGAGCCGACAGCAAGGTCGGGGCGCCCTGCGGCTTCGGTTCGATTTCGGCGATGGTGGCGGCGATCAGGGTCTGCACATACAATTCCGAATTTTTCGCCATGCTGCGCTGCTCCACCTGCAGCACGCGCGAATCCATGAAGACGAAATAAAACCACGGCTGCAGCACTTCGGACAGGTAGATCGACGAGCGTATCATCGCCTCGAGGCGGTCCAGCGGCGACTTCACGTCGGCAAACAGCAGCGGCAAGGCTTGCGTGGCGTGGCGCACCACGTCCTCGATCATCTCGGCCAACTGGTCCTTGCTGGTGATGTAGCCATACAGGCCACCCATCGACAGTCCCGTCTCGCGGCACAGGTCGCGCAAGCTCATGGCGCGGAAGCCCACGTCATTGGCGAGGCGGAAGGTGGCGACGAAGATGCGTTCGAGGTTTTCCAGTGCCGGCTTGCGGCGCTTGACGCCGATGCGCTCCGCGTGGCGGTCAAGAATATATTCCCAGATATTTTCGCCATTTAAAGGCGTCATCTGCTGAAACTGTTCAAAATTAAAATGGGTCGACAAGTGCATTCCCAAGTAACGGTTATGAGCGGTGTAATTACAGCGCCTGGACGGCGCCGCAAGACGGTGGGACGGCGGATTTCGGGGCGATTATAGCGCAGGAAAACCGCTATTTTACTTTTCAACTATGCAATGGGCGTATAAGCAACGACCCATGCGCAAAGTTATTGCGCTGCATCATGCAATTCCCATGCAATTTACCTCCAGCAGTGCTACATTTCAAAAACCGAGCGCTCGCTATATTTAATGCATCGATAGAATGTACGGCAGGCGCGCGGATCATCGCTACAGCATCGACATTTCCACTATATTAAAATAACGGAGACAAAATGAAGACTCGCTTCTGGCAACTGCTTTCCACCCTGCTGCTCGCCCTCGCCATCCTGCCCGGCAGCGCCGGCGCCGCCGGCTATACGCAAACGAAGTACCCGATCGTGCTCGTGCACGGCCTGTTCGGCTTCGACAAGCTCGGTCCCGTCGAATACTTCTACGGCATCCCCGACGCCCTGCGCAGCGGCGGCGCGCAAGTCTACGTGACCACCGTCTCGGCCGCCAACAGCACGGAAGTGCGCGGCGAGCAGCTGCTGTCGCAGGTGCGGCAAATCCTCGCCGCCACGGGCGCGGCCAAGGTCAACCTGATCGGCCATAGCCATGGCGGCCCCACGGCCCGCTATGTCGCTTCCGTGCGGCCCGACCTGGTGGCTTCCGTCACCAGCGTGGCCGGCGTCAACAAGGGTTCGAAGGTCGCCGACATCCTCGTCGGCGCCGCCCCCAGCACCAGCGGCGCGCTGGGCAATGCCCTCGCCTCCCTGATCGGCATTTTGTCCGGCAACAAGGGCTTGCCGCAAAACGCGGGCGCCTCGCTGGCGTCGCTGTCCACGGCCGGCTCACTGGCCTTCAACAGCCGCCACCCGCAAGGCGTGCCGGCCAGCGCCTGCGGCGAAGGCGCCTACCAGGAGCAAGGCGTGTACTATTTTTCCTGGAGCGGCGCGCAGCCGTACACGAACGTGCTCGACGTGGGCGACCCGCTGCTGGCCACCATCAGCCTGGCCTTCGGCGGCGCGAAGAACGATGGCCTGGTGAGCAGCTGCTCCAGCCACCTGGGCAAGGTGATCCGCGACGACTACGCCATGAACCACCTCGATGAAGTCAACCAGTTCGTCGGCATCGTCAACCTGTTCGAGACGAACCCCGTCACCGTCTTCCGCCAGCAGGCCAACCGCCTGCAAGGCCTGGGACTGTAAGGAGTAGTGCATGCACGCGAAATGGAAGATGGCGGGCGGCGCGGCCGTGGCGGCGCTGGCCCTGTACCTGGCGCTGCGCCCGGGCGAGCCGCCGGCCCCGCCGCCGGAAAAGGCGGAACCTGACCTGTTCGCGTTCGTGCGCTCGATGGAAGGCACGCGGCCGGACGGCAACGTGACGGTGGCCGCCGGCGACAAGCTGGTGGTCGACGCGGAACTGGGCCACCTGTTCGACTACTACCTGGCGGGCCTGGGCGAAAAGCCGCTGGCCGCCATCCGCAGCCAGATCGAGGCGGAACTGGACAGGCGCCTGGCGCCCGCGCCAGCGCGCGAAGCGAAGCGCCTGCTGGGGGCGTATCTGGCCTACAAGCAGGCGCTGGCCGGCGCGGAACAGGCCCTGCCCCCGCAGGCCGATGCCGCCGCAGCGGCGCGCGCCCGGCTGCAAGCCATGCGCGCACTGCGCGGCAATTACTTTACGGCGGAAGAAAGCGCGGGCCTGTTCGGCGCCAGCGACGCCTACGACGACGATGCCGTGGCGCGCATGGCGATATTGGGCGACACCGCGCTCGACGAGGCGCAGCGCCAGGCCAGGCTGGCGGCGCTGGACCAGCAGCTGTCGCCGGCCCAGCGCGCCGCGCGCGACGCGCCGGTGAAAGTGGCACAGCTCGATGCCTCGGTGCGGGCGCTGCGCGCGCAGGGCGGCGGCGAGAATGAAGTCTACCGCCTGCGCGCCAGCACCTTCACGCCCGAAGCGGCGGCGCGCCTGGCGGAACTGGACCGCGAGGAATCGCGATGGCAGCAGCGCATCATCGCGTACCAGACGCAGAAAGCCGGCCTGCCCGGCGGCGCGCAGGATGCGGCGGCCCTGCGGCAGCTGCGCGACGCCAGCTTCACGCCCGAGGAGCAGCGCCGCCTGGGCGCCTACGAGTAAGGCCTACGCCAGCTGCGCCAGCAGCGCCGCCGCCGCCAGCACGTCGGCGCTGCCCTGCCCCTGTGCAAAGCCCGCATGCACGGGCGCCAGCAAGGCCCGCGCCTCGCCGCTGCGCTCCTGCGCGTGCAGCAAGGCCGCCAGGCTGGTGGCGCAGCGCAGCTCCCAGCCCGGCGCCTGCTGCGCGCGCGCCAGCGCCAGCGCTTCCTCCAGCTGCGCCTCGACTTCCCGCAGGCCCGCGCCGTCATCCACGGCCAAGGCGCGCCAGCGGCGGTGCGCGGCGCGGCGCAGCACTTCGGGCATGCTCCACGGCGCCAGGCCCGTGCGCGCGCGCTGCACCGCCTGCGTATCGGCGGCGGCGTCGTGCAGGGTCGCCATGACATCGATCTGCAGCGGCCAGTTGCGCACCGTCGGCCAGGAAAAATCGGCCATCGACTCCCCCGCGTCGAGCAGGTGCTGGTAACCGGCGCCCCAGGCGCTCCAGTACAGCAGGCCGTAGCGGGCCGCATGCTCGCGCAGCAGGCAGTTCCAGGCACTCGCCAGGCTGCGCTGGCCGCACCACAGGGCCACGGGAATGGCGCTGAAGGCCAGTGCCACGCACAGCGAGGCGCCATTGTGCTCGAAGCCCAGCATCACCGCTTCGCGCGCGATGTGCAGCGCATCGTCGGGACGTCCCAGCAGCCACAGGCAGCGTGACAGGTTGCCGCGCAAGCACACCTGGTGATCGGCCAGCAAGGCATTGTTGAAGGTCAGCTGGACCGCGCCGTCGGGATGCGCGAGCACCATGCGCGCCAGCGCCGCCGATTCCGCATGGCGCCCCTGCAGGTGCTCGCCGGCCGAGCGCATGCGCGCCTGCACCAGTTGCATCGCCGTGCTGCCGCTGGCCAGGCACAACTCGCCAAGCTGGGCCACATAGGTGCCGGCGCCGGTGAAATCGGCCAGCGCCATGCTGCAGATCCACATGCCGCAGATGGCTTCGGCGCGCCGCGCCGTATCGTCCGAGCGCATGGCCAGCCCATAGCCGTGCCGGAACGACAGCAGCATGGCGCCGCTCACGCCCTGCGTGTGCATCAGCAGGTGCGCCAGCGAGGCGTGCAGCTGCATTTCGCTGTCCGCGTCGACGATGGCATGCAGCGCCATCTGCTCCAGCGCCCGTTCCACGCGCACGCGGTACTCGTCCATCAGCGACAGCTGGTAGAACAGGGTCTGCGCCGCCAGTGTCAGGGCGATGCCCAGCGCCGCGTCGGCCGCCTCGCCAAAGGCCCAGTCGATGGCAGCGCGCAGGTCGTCCACGTGACGGCCGTAGCAGGCGCTCCAGCTGGCGAACGACATGCGCTCCCAGTCCGCGGCGATGCGTTCGGCCAGCGCCTGGCAATGGCGCGCATGGCGCAGGAACACGGCGTCGCCCTGCCCGCTGGCCTGCAGCTGCGTGGCCGCGTAGGCGCGCGTCGTTTCCAGCAGCCGGTAATACACGTGCTCGCAGCAAAACTCGATGCTGACGAGGGACTTGGCGGCCAGGTCGGCCACCGTGTCGAACACGTCATGGCCGGCGACGGCGGCGGCGGACTCCATGCGAAAGCGGCTCCTGAACACGCTCAGCACCTGCAGCACCGCGCGCTCGTCCGCGTCGAGCAGGCCGTAGCTCCAGTCCAGCGTGGCGCGCAGGGTCTGGTGGCGCAGCGGCACGTTGCGCGGGCCGCGCGTGAGCAGGCGAAAACGGTCGTCCAGCTGGCGCCGCAGTTCATGGATGCCGAAATGGCCGATGCGCCCGGCCGCCAGTTCCAGCGCCAGCGGGATGCCATCGAGACGGCGGCAGATTTCCGCCACCACGGGCACGTCGGCGTCGGCGAGCGCGAAAGCGTCGTCCACGGCCGCGCAGCGCTCGCAGAACAGCTGCACGGCGGCGAAATGGCGGGCCGCCTGCGCGTCGGGCACGACGTCGGCCGGCGGCAGGCCCAGCGCGGGCAGGCGCTGCAGGTGCTCGCTGGTGATGCGCAGCGGCTCGCGGCTGGTGGCCAGCAGGTGCAGCAGCGGCGCGCCCCTGAGCAGCGCGTCGGCCAGCGCGGCGGCCGCGCCGATCACGTGCTCGCAGTTATCCAGGACGATCAGCATGTGGCGCTGGCGCAGGTACGCCAGCAGGCCGGGCATGGAGTCGCCGGCCGGCACGGCCACGCCCAGCGCCGTGGCCAGCGCCAGCGGCACCAGGTGGCCCTCGCTCAGCGGCGCCAGGTCGACGAAGCAGACGCCGTCCGCATAGCGGCGCAGCACGCGCGTGGCCAGGGCCACGGCCACGGTGGTCTTGCCGATGCCGCCGGGGCCGACGACGCACAGCAGGCGCAATTGCAGCAGCTGGTTGGCCATCGCCTGCACCGTTTCGGCGCGGCCGATCATGCGCGTCAGCAGGACCGGCAGGTTGTGCTGCGGCTCGGGGCCGGGCGGGCCGGCGGCCGCCGCCTGGCCCGTGTACGACAGGGGCGCCAGGAAGCCATAGCCGCGCCCCGGGATGGTGGTGATGTAGCGCTGGCCGTCGCGGCCATCGCCGAGCACCTTGCGCAGCGCGGCCAGGTGCACGCGCAAGGTCGCATCGTCGACGACGGCGTTGGGCCAGACGATGGCCAGCAGCTCATTCTTGTCGACGATCTCGCCGGCCCGCTCCAGCAACGCCAGCAGCAGGTCCATGGCGCGGCTCCCCAGGCGCAGCGCGCGCTCGCCATCGAACAGCAGGCGCTCGAGCGGCAATAGGCGAAACGGGCCGAAGACAAAGGCCGGAATGGGGCTGTTCATAGTTGTTGCATGGGGAAAGTGTGAAAGCAAACGGCGTGCAGTGGCAGTATTCTACTGAGCATCGGCGCCAGCCCGCATGGCCTCATGTATGCATCCTGTTACAAAGCCCGCTCACATGGCGGGCGCCAGCGCGGGACGGGCGCCGGCCAGCAGCGCGGCGATGGCGGGCGCCGGCGCCGGGCGGTGCAGGTAAAAACCCTGCACCTGCTGGCAGCCCAGGCGGCGCAGCCGCTCCAGCTGCTCGCCGCTCTCCACGCCTTCGGCCACCACCAGCAGGCCCAGTCCGCGCGCCAGCTCGATGGTCGAGGCGACGATCATGGCGTCATTCCGGTCGATGGCGATGTCGCGGATGAAGGAGCGGTCGATCTTCAAGGTGTGGATCGGCAGCATCTTGATATGGCTCAAGCCCGAATAGCCGGTGCCGTAGTCATCGAGCGAAATGGCCACGCCCAGCGCGCGCAGGCGCATCAGCACCTCCTTGGCTTGCGATATGTCGTCGATGAAGCAGCTTTCCGTCACTTCCAGCTCCAGCAGCGCCGGCGACAGCGCGTAGGTGCGCAGGCAGCGCGTGACGGTGTCGAGCAACTGCGGGTCGCGCAGCTGCTTGGCCGAGACGTTGATCGCCACGGGCACCAGCGGCAAGCCTGCCACGCGCCACTGCGCCAGCTGGCGGCAGGCGGCGGCGATGGTCCAGTTGCCCAGCGCGAGGATGGCCTGCGTTTCCTCCGCCAGGCCGATGAATTCGTTCGGGAAGATCAGGCCGTGATGCGGGTGATCCCAGCGCAGCAGCGCCTCCAGGCCGACGATGTGCCGGCGCGCCGTGTCGAACTTGCCCTGGTAATGCAGGCAGAATTCGTCCTCCCGCATGGCCAGCTCGAAGCGCCCCTGCAGCTCCAGGCTGCGCGCCGACGACAGGTTCAGGGCCATGTCGTAGAAGCGGAAGCTGTCGCGCGCCGCCTTGGCGCCGTGCATGGCGCTGCCCGCGCTCGACAGCAAGGCGTCCACGCTTTGCCCGTCGCGCGGATACATGGCGATGCCGATGCTGGCCGTGGCCAGAATGGCCGCGCCGGCGGGCGGCGCGAATGGCTGGCGCAGCGCGTCGAGCACGCTGCCGGCGACGGCCGCCAGGCGCTCCTCGCTGGCTACTTCGCACAGCAGCAGCACGAATTCGTCGCCGCCGAAACGCGCCAGCAGGTCGCCTTCGCGCAGCGCATGGCGCAAGCGCCGTGCCGCCTCCTGCAGCAGGGCGTCGCCGGCCAGGTGGCCCAGGCGCTCGTTGACCTGCTTGAAACGGTCCATGCCGACCAGCAGCAGCGCATAGTGGTTGCGGCTGTGGCGCGCCTGCAGCAGCTTGCCGCTGGCGCCGTCGTAGAAGCGGCGCCGGTTGGCCACGCCCGTCAATTCGTCGCGGGTGGCCAGCAGGTCGGCGCGGTTCCTTTCGCGCGCCAGCTGCAGGCTCAGGGTGATGTGCGCGCCCTCCGCCTGGCGCCGCTGCGCGCGCAGCCGCCGCCGCGCCGCCCACACGACGGCGCCGCCCAGCGACAGCACGGCCAGCGACACCAGCGCCGCCTGCGACAGCAGGCGCCAGCGCAGGGCATCGAGCTGCGCCAGCACGCGCGCGCGGTCCTGGCTGACCCGCACCTGCAGGCCATGGCGCAGCAAGGTGCGCACCTCGAGCAGGCAGGCGTCGTCCGCATGCGCCTGGCCGCCGGCCGGCAAGCCGTCCTGCAGCGCGGCCAGCACGCCCTTGCCGGCGCCGGCGATCTCGATGCGGCCATGCGCCTTGCGGCTGATCTCGCGATAGGGACGCAGGAAGTACGCCAGGTCGGCGGGCAGCGCGGGCAGGGACGCGAGGGCATCGTCGAGCTGCGCGGCCAGGATCGAGGCGACGTCGCGGTTCTCGATGCGGGCGCGCTCGAGCGCCTGCTGCGCCTCGTCGTCGAGGCGCACGGCCGTATAACCCCAGATGCACAGCAGCAGGCAGGCGGCCAGCACGGCGCACAAGGCCGTGCTGGCCGCGTTGCCGTGCCAGGCAGCGTCCAGCCAGCGCCGCGCGGCAACAGGCCGGCGCTCTCCCGTGACAGGCTGCTCCACTCAGACCACTACGCGGTCAGGCGCGGCACGGCCGGCGCAGGACGGCCCGCCAGGGCCGGCGGGGCCGGATGCAGGCGGAACACGCTGACCACCTGCAGCAGGTTTTCCGCCTCGCCCTCGAGCGACTGCGAGGCGGCCGCCGCTTCTTCCACCAGCGCCGCATTCTGCTGCGTCACTTCGTCCATCTGCACCACGGCCTGGCTGATCTGGCCGATGCCCGTGCTTTGCTCGGCGCTGGCCGCCGTGATGTCGGCGACCATACGGCTGACCCGCCCCACGGCCGCCACCACTTCCTGCATGGTGGCGCCGGCTTGCGCCACCAGCGCCGCGCCCGCGTCCACCTGCTGCGTCGAGTTGGCGATCAGCGCGCGGATATCGCGCGCGGCGGCGGCGCTGCGCTGCGCCAGGCTGCGCACTTCCGTGGCCACAACGGCGAAGCCGCGCCCCTGCTCGCCCGCGCGCGCCGCTTCCACGGCCGCGTTCAGGGCCAGGATGTTGGTCTGGAAGGCCAGCATGTCGATCACGCCGATGATGTCGGCGATCTGCGCCGACGAGGCGCTGATGGCGTCCATGGTGTGGATCACCTGCCCCACGGCCTTGCCGCCGTCGCCGGCGATCCTGGCCGCCTCGATGGCCAGCGCGCTGGCGTGGCGGGCATTGTCCGCGTTCTGCTGCACGGTCGAAGTGAGTTCCTCCATGGCCGACGCCGTCTGTTCGAGGGAGCTGGCTTGTTCTTCCGTGCGCGCCGACAGGTCGACGTTGCCGGCCGCGATCTGCGTCGACGCCGTGGCGATGGTGTCCGTGCCGCTGCGCACGCGCTGCACGATATCGAGCAGGTTGCCGTTCATGATGGCCAGCGCGTCGAGCAGCCTGCCCGTCTCGTCCCGCCCGTGGCGGCCGAAGCGCGACGTCAGGTCGCCGGCGGCCACCGTCTGCGCCACCCCCAGCGCATGCTGCAGGGGCGCGACGATGCTGCGCGTGACCAGCCAGGCCGTCACCAGCGAAAAGACGATGGCCAGCGCGCTCAGCGCCAGCATCATGGTGCGCGCCGACACGTACTCCGCGCGCACCTCGGCGCCCGCCTCCTCCATGCGGTCGTGCTGGTGCGTGATCAGGGTTTCCAGCGCCGCCATGTAGCGCAGCTGGTCGTTGCGCACGGCGCCCAGCAGCAGGGCCGCCGCCTCGTCGCGCGCATCGGCGTCGAGCAGCGCCAGCACCTTGTCGCGGCCGTCGTTGAAGGTGGCGCGCGCCTGCGTCACGGCCGCCATCAGGGCGCGGCCCTGCTGCGACAGCACGATGCGTTCGAGCTGCGCCAGGCGCTGTTCCGTGTCCGCGCCCGCCCTGGCGATGGTGTCGCGCTCCTGCGCCAGCTGCTGCGGCTCCGTCATCAGCAGCAGGTTGCGCGAGGAACGCGCGATGACGTTGACATTCTTGATGATGTCGTTGGCCAGCACGGTCTTCGGATATTTATCCTCGATCACGTCGCGCATGCGCAATTCCAGGCTGGCCAGGCGCAGCATACCCAGCGCGGCAGTGCCCAGCAACAGCAGAGTCAACAAGGCAAAGGACCAGCGCAAGCGGGTCCCGATATTCATATTCGCCATCTTCATTCGCATCCTTCAGTATGGTGCATCGGTCATCGCGCCAGGCCCGCCTGCAGGGCTGACGGCAATGGCTGGCGCCGCCAGCGGCCATGGAAGGCCGGGCGCAGCGGGCGGAGGGGTCAGCCTGGACAAGGCAGAGGCGGGAGCTTGGGTTGCTACGTCAGGCAGTGTGAGTTATCTCACAGGCAATGTCGCGTTAAGTTTTGCAAAGATTTGCTTAGATGGCAAAACAGCTATTCTTATAACACTGTTTTTTTGGTAAGTAGAAACCGCAGCAGGGCACGGGGTGCCATGGGCGATGGCCGCGCAGCGGCCGGGCGGAGGGCGGCGGGGCCGCCGCCCTCGCGTCAGGACGTCAGAATACTTCCCACTCGTCTGCGCGCGGCGCACTGTTGCGCGTGGACGGCACGGCGCGCAGCACGGGCCGCGTCCTGGCAGGTGGCGCCGCGCGCACGGGCGCCGCCGCACGCGGCCGGCTGGCGGCCGCGGCATGCACCGCCGGCGCGCCATCGAGCTTGAACACGCTGACCACCTGGGCCAGCTGGCCCGATTGCTCCTGCAGGGATTCGGCCGCGGCGGCCGCCTCCTCCACCAGGGCCGCATTTTGCTGGGTCACCTGGTCCATCTGGCCGATGGCCTGGTTGATCTGGTCGATGCCCGAGCTTTGCTCCTGCGTCGCCAGGCTGATTTCCGCCATGATGTCCGTCACGCGCTGCACGCTGGCGACGATGTCGGCCATCGTGCTGCCCGCTTCCATCACCAGCTTGCTGCCCGCGTCGACGGCCAGAACGGAGTCGCCGATCAGGGTCTTGATTTCTTTCGCGGCGGCGGCGGAACGCTGCGCCAGATTGCGCACCTCCGTCGCCACGACGGCGAAGCCGCGCCCCTGTTCGCCCGCGCGCGCCGCTTCCACGGCCGCATTCAGGGCCAGGATGTTGGTCTGGAAGGCGATGCCGTCGATGACGGAAATGATGTCGACGATCTTGCGCGAGGAATCGTTGATGGCGTCCATGGTCTGCACCACCTTGTCCACCACGGCGCCGCCCTTCACGGCCACGCCCGAGGCGCTGCGCGCCAGCTGGTTCGCCTGCTGGGCGTTGTCGGCATTCTGCCGCACGGTCGACGTCAGCTCTTCCATCGACGATGCCGTCTCTTCCAGCGAGCTGGCCTGCTCTTCCGTGCGCGAGGACAGGTCCAGGTTGCCGCTGGCGATCTGCGACGACGCCGTGGCGATCGTCTCCGTGCCGCCGCGCACCTGGCCGACGATGTTCACCAGGCTGGAATTCATGTCCTTCAGCGCCTGCAGCAGCTGGCCCGTTTCTTCCGTCGTGTGCACCTCGATGTGGCTGGTCAGGTCGCCCGAGGCCACCGTCTGCGCCACTTTCACGGCCGAATTGATCGGCTGCGTGATGGCCCGCGTGATGTAGGCGGCGCAGGCGATGCCCAGGGCCGCCGCCAGCAGCGCCAGGATCAGCATCAGGCTTTCCGAGCGCACCACGGCCGCGCCGCCATCCTTCACGCTGGCCTCGGCCACGCCGTTATTGAGCTGGATGATCTCGTTGAGCGTGGCCTCGGCCTTGCCGAACAGGCTGCGCGTACCCTGGTACTGCTTGTAGAAAGCGACGAACAGCTCCTTCTGCCGCTGCTCGTCGCGGTTGTCGGCCAGCTGGCGCAGGATGGCGCGCACCTTGTCATCGTCGGCCTTCCAGGCCGTCCACTCCTCCAGGAAGCGCTTCCACAGCACGGCTTCCTCGGGGGTTTGCGGCAGCGGCTCGTACAGCTTGCGGCCCGCCTCGATATTGCTCCAGGCCTTGGTGCGCAGCTGCAGCGCCTCGGCGAACTTGTCCTGCGACTGGTAATTGTTTTCATAGATGGCCGCCGTCAGGGTGGCGGCGGCGACGGCCGTCTGGCCCTCGTTCATCATCATCAGGCCCTGGATGGACGGCAGGCGCACGACGCCGATCTCGTTGACGGCGTTGCCCACGCTGGCGATGCCCGTGTAGCCGCAGAGGCCGACCACCAGCAGGGCCGCCATCATCACGGCGACGAGCGTCGCCAGCTTCCATTTGATCAGTAAATTCTTAAACATGGCTAGGTCCCTTATAAAGTACGACGACTGCTGGCGAGGTTGAGGCTGGCATGTTCGGGTAAAACGGCAAGCACTTGCATAAAGGCGGCGGGGCTGGGGCGTACGCTTCGTTACAATTGGCGAGATTTCATATTAAGCAGCATAGAGGAAAAAGATCTTTCTGACTGATACATACTTGATACAAAACAAGATTTATTTCTTTCCCCGCGCAGCCGTTGTAAAACGGCCTGCGGCCAAGGCCCCTCGTCCCCGCATTGCACCCGTTTGGTGCAGATATTTGCCCGGCGGCCCTATTGGCTATGCAGTTAATAGTCGTATAAGATGGTCAACAAGCAAACAACAGGCACACCATGGCTTATCCTATCGAACACAAACTGGTGATCGGCGTCGCGTCCAGCGCGCTGTTCGACCTGTCCGAATCGCACCAGGTCTACCTCGACAGCGGCCCCGAGGAATACCGCAAGTACCAGGAAGCCCACATCGATACGGTGCTGCCGCGCGGCGTGGCCTTCCCCTTCATCCGCCGTTTCCTCGCCATCAACAAGCACTATCCGCGCCAGTCGCCCGTGGAAGTGGTGCTGTTTTCGCGCAATTCGCCGGAAACGGGCTTGCGCGTCATGCACTCGATCGCTCACTACGGCCTGGATATTTCCCGCGCCGCCTTCATGACGGGCAAGCCGCCCTATCCCTACCTGCCCGCCTTCAACGCCTCGCTGTTTCTCAGCGCGAACGAGGACGACGTGCGCAGCGCCCTCGCCTGCGACTATCCGGCCGGCCTCGTGCTGCCATCGCGCACGGAAGACGATGAAAGCGACGAAGAACTGCGCGTGGCCTTCGACTTCGACGGCGTGATCGCCGACGACGAGGCGGAAACCGTCTTCAAGCGCAACAACGACGTCGATGAATTCCACGCCCATGAAACCCTGAACGTGGGCACGCCCCACCGTCCCGGACCGCTGGCCGGCCTGTTCCAGAAGCTGGCCGCCATGCAGCGCCTGGAGGAAAAGGCCCAGCGGCGCGACCCCGGCTACCGCAAGATCCTGCGCATCGCCATCATCACGGCGCGCAACGCCCCCTCGCACGAGCGCGTGGTGACGACCCTGAAAAGCTGGGGCGTGGCGGCCGACGAGACGTTTTTCCTCGGCGGCATGGACAAGTCGCGCGTGCTGGCCGTGTTCAAGCCGCATATCTTCTTCGACGACCAGCTGAGCCACCTGAAATCGGCGGGCGGCACGATACCGATGGTGCATGTGCCGTTCGGTATCGCCAATGTGCGCGCGGGATAAGGCCGGCTGCGCGGCGCGCCCGCCAGCCAGCCAGCGCCGCCCGCGACGGTTTTCTCAAGCGCGGAGATAAGGGCGATGGTCTATAATCGTGCCTGTCAGCGCCGTCACCGGCGGCGCGGCGCGCACCACTGCTGTTCCACTCAACTGCCTCTGCCACTAGTGTCATCGCCTGCATGTCCTTAGACTTAACAAAAGCCCTCCCCAAGCCCGGCAACCGCTATGCGCTGCCCGCCCTGTATGGTTCATCCGACGCCTACGCCCTGGCGCTGGCCGCGCTGGCACTGAAAGCGCGGGGCCAGATGCTGGCCGTGGTGGTGGCGCAGGCCAGCGACGGCCAGCGCCTGCTCGACGAAATCCCCTGGTTCGGCGGCAAGGAACTGCGCTGCCATCTGCTGCCGGACTGGGAAACCCTGCCCTACGACGCCTTTTCGCCGCACCAGGACCTGGTCTCCGAGCGCCTGGCCACCCTGCACGAAATCCAGACGCGCCAGTGCGACGTGCTGATCGTGCCGGCCACCACGGCGCTGGTGCGCCTGGCGCCGCCGTCCTTCCTGGCTGCCTACACCTTCTTCTTCAAGAAGGGCGAAAAGCTCGACGAGGCGCGATTGAAGTCGCAGCTGACCCTGGCCGGTTACAGCCACGTTTCGCAAGTGATGTCGCCGGGCGAATACTCGGTGCGCGGCGGCCTGCTCGACCTGTTCCCCATGGGATCAAGCCTGCCCTACCGCCTCGACCTGTTCGGCGACACCATCGAGACCATCCGCACCTTCGACGCCGACACCCAGCGCTCGCTGTATCCGGTGCACGAAGTGCGGCTGCTGCCGGGGCGCGAATTCCCCATGGACGAAGCAGCGCGCACCACCTTCCGCAACCGCTGGCGCGAACAGTTCGAGGGCGACCCGTCGCGCTCCGTGGTCTACAAGGACATCAGCAGCGGCATCGCCTCGGCCGGCATCGAATATTATCTGCCCCTGTTCTTCGAGCAGACGGCCACCCTGTTCGACTACCTGCCGCCCGACGCCTCGCTGGCCCTGGTGGGCGAGATCGACGCCGCCATCGGGCGCTTCTGGACCGACACGCAGTCGCGCTACCGCTTTTTGAAAGCCGACCGCGAGCGGCCTATCCTGCCGCCCGAAACGCTGTTCCTGTCGGACGAGCAGTTCTTCGGCCTGGCCAAGCCCTACCCGCGCCTGGCGATCGCGAAATCGAACGATGCGCTGGCGTCCGAACTGTCGGCGCCGATTCCGAACATCGCCGTCAACCGCCGCGCCGACGACCCGCTGGCCAACCTGCGCAGCTACCTGCTGCAAGCGGGCCGCCGCGTGATGATCTGCGCAGAAACCAACGGCCGCCGCGAAACCCTGCAGCAGTACTTCAGCGAATACGACCTGCACCTGACGCCCGTGGAAGGTTGCGACGGCTTCCTGCAATCAAGCGCCAAGCTGATGCTGGGCGTGGCGCCGCTGCATGCGGGCTTCGAGCTGTTCACGCCGGACGGCAATTTATCCTTCATCACGGAGACGGAGCTGTATGCCGGTTCCGGCCGCAGGGTCGGCACCAAGAAACAGGAAGGCGTGACGCAGGTCGAGTCGATGGTGCGCGACCTGTCCGAGCTGAAGATCGGCGACCCCGTGGTGCACATCAACCATGGCATCGGGCGCTACATGGGCCTGACCAGCATGGACCTGGGCGAAGGCGAGACGGAATTTTTGCACCTCGAATACGCGAAGGACACGAAACTGTACGTGCCCGTGTCGCAGCTGCACGTCATTTCCCGCTATTCGGGCGCCTCGCCGGAAGACGCGCCGCTGCACTCGCTCGGCTCGGGCCAGTGGGAAAAAGCCAAGAAACGCGCGGCCGAACAGGTGCGCGACACGGCCGCCGAGCTGCTCAACCTGTACGCCCGCCGCGCCCTGCGCCAGGGCCATTCCTTCGAATTCTCCGCGCACGACTACCAGCGCTTCGCCGACAGCTTCGGCTTCGACGAGACGCCGGACCAGGCCGAGGCCATTAACAACGTCATCAAGGACATGACCTCCGGCAAACCGATGGACCGCCTCGTGTGCGGCGACGTCGGCTTCGGCAAGACGGAAGTGGCCTTGCGCGCCGCCTTCATCGCCGTCATGGGCGGCAAGCAGGTGGCCATCCTGGCGCCCACCACCCTGCTGGCCGAGCAGCACGCGCAAACCTTCGCCGACCGCTTCGCCGACTGGCCCGTGCGCATCGCGGAATTGTCGCGCTTTCGCACCGGCAAGGAGATCACGCAGGCATTCAAGGGCATGGCCGACGGCACCATCGACATCGTCATCGGCACACATAAACTGCTGTCCGACGACGTGAAGTTTACCCGCCTGGGCCTGGTCATCATTGACGAAGAACACAGGTTCGGCGTGCGGCAGAAGGAAGCCCTGAAGGCCCTGCGCGCGGAAGTGGACGTGCTGACCCTGACGGCCACGCCGATCCCGCGCACCCTGGGCATGGCGCTGGAAGGCTTGCGCGACTTTTCCATCATCGCCACGGCGCCGCAAAAGCGCCTGGCCATCAAGACGTTCGTGCGCAGCGAGGGCGAAGCCATCATCCGCGAAGCCTGCTTGCGCGAACTCAAACGAGGCGGCCAGATCTACTTCCTGCACAACGAGGTGGAAACCATCCAGAACCGCCTGGCCATGCTGACGGAACTGCTGCCCGAGGCGCGCATCGCCGTGGCGCACGGCCAGATGCACGAGCGCGACCTGGAAAAGGTCATGCGCGACTTCGTCGCCCAGCGCTTCAACATCCTGCTGTGCACGACCATCATCGAGACGGGCATCGACGTGCCGACGGCGAACACCATCATCATGCACCGCGCCGACAAGTTCGGCCTGGCGCAGCTGCACCAGCTGCGCGGCCGCGTGGGCCGCTCGCATCACCAGGCCTACGCCTACCTGCTGGTGCACGACGTGCAGGGCCTGTCCAAGCTGGCGCAGCGCCGCCTGGACGCCATCCAGCAGATGGAAGAACTGGGCAGCGGCTTCTACCTGGCCATGCACGACCTGGAAATCCGCGGCGCCGGCGAGGTGCTGGGCGAAAGCCAGTCGGGCGAGATGACGGAGATCGGCTTCCAGCTGTATTCGGACATGCTCAACGAGGCCGTGCGCTCGCTGAAGGCGGGCAAGGAGCCGGACCTGGCCGCGCCGCTGGCCTCGACGACGGAGATCAACCTGCACGTGCCGGCACTGCTGCCCGCCGATTTCTGCGGCGACGTGCACGAACGCCTGTCGATCTACAAGCGCCTGGCCAACTGCGCCACGCAGGAAAAGATCGACGACATCCAGGAAGAGCTGATCGACCGCTTCGGCAAGCTGCCCGACGCCGTCAAGGCGCTGGTCGAGACGCACCGCCTGCGCATCGCCGCCAAGACCGTGGGCATCGTCAAGATCGACGTGCACGGCGAGGCGGCCACCCTGCAATTCATGGCCAAGCCGCCCATCGACCCGATGCGCATCATCGGCCTGATCCAGAAAAACCGCCACATCAAGCTGCACGGCCAAGACAAGCTGAAGATCACGGCCGCCATGCCGGACCTGGCCGCGCGCGTGACGCAGATCAAGACCACCATCAAGCAATTGACGGTGTAGACCATTTCGATAATCCATGCAGGACTGACCCATGACCAATACCACTTCCATCACCATGAATCTGATCCTGCAGGGCCAGGACGGCGACATGGCCAGGCTCGAACGCATCGCCGCGCTGGCCGCGCCCACGTCCATCACGCGCCTGGGGCCGAACGCCGTGCGCTGCGAAAAGATCGCCTACTCGCCCGCGCTGCGCCCCACCATCGAGGTGGCGGCCCACGCGGCGCAGCTGGACGCCACCTACATGATGGGCCAGCGCGACCTCAGTGAATTCAAGCTCGTGGCGATGGACATGGATTCGACCCTGATCACCATCGAGTGCATCGATGAAATCGCCGACATGCAAGGCCTCAAACCGCAAGTGGCGGCCATCACGGAAGCGGCCATGCGCGGCGAACTCGATTTCGCGGCCAGCCTGAAGCAGCGCGTGGCCCTGCTCGAAGGCCTCGATGCATCGGCCCTGCAGCGCGTCTACGATGAACGGTTAAAACTGTCGCTCGGTGCCGAGAAGATGCTGGCGGCCGTGCAGAAGGCCGGCCTGAAGACCCTGCTGGTATCGGGCGGCTTTACCTTCTTCACGCAGCGCCTGAAGGAGCGCCTGGGCCTCGACTACACGCACGCGAACGAGCTGGAAATCGTCGACGGCAAGCTGACGGGCAAAGTGTTAGGGGGCATCGTCGACGCCGAGGAAAAGCAGCGCACCGTGGAGCGCGTGTGCGCGGAGCTGGGCATTTCGCCGTCCGAGGCCATCGTCATGGGCGACGGCGCCAACGACTTGAAGATGATGGGCATCGCCGGCCTGTCCGTGGCTTTCCGCGCCAAGCCCGTGGTGCGCTCGCAAGCCGACGTGGCGCTGAACTTTGTGGGCCTGGACGGCATCCTGAATATCCTGAACTGAAGCATGCCGGGGCATGGCCATCGGACCATGTCCCCCTGCCCTCCACCCTACAGCTGCCACAGCCGCAGCGGCAGCAAACCCCACCAGGCCAGCACGAGCAGCAGTTGCAGCGCCGCCAGCAAGGCCAGCCAATCCCATTTCGCCCACGAGCCAGCCTCGGCTGGCGTGCCGCGGCTGCGCCAGCAACGCGCCAGGCCAAAGGCCATGGCCAGCGGCAGCGCGCCCGTCGCCACTGTCAGCAGCACGCTGGCGATGGTGACGTCGCCCAGGCGCAGATACGACTGGAAGAAAAAGAACGGCAGGGGCAGCGCCAGCGCCAGCAACGACAGCAGGGGCGCGAACAGATGGTCGCCCCGCCCCAGCCTGCGCAGCGCGGCGCGCCAGATGCCCACCACCAGCACGTACAGCAAGCCGGCGGCACCCAGGGCCAGGCTGCCCCACAGGACCAGCATGCGCAGCATCGACACCCGCTCATAGCTGCGCAAGCCGTCGCTGAGGATGTGGCGCCCGTCTTCCTGCATCAACACGTGCGACGGGGCGCTGCGGTCGCTGGCGCGGAACAGCAAGCCGCCCGCCGGCTCCAGCTCCGTTGGCTCGCCCTGGAACGGGATCAGGAACAGCGAATCGCCATCCCATTTGAGGCGCGTAAAGCCGAAGACGGCATCGACCCAGGCCATGCTGGCCACGGGGCTGGGCGACGGCAGGTACACGCCCTGCCAGTTTTCCACCGTAGGCGCGGGCGTGCCGCGCGGCGCCGGGGCGCGCAGCGGCAGTTCCAGGTCGCGCAGCAGCAGGCGGTTGAAGCGTTCATAGTCGGCTGCTTCCGCATCCGTGTTGAAGGCCACGAAAAAGGCGCTGTCCTGCTCCGGATAGATGCACAGCATGGCGCGAAAGCCCACCGTGGTGCCCGGATGGCAGGCGCCGACCACGTTGTGGCGGTCGCGCACGGCCAGCGCCAGGCCGTGGCCCGTCGCCAGGCCCGCCTGCGCCGCATCCGTGCCGGCCGGCTCGGACAGGGCGCCCATCAGGGCCAGGTCGATGAACTGCGTGCCCTGCAGCTTGCCGTCGCCCATCAGGAACTGCGCCAGCTTGCCCATGTCGGCCGCCGTAGTGGTGAACTGGCTGGCCGGCCGCAGGTACTGCGGCACGGCCGCCTGCGCCACGCCACGCTCGAAGTGGCCCATGGCCAGGCGCGGGTCGGCCTGCGGGCCTGTTTGCGTGGCAAAAGCAAACGTGCTGTCCGCCATGCCCAGGGGCTGCAGCAGCTGCGCGTCCAGGTAGCGCTCGTACGGCTGGCCCGTGACCCGCTCGATCACCATGCCCAGCAAGCCATAGCCCATGTTGGAGTACGCGTAGCGGCTGCCGGGACGGGCGCGCACGCGCAGCAGGCCGCCGCCGTCAAAGGCCTCGGCCAGCGGCGTCTCCGGCGCAGGCTTCAGGCTGAATGCCTGCCAGAAACGCACGTTGTCGAGGCCCGAGGTATGCGCCAGCAGGTGGCGGATGCGCACGGGGTCGCTGGCCTGCCACGGGTTTTTCAGGGCCAGCTCGGGCAGCACCTGCAGCAGGGGCGTATCGAGCGTGAGCCGGTCTTCGCTGACCAGGCGCAGCACGCCCAGCGCCAGCGCCACCTTGGCCACGGAACCGACCTGCACGCGCGTGTCCGCCTGCATGGGCAATTGCTTGCCTGCATCACGCAAGCCGGCGGCGCCCGTGCGCACGGTGCCGTCTGGCAAGACTTCGCTCCAGACGGCGCCCGCCAGTCCCTCTTCCTTCAAGCCGGCGGCCATCTCGGCCGCCAGGGTGCCGCCGGCGGCGTGCGCCGCCGTGGCGACGCACAGCAGCAGGGCCGGCACGGCGCGCCGCAGCCAGCGTCCGGCGCGCGCGGCCAAGGTGGGATATCGATCTGCTGTTAACAATGTATTCTGCCTTTTCCAAGGACTGCGCCCCTGCGCCGCTTTGCTTGTTACAATTAAAAATTGAGCAACGACGGGAGGTTTCATGTCACAAGATATTATGTTGGATACGCCACTCCAGCAGACCAAGAACCTGGCCTGGTGGTTGTACCTCATACATGGCGCCAGCTTCGTGTTCTCGCTGGGCGCCTTTTCCTTCATCCCGCTCATCATCAATTACGTGAAGCGGGGCGAGGCGGCCGGGACCTTCGTGTACAGCCATCACGGCTGGATGATCCGTTCCTTCTGGTGGTATGTGGCCTGGATCGTCGTCGGCGCCGTGCTGTGGATCACCATCATCGGCATTCCGCTGGCCTTCCTCGTCTGGGGCGTGGCCTGGCTGTGGAAAGCCTACCGCCTGCTGCGCGGCTTCATCGACCTGAACAACAACAGTCCCGTGCCCCTGTAAACGGTGCTGCGCGGCAAGCCAACGGCTTGCCGCCTACAGCGCCGCGAACGCCCGTTCGATATCGGCGATCAAGTCCTGCGGATCTTCCAGTCCCACGTTCAGGCGCACCAGCTGGCCCGGCAGCCGCCAGCCCTTGCGCATGGCGGCGATGCGGTACGGCATCACCAGGCTGTTCGCGCCGCCCCAGCTGTAGCCTATCTTGAACAACTGCAAGGCATCGACGAAGCGGTCCGTCTGCGCCTCCGTGTAACGGGCATCGAACAGCACGGAAAACAGGCCGCCCGCGCCCGTGAAATCGCGCTGCCAGATGGCGTGGCCGGGGCAGTCGGCGAAGGCCGGATGCAGCACCGTGGCGATCTCGCTGCGCCCCTTGAGCCAGCTTGCCACCGTGCGCGCGCCCGTGTCGTGGGCGTCGAAGCGCAGCTTCATGGTGGGCAGGCCGCGCAGCACCAGGTAGGCGTCGTCCGCCCCCACGCCCAGCCCCAAGCGCATGTGCGCCTGCGCCAGGCGCTCGTGCAAGGCGCGCTCGCGCGTGATCAGGGCGCCCATCAGCACGTCGGAGCCGCCCGACTGGTATTTCGTCAGCGCCTGCATGATGATGTCCACGCCCAGGTCAAAGCCGCGCAGGGCCAGGCCCGCCGACCAGGTGTTGTCCAGGGCTACCAGCACGCCGCGCGCATGGGCGGCCGCGCAGATGGCGGGCAAGTCCGGCACTTCCATCGTCACGGAACCGGGCGCTTCCGTCCAGATGAGCTTGGTATTGTCCTGGATCAAGGCCGCGATGCCGGCGCCGATGAGCGGATCGTAATAGCGGGCCGTGATGCCGAAATCCTGCGCCAGCCAGCGTCCCAGTTCGCGGTTCGGGTTGTAGATGTTTTCGGGCAACAATACATCGTCGCCCGTTTTCAGCAGGGCAAAGTCCGCCATGGCGATGGCCGCCAGCCCTGATGGCGCCAGCAGGCAATATTTACCCCCTTCGATCTCGGCCAGTCGCGCTTCCAGGGTAAAGGTGGTAGGCGTGCCGTGCAAGCCATAGGTGTAGGCGTTCTTGTCTTTCCAGTCGCCCGAGCGCATGGCCGCCACGTCCTTGAACAGCACGGTCGAAGCGTGGTGGATGGCATTCGGAAACGCGGCAAAACCTTGCGGCGCCTGGTAATCGCTGTGGATCAGCGCGGTTTGCGGGGATTTGGGTGTGGTCATGGCGTCGTCGGCAAATAAAAAAGGCGGGCCAGCCTGTGCTGGTCCGCCTTGATTGTAAGGGCTTATGCCCTTGCCTGCCGTACGTATGACAGAGTGTTACACCTGCATAAAAAACGTTCAGGCCAAGGCGCGCTGCCGCAGACAGTACTTTACTGTACGGCAAGGCAGCGCAAGGCCGGCATGGACGTTTTTTACTCGGCAGCACCCCACAGGTCATGCGCGTCGGCCGAGGTGATGGTCACGTCGACGAACTGGCCCACGGCCAGCTTGCGGTGCGGTTCGAACGGTGGCTTGACGTAGACGACGCCGTCGATTTCCGGCGCGTCGGCGGACGAGCGGCCCACGCCGCCGGAGCGGGTGACTTCATCGATGAGCACGCGCACGGTCTTGCCCACCTTGGCTTGCAGGCGCTTGCGGGAAATTTCTTCCTGCAGCAGCATGACGCGGCCGCGGCGCTCTTCGCGCACTTCTTCCGGCACGGGGTTGGCCAGTTCGTTGGCCGTCGCGCCTTCCACCGGGGAATACGCGAAGCAGCCCAGGCGGTCGATCTGCGCTTCCTTGAGGAAGTCCAGCAGGTACTCGAATTCCGCTTCCGTCTCGCCCGGGAAACCGGCGATGAAGGTCGAGCGGATGGTCAGGTCCGGGTTGATGGCGCGCCAGGCCTGGATGCGGTCCAGGTTTTTCTCGCCGCTGGCCGGGCGCTTCATGCGCTTCAGCACGTCCGGATGCGCGTGCTGCATCGGAATGTCCAGGTAAGGCAGGATGTGGCCGCCGCTCATCATCGGGATGATCTGGTCCACGTGCGGGTACGGGTACACATAGTGCAGGCGCACCCAGGCACCGTAGGACTTGGCCAGTTCGCCCAGCGCTTCCGTCAGCTGCGTCATGTGGGTTTTCACGGGACGGCCGTTCCAGAAGCCGGAACGGAATTTCACATCCACGCCATACGCCGAGGTATCTTGCGAAATGACGAGCAATTCCTTGACGCCGGACTTGAACAGGTTTTCCGCTTCCATCATCAGCTCGCCGATCGGGCGCGAGACCAGGTCGCCGCGCATGGACGGGATGATGCAGAAGCTGCAACGGTGGTTGCAGCCTTCGGAAATCTTCAGGTAGGCATAGTGCTTCGGCGTCAGCTTGATGCCTTGCGGCGGCACCAGGTCGAGGAACGGCGCATGCGGCTTGGGCAGGTGCAAGTGGACGGAATCCATCACTTCGGCCAGCGCGTGCGGACCCGTAACGGACAGCACTTTCGGGTGCACCTTCATGATGATGTCGTCGCCGGCAGCATCCTTCTTGGCGCCCAGGCAGCCCGTGACGATGACCTTGCCGTTTTCAGCCAGCGCTTCGCCGATGGCGTCGAGCGACTCTTGCACGGCAGCATCGATAAAACCGCAGGTATTGACGATCACCAAATCGGCGCCAGCGTAGGATTTCGCCGTTTCGTAACCTTCGGCGCGCAGCTGGGTGAGGATTTGTTCGGAATCGACCAGCGCTTTCGGGCAGCCGAGCGAGACGAAGCCCACTTTCGGCGCCGCACCTGGCATGGCCTGCATGGCCTCTGGCTGGGCGGAAGGAACGGGAATACGGTGAATTTCAGACATAGTTGGCAGCTAGGAAAATGGTGAGGCGAATCGGCTATTGTACCCCGAGCCGCCCCTTGCTGTCAGTGGCGGTCTGGTTTTGCTGCGGGATATGCACGGTGGGAGCCACGGGCGACCTGCCCTGAGCATATTCTTTCACGCATTCCATATCTGGCTGCAGCCCATACTTGACTAATATACTTGTTATTTCATACACAGTCTCGCTATAATAAGATTTTATTGCACTGTGGAAATAAAATGTTCATCAAAAATCTCGTTGCCAACGTTTTTGCAGGAGCCGTCTCTGCGCTGATGCTCGGTGGCTGTGTCACAACGCATGTGCAGCGCCCTCTCAGCGTCGGCGTGCCCTCCGAAGGTACAGCCGTTACTGTCAGCATTACTGCCAACACTGATGAGGTGAACGGATTGGGCCAGATCACTTTGGGCCGCCTGAGTAGCGGAGACGCAGTATCCAGCCTGGTCCTGCAGCGATATATCCTGAACCAGGTTGCCAAGGATATGGCGCGCGACACGACTCTTTTCATGGGGACCCTGCCACCGGGGAAATACTACTTCAGTCAACTGGCCGACGCCGGCAAATCAAACCGCTACATCAAAATGGGCGGCGGCCTGGGCTTATTTACTGTGGAGGAAGGCAAGCCGGTCGATCTGGGCCGCCTGATCGTCACTCCTCTTTATGGCGAGCGTGTACTGGTCGGCCGCAGCGTGCGGGTGCGAGACAACCGCACCCTGCTCGAACGCTATTCTCCCGAGCACCTGAAGCTGTTTGCACCCGAAAAGACAGTCAGCTGGTCCGGATCGCGCAGTGATACGGATCGCGCTGAGGAACTCGCCATGGCCCGCCCCACCGGCGCCGAATGCGTGACGGAGCTACCAGACGGCAGCGTGGCGGCCGCAACCCGCATGGGCACAGTGCTGTGGCGCAGCCCTGAGGGAACATGGAAACAACTGGCCAGCGACAAAATAGAGACGCTGAACTGCGTGCAGCCGGTGCAAATGCCGGATGCAGACTTGCTGGCCTTCGGCGAGTTCGGCACCCTGCTGCGCCATGCGCCGGGACAGAACAAGCTTGAACCGATTGACACTGGCAACCTTCCCTATGGCAATCTGGTCGGACTGGCTGGCAATATGGACGCTGGCTGGTATGTCGCCGTCCAGCGTAACAATGAAGTCACGATTTATCATTCCGCCCGTCTCGAGCGCGGCGAGTGGCATCAGGTACGCAGTGAGAAGCTGGGGAAGTGGCTCCTGAACCAGGACACCTGGTTCTGGCTGCGCGATATCGGCACAGGCTTTGCCTACACGTCGACGAAAGGAACGCTGCACCTCTACGACTACGCCAGTGGCCAGTGGTCAGAGCGGGCAATGCCCGATCGCCGTGCGGATGCGATGCGCATCAGCGGCAGCGGCATGTGGAGCCTCATAACACAAGGTTACGGGCCATTTGCGATCACCTCCAGAGATGCTTTCGTTTCAGTGAATCAAGGTCAAACCTGGCAAGAGGTCACCGCTAGCCACATTCCGCTGATTCAGCGTACCGATGGAACCCTGCTGCGTTTTGAAAGCAGTCTGATGAGCGATACGACCTTACATGCCAGTAGCGACATGGGCAAAACGTGGACACTGGTGGACGCCAAACCGAAATCACGCGAGTTGACCCCGCTTAAATCAGGTGCGATTCTGGGAAAAATAACGCGCTGGAGCGTGCCGGCGCAATTTGAAATATCGAACGACGGCGGTAAAAGCTGGACTGCCGAAAGCATGAAGTGAAAGTTCTGACCGTCAGTCGACAATGCCATGCCCACCCGATGTGAACGATGACTACCAGGCGGCATCCGTGCCGTCTGCCTGGATCGACTTGCAGAGCAAGAGCCGGATGGCGGACGCGCCTGAATATATGGTGGAAGGCACGTCGATTGAAACCCTGATTGAGCAGATCTTTGGCAATCAGGAAGTCAGCTATATCCACGTCCACAACGCCAGACGCGGTTGCTACGCTGTCCGGGTTGACCGGGCATAGGTAGCAATGGATTGCATGTGCGATTCTCAGGCTCCTGCATCGCCTATCATCAAATGCAGGCTATGAGCTTGCTCAGTCCGGTTCCAAAGCACGGCTGGAAGCGGCACCTGGGAATTCAATACGTAGCTTGGGCCAGGTACCTTGCCAATTCTTGCCACGCACGCGGCCTGCGTAGACCGATTGCTTCGCTGTCAGAAATCGCTCTGTCGGCCGGACCACCAGATCGAAAAGATCATGCAGGCCGAAAGGAGCCGCTATATCGATGTCTGCAAGGTCATTGAGTCGCACACCCACGGCAGTGGCGGTTTCCGGCCAGTATCTCATGGCATCGGAAGCGGTCAGGTAAGGCAGGTCCGCATTGCGTTCATGCATACGCGCCTGATTCTTGACCGACCAGCCCAGCGTGCCGTCCCGTGCCCTTAAACTCGACTCAAGCATGGCGTCATGCGCCTGTGTCGCCTTGCTTGGGTCGTACCAGATGACGTCGACATCGTGAGGCAGTGGCGAAGGCGAACGTTGGTGCAAATGATCCCAGACACAGCATCGCACAAATCCCGCAGTAACCCAGCAATCGGGCAGATCAAGTTCCCTGACAAGACGAAGGACATGCATACGCTCATTATCGGCTGCAATCATTGCCTGCAATTGCTCAAGCAGCGCCATATATACTCCTTGTGGACCTGCAGTTGCATATCAAACGAACGCTGCGATGTCATCCTTGCCGGACAGCGTCTGCCCATCAAAGAAAAATGGTTGTACCATGCTCCGATCAAAACCCGGCACACCGAGGCGATATGGCGCCTGAATGCACAACGGCACAGGAATTCCTGTGCCGTCGCGTGACCCGCATCGCTTGCGGCCTACTTCTTGTCCGTTGGCGGGACCGGCGGCACGAAGGGGAAAGTGCCGAACAGATTCTTGCTCTGGCTCTGCATCTGCTCCTGCATCTGCACGAACAGGCTCTTGCTCTGGTCGATATAGTTGTTCATCATGCCCTGCATCATCGGACCTTGGACATTCATGAACTGGGTCCACATTTCCGGGCTGAATGGCTTGCCTTCGAAGCTGCCGGCCGACGTGCCCGTAAACTTGTGCTGGATGTCGGTGAACGCCTGCACGTTCTTTTCCAGGTAGGATCCCATCATGCCCTGCATGGCGTGGCCATAGTAGCGGATGATCTGCGACAGCACGCTGCTCGAGAACATGGGCGCGCCGTTGGCTTCCTCTTCCAGGATGATCTGCAGCAAGATGCTGCGCGTCAAATCTTCGCTGGATTTGGCATCGACGACCGTGAACACCTCATTATCCAACACCAGCTGCTTGACGTCCGTCAAGGTGATGTAGGAACTGGTTTGCGTGTCATACAGACGGCGGTTGGGATATTTTTTAATCAGGCGGTCTATATTTTTTTTTGCACTACTCATCACAAGTTCCACTTATTGCGCCGCAGCGCATACTGAGTTAATCCGAAAAAAAAGCGAACGTGGGTCCGCTTTCGCACCTGCCTACTTTTTGCATTATAGAGTGGAAAACGGCTCCATTGCACATCAGGGTAGTCGATTCCCACATTTATTGCAACGCAACTAAAAGTAGATTCCTGACAAGACCGGTGATTACCCCGGCCCTGCCCGGCGGATCGCTTTGCGGCCTAGTCTGCCCTGACTTTAACATACCGGCCCGGCGCCGCCTCGATGGGCGCATGGCGTTTGTTGCCCGGCTTGCCTGGCGCCTTCACGTCGGCGCCGCCGTGTTCGGCCAGGAAGGCCGCCCATTCGGGCCACCAGCTGCCCACGTGCTCCGTCGCGCCTTCCATCCATTGCTCGGCGCTTTGCGGCTTGGCCTTGGCCGTGCGTGGCTTGTCGTTGCTCCAGTAGCTGCGCTTTTTCTTCGACGCGGGATTGATCACGCCGGCGATATGGCCCGAGGCACCGAGGATGAAGCGGTTGGCTTTCGGCTTTTTCGGGTTCAGCACGGCCATGCTGGCATAGGCGGCGCCCCAGGGCACGATATGGTCTTCGCGCGAACCGTAGATGAAGGCGGGCGCGTCGATGCTGCCCAGGTCCACCTGCTCGCCGGCCACCGTCAGCTTGCCCGGCACCTTCAGGCTGTTTTCCAGGTAAGTGTTGCGCAGATACCAGCAGAACATGGGACCGGGCAAGCCCGTGCCGTCGCCATTCCAGTACAGCAAGTCAAACGCGGGCGGCTCCTTGCCCTTCAGGTAGTTCGACTGCACGTAGTTCCACACGAGGTCATTCGGCCGCAGGCTGGAAAACGTGCTGCCCAGGTCGCGGCCCGTCATCAGGCCGCCCTTGGCCAGGGTTTGCTCGCGCAGCGCCACCTGCGGCTCGTCGATGAAGACGTCGAGCGCGCCCGTGTCGCAAAAATCGAGGAAGGTGGTCAAGAGGGTCAGGCTGGCGGCAGGATTCTCGCCGCGCGCCTTGAGCACGGCCAGGGCCGTCGAGACGATGGTGCCGCCCACGCAAAAGCCGAACAGATTGAGCTTGTCCTGGCCGGAAATGTCCTGCGTCACCTTGATGGCTTCGATCACACCTTGCTCCACGTAATCGTCCCACGTCAGGTGCTGCATGCTCATGTCCGGATTGCGCCAGGACATCAAGAAGACCGTGTTGCCCTGTTCCACCGCATAGCGCACGAGCGAGTTTTCTGGCTGCAAGTCAAGGATATAGAATTTATTGATGCACGGCGGCACCATCAGCAGGGGCCGCTGATGTACCGTGGGGGTGCTTGGCGTGTACTGGATCAGCTGGAACAGGGCATTTTCAAACACCACCGTGCCCGGCGTGGTGGCCACGTTGCGGCCCACTTCGAAGGCCGATTCGTCGGACTGCGAGATGCGGCCCTTGCCCATGTCGGCCAGCATATTGCTCAAGCCCTTGGCCAGGCTTTCGCCCTTGGTCTCGATCAGGGTCTGCTGCGCGTCCGGGTTGGTGGCGAGGAAATTGGCGGGCGACATGGCGTCGACGATTTGCTGCACGGCAAAGGCAATCTTCTGTTTCTGGTGCGGCGTCGCTTCCACGGCGTCGGCCATGGCGGTGAGAAATTCGGCGTTCAGCAGGTAGGCGGCCGCGTTGAAGGCCGACAGGGGGCTCGCGTGCCAGGCGGGCGCGGCGAAGCGGCGGTCCTTCAGCTCCGGCGTCTTGCCGGCCATGAAGTCCGTCCACAAGCCCGTCAGCTTGGCCACATAGGCATTTTTCAGTTGCTCGATCACGTCCGGCTTGATGCTGGCACCCGCATCCTGCAAAATGCCGGCAATCGGATTGGCTGCCGGCTGCGGTACCATGTTGAACCACGTTTTCCACTGCTCAGGATTGCTGATCTGCGCCATCCATTCCTTGGTCATCATTTGAGGATCGGGCATATTCATAGATAGTTAAGTCCATTCAAGATTGAGGGACGCCGAACAAAACCTGCTGCGCGTCGGCTTTGTCAGGCGTCGCAAACGTAGTCAAAAATAAATATTTCTGGAGCACCTGCATGCACACTCTTACTTACTGCCAATACCAATGATGCTCATGACCGCTGTTGCCTGGATCTACGTCGTCGGCCTCATGGCGCTGACGGAAGCGTCCATCGTCGCCGGGGTGATGACCTTCGTGCTGTACTGCGTCATCCCGCTGTCCATCCTATTCTATCTGACGGGCTCGCGGCGACGCAAACGCAAGGCGGCGCGCATCGCCGAAATGAACGCGCGTGCGCTCGCCTCAGCAGACGATAAAACAAAAACGGCAGACACATAAGTGCCTGCCGTGCAGATTATTTGCGCCAGATCAAACTGGCCTGTCTTCCCGTCACGCCATCGCGCCGGTACGAGTAAAACCGCGCCGCATCGCTGACGGTGCAGTACTCGCCGCCCGCCACCTGCGCCACGCCATCGCGCAGCAGCATGGTGCGCGCCAGCGCATAGATGTCGGCCAGGTACTTGCCCGGCTTGCCATCGATGGCGGTGAACGCAGCGGAGAGCACTTGCCGTTCGGCAGCGTCGCGCGCGCCGTCGCGGAAGGCCTGCAGCACGTCCTGCCCCACCTCGAATTGCTGCGGACCGATCGCCGGCCCCAGCCAGGCGAGGATCTCCGTCGCGCCATGCGCGCGCATGATGTCCACTGTACGCTGCAAGACGCCGTTGGCCAGGCCGCGCCAGCCCGCATGGGCCGCGCCGACGACGAGGCCATCCGTCGAGCAAAACAATACCGGCAGGCAGTCGGCCGTCATCACCACGCACACGGCGCCCGCCTGCGTGGCGGTGCTGGCATCGGCATCGGGCACGCAAGCGCCCAGCGTAGCGGCATCGGCAACGGCTACGCCGTGCACCTGCGACAGCCAGGCCGGCTCGGCAGGCAAGACTGCCGCCAGCCGCGCGCGGTTGGCCGCCACATGCGCGGGATCGTCGCCCACGTGCGTGCCCAGGTTCAAGCCACCGCCCCCCTGCCCGTCACCATATGGCCCCTGGCTGACGCCGCCCGCGCGCACGGTCGCCAGCGCGCCCACATTGGCCGGCAAGCCGGGCCAGTGCGGCTTGATATAAGGCAAGGCTGCCGTCATCAGACCTGTTCCGGCTCGGGAATGCCGGCCGTGGCGATCAGTTGCGCGAAATCATCGGCCAGCGGCACGATCCACTCGCACGCTTCCAGGGTGCCCGGATGCACGAGGCCCAGGCGGCGCGCCTGCAGCGCCTGGCGCGAAAAGACCGTCACCAGATGCTGCTTGCCGTACACATGGTCACCGACCAGCGCAAAGCCCAGGTGCTGCATGTGGACGCGGATCTGGTGCGTGCGGCCTGTTTCCAGGCGGCATTGCATCAGGCTCACGGGACGGCGGTCGAGTTCGCCGCTGCCGATCAGCTCATAGTGCGTGATGGCGGGCTTGGCGGTGAAGTTTTCCGAGACGGCCATCTTGACCCGGTCGCGCGGGTGGCGCGCAATCGACGCATCGATGGTGCCCGCCATTTTCGGCGTGCCCCACACGAGCGCGAAATACTCGCGCTTGACGGTGCGCGCCTGCAGCTGGCGCACCAGGTCCGTCTGCGAGGCCAGGGTCTTGCCGACGACCATCAGGCCGCTCGTATCCTTGTCCAGGCGGTGCACGATGCCGGCGCGCGGCACGCCGGCCAGTTGCGGGCAGTGGTGCAGCAGGCCGTTGAGCAGGGTGCCCGACCAGTTGCCTGGCCCCGGATGCACGACCAGTCCGGCCGGTTTGTTGATGACGATGATATGCTCATCTTCGTGCACGATGTTCAATTCCATCGCTTCCGGCTTAAAAGCCTCGTCTTCCGGCGCGCTTTGCGGCAGAATGACGATCTTCTCATCGCCATAGGCGGTCATGTTGCGTTTGGCAACTTTTCCGTCCACGGTCACGAAACCGGCTTCCAGCCACAATTGCAAGCGGCTGCGCGAGTATTGCGGCACCAGCTTGGAGATGACTTTATCGAGGCGGTGGCCGCAGGCGTCCGGCGTCAGTTCCAGTGTAATCGGGGCCATTTCCTCGAAGACGTCGTCGGCGGCAAATTCGCCGTCAAACGCTGCTTCGGCGTCATGGTCAGAAAGGGAGTCAAACGCGGGGTCAGCCAAATTAGGCTTCGGAGTTAATATCACAGCATTCCCATCGGCTATAATCAGCCTATTGTAAAATCTTGGTTAAAACCTTCTTGCAAAACGTCATGCAAAAAAAATTATCGTTGGTAGTCGCTTCAGTCGTTCTGCTCGGCATGTCCGCTTGCAGCTTGTTGCCTGAAAAAGTGGATGAGACCAAAAACTGGTCCGTTACGAAATTATACTCGGAGGCGCGTGAAGAAATGGCCGGGCAGCACTATGAAGCTGCAATCGGCCTGTTCCAGAAGCTGGAGGCTAACTATCCTTTTGGCAACTATGCTCTGCAAGCGCAGATGGAGATCGCTTACGCGTATTATAAGTCGGGAGACCAGGCTCAGGCACTGGCCGCCGTCGAACGCTTCATCAAGTTGCATCCGAACCACGCCAATGTGGATTATATGTACTACCTGCGGGGCCTGATCAGCTTTAACGACCAGATCAGCTTCCTGAACTTCCTGTACGAGCAAGATCCGACCGAACGCGACCCGAAAGCCACGCGCGAAGCGTTTGCGGCCTTCAAACAGCTGGTCGACAAGTTTCCAAATAGCAAATATGCACCCGATTCGCTGGCGCGCATGAACTACCTGGTCGATGCCATGGCGAAGTACGAAGTGCACGTGGCGCGCTATTACTACCGCCGCGGCGCCTACCTGGCCGCCGCCAACCGCGCGCAAACGACGGTGAGCGACTTTTCCGCCTCGCCCGCCATCGAGGAAGCGCTGTTCATCATGTACCGCTCGTACGACAAGCTGGGCCTGACGGACCTGCGCGACGATACCTTGCGCGTGCTGACCAAGAACTACCCGAACACGGCCTTCCTCAGCCCGGAAGGGGTGAACAAGGAACGCAAGTGGTGGAAATTCTGGCAGTAAAATGAAAAAACCGGAGCTTGCTCCGGTTTTTTACTTATTCGCCGACCTTGCGCCGGAACACCCAGCTGGTGTCGTTCGACGCTTCCGGCACGAAACCGTAACCGTCGACGTCGAACTGCTTGAGTTGCTCGGGATCGCGGATGGCGTTGACGGCCGCGTAGCGTGCCAGCATGCCGCGCGCGCGCTTGGCGTAGAACGAGATGATTTTATACTTGCCGTTCTTCCAGTCCTCGAACACGGGCGCGATGACGGGCACGTCCAGCTGGCGCGGCTTGACGGATTTGAAATATTCCTCCGAAGCAAGATTGACCAGCACCTTGGCGCCCTGCTCCCTGGCCGTGCGGTTCAGGCCTTCGGTGATGGTGTCGCCCCAGAAGGCGTATAAATCCTTGCCGCGCGTGGTCGACAGGCGCGTGCCCATTTCCAGGCGGTGCGGGTGGATCAGGTCCAGCGGGCGCAGCAAGCCGTACAGCCCGGATAAAATGCGCACGCGCGACTGGGCATAGTCGAGCTGGGCCGGCTGCAGGCTGCGCGCCTCGAAACCGGCATACACATCGCCATTGAAGGCCATGATGGCCTGGCGCGCATCAGTCAGTTGCGGCGTCCACGACGCATAGCGGGCCACGTTGAGGGCCGACAAGGCGTCGGAAATACCCATCAGGCTGCCCACTTCGGCGGGCGAAAACTGGCGCATGCGCTCTATCAGCTGGGCGGAATGGTCGAGAAAATCGGGGGTGCTGTGCAACGTGGTTGTTGGCGGCGTCTCCAGGTCGAGACTCTTGGCGGGCGAAAGCACGATCAACATAAATTATCACTACAGAATAGAATTGCCGACATGATACCTGCTCCACAAAAACTCGTCCTCGACACCAACGTCTGCCTCGACCTGTTCGTCTTCAACGACCCCCGCTGGGCGGGCCTGCTGGCGGCCATGGAAAGCGGCGCCGTGCACGCCATCACGCGCGAAGATTGCCGCGCGGAATATCTGGTCGTGCTGCATTACAAGCATTTGCCGCTCGATGAAGCCAGCCGCGCCGTCGCCGCCGCCCGTTTCGACGCCCACATCACGGTGGTGGCACCGCCCATCTCCGGCGTGCGCCTGCCCGTCTGCACGGACAAGGATGACCAGAAATTCCTCGAACTGGCGCGCGACGCCAATGCCGACATCCTCATCACCAAGGACAAGGCCCTGCTGAAACTGGCCCGCAAGACGGCCAAGGCCGGCATGTTCAAGATCATGGTGCCGGAAGGCTGGGCCTTGCCGGGCTGAGCCATCGAGGGCTGCACGGAACGCCACGCGCTGCGCTAGAATGGGAAACGATTCCACTTTCCGCACCGCGCTCCTACCGTTCATGAACAGCCCGTCCCTGCCCCACCTGACTCCCACCCTGACCAGCCGCTTGCCTCTCGTGGGCACCACCGTGTTTACCCGCATGTCCAGCCTGGCGGCCCAGCACGGCGCCGTCAACCTGGGCCAGGGCTTTCCCGACTTCGATTGCGACCCGGCCCTGGTCGAGCTCGTCAGCGGCGCCATGCGCGCCGGCCACAACCAGTATCCGATGATGACGGGCGCCGCGCCCCTGCGCGAAGCCATCGCCGCGAAGATCGCCAGCCTGTACGGCCACGCCTACGATGCGGGCACGGAAATCACCGTCACGGCCGGCGCCACGCAGGCGCTCACCACGGCAATCCTGTGCTGCGTGCACCCGGGCGACGAAGTCATCGTCATCGAACCGGCCTACGACAGCTACCTGCCCGCCATCGCGCTGGCCGGCGGCGTACCCGTGCTGGTGTCCATGGAGGTAACGGAGTCCGGCTACAGCGTGCCGTGGGACAAGCTGGCCGCCGCCGTCAGCAGCAAGACGCGCTTGATCATCATCAATACGCCGCACAATCCGACGGGCACCATCCTGCGCCCGGCCGACATCGCCGCGCTGGCCGATATCGTGCGCGGCACGCAAATCCTCATCCTGTCCGACGAAGTCTACGAACACATGGTGTACGACGGCGTGCGCCATGAATCGCTCGCGCGCAATGCGGAACTGGCGGCGCGCAGCTTCATCGTCTCCAGTTTCGGCAAGACCTATCACGTGACAGGCTGGAAAGTGGGCTATGTGGCGGCACCGGCACCCCTGACGGCCGAATTTCGCAAGGTGCACCAGTACAACGTATTTACCGTCAACACGCCCATGCAGCACGGCATCGCCGGCTACATGGCCGAGCCGCAGCCCTACCTGGACTTGCCCGCGTTTTACCAGCGCAAGCGCGACCTGTTCCGCGACGGCCTGGCGGGCAGCCGCTTTACCCTGCTGCCGGCCGACGGCACGTATTTCCAGTGCGTGCGCTACGATGCCATTTCGCACCAGACCGAAGCGCAGTTCGCCGAATGGCTGACGGCGGAAATCAAGGTGGCCGCCATTCCCGTCTCCGCGTTCTATGCGCAGGGCAAGGAATCGGGCATCGTGCGCTTCTGCTTTGCCAAGCAGGATGACACCTTGCGCCTGGCGCTGGAGCGCCTGCGCAGCATTTAACCGAACACCGAGCATGGCTCCGCCCCGGCGGGGCAAAGGATGACAGCATGGTACAGCGTCGCATCGGCCCGGCCGACCTGGTTCCCGGCGAACCCCTGCCCTGGGATCTGTTCCTGGCGGACCATAGTGCCGGCCCGCAACTACGCAAGGGCCAGATCATCACGGACGGCGCCCAGCTGGGACGGCTCATGCAGCTGGGCCTGTACGTGGGCGCGCCAGACCAGCCGTCCGTCCTGCGCCTGCTCAATGAGGCGGCGCAGCGCCTGGACCGGCTGCTGCTGGACTTGCGCAGCGAAAGCAATGCCGAGCGCGACGTGCGCGACATCGCCCGCGAACTGCTGCGCGCGCTCGAACACGATGCCGACATCGCCCTGGCCAGCATCCTGCTCAACCAGATCGCCGGCAGCTATGCCGTGCGCCACTGCATCGAAACGGCGCTGCTGGCCATGCTCGTGGGCCGCAGCATGCACAAGCCCCACGACGAGCTGCTGCTGATCGGCGCCGCCGCACTGACCATGAACGTGGGTATGCTGCGCCACCACGACAGCTTCCAGGACCGCCGCGGCCCCCTGAACGACGAGGAAATGCGCATCGTGCGCCAGCATCCGCAGGAAAGCGAGGAGCTCTTGCGCTGCGCCGGCGTCGACGACGAGGAATGGCTCAGCTGCGTGCTGCTGCACCATGAAAACGACGACGGCAGCGGCTATCCGCAGGGGCGCACGGCCGATGAAATCCTGCAAAACGCCAAGCTGATCGGCCTTGCCGACCGCTATTGCGCGCGCGTCTCGGCGCGCAACTACCGCCGCTCCATCCTGCCCGACCAGGCGCTGCAGCACATCTTCCTCGACCAGGGCGTGCCCATCGATCCGCTGCTGGGCGAACAATTCGTCAAGCTGCTGGGCAAGTATCCACCCGGCACCCTGGTCCGCCTGCGCAGCGGCGAGCTGGGCGTCGTCACGCAACGGGGCGCCGCCCACGTGCACCCGCTGAGCGACCCGCTGGGCGCCCCGCTGGCCGCCGCCGAGCTGGCCCAGCTGGCCCCGCGCGACACGGCCGACAGCCGCTTCGCCATTGTTTCGTCACTGCACGAGGATGATGCGGGCCTGCATTTCAGCATGCGGCACGTGTGGGGCGACGAGGCGCGGCTGTAGGCGCAGGCGCGGGGAAACGCAGCAATGACCGCCTCCAGACGCGAACGCCGCACTGCACCGGCACCCTTGCCACCCGCCCTGTCCCTGCGCCTTGACGGATATCAATGGGCGCGCGACACCGTCGGCGAATCGGGCGCGGCCGTCTACCGCCTGCATGGCCGGCCCGGCGCGCCGGAGCTGTTCCTGAAACATGGCCGGAATGACGTCGCCGGCATGCTGGCGGACGAAATGGCGCGGCTGCGTTGGCTGCGGCATCACCTGCCCGTGCCGGCCGTCGAACAGTTCACCCGGACAGCGGACCAGGCATGGCTGCTGATGACGGCCATGCCGGGAAAAACGGCGTACCAGGTGCTGCAGGCGGACCCGGGGCAAGGTCCCGCCGTCGTCGATGCGCTCGCGGCCTTCTTGCGCCGCCTGCATGCCATCCCCGCGAGCGCCTGCCCCTTCGACAGCGGGCATGACTCCAGGCTACGTCTGGCGCGCCAGCGCATCGACGCGGGCCTCGTCGATACCGATGATTTTGATGCGGAACGCGAGGGCTGGACGGCGGAACGGGTATGGCAGGCGATGCAGGACTGCCTGCCCCTCGCGCCCGACCCCGTGGTCACGCATGGGGATTTTTCTCTGGATAACCTGCTCCTGCATGCAGGCCAGGTCGTCGGCTGCATCGATGTCGGCCGCGCCGGCGTGGCCGACCGCTACCAGGACCTGGCCATCCTGTGGAACTGCCTGGGCGAATTTGGCGCCGGGCTGCAGGACAGGCTTTTCGCGCGCTATGGCCTGCCCGCGCCGGACCGGCGCAGGCAGCGCTTTCACTTGCTGCTCGACGAGCTGTTCTGACGCCAGGCCGTTGCTCAGTAGGACTGCACGGGGGCCGCCGATTGCCGGTGCTGCTGCACCAGGATCTTCGTCGTCAGCAGGGTCACGCCATACGCCACCTTTCCCTGCTCCACGGCTTGCCAGTGCTGCCCCTCCTGGCGAAACGCCACCGTGTCGATGCCCCTGGCGCGGCCGCCGTGCTCGATGGCCACGATGGTTTCGCCGTTGCCCACGGCACCGATCACGAAGCGCCTGGACGGCACGTCGGAGCCGATCACGCAGCTGTCATTGAACAAGCCGCCCTGGTCCGACAGCGCCGTCTTGTCGACCAAATATTTACTGATCTCCAAAGGCAAGCCCGCCAGCGAGGAGGCCAGGCTCCAGACGGGCGGCGCCTCGGACGCCGCACCCGCCGGCCCGGCGAACGCCAGCCCCGCGACACACCCTACCCACAATCGTTGCCATTTCGCCATGCCCTGCCTCCAGGAGTGAATGTCCAGTGTAGCACTTCAGCGCCCGTGATTGCAGGCGCGGCACGCCGGGAGGGCTGGCGCGCGTGCGGCCTTGCGGCAAGTCAAACGCGTCCATTGGCCGCAGGGCGGGCCGCTTCCCGCTGCGGCGCGGGCGCCATGACGGCCAGGTTCTGCGCAAGCGAGGACAGCCCCATGCCGTAGCGGCGCGCATCGACATGGGCCGCGTCCTCGATCGGCCGGGGCACTATCGTCGCCGCGGGCCGCGACCGCGCGTTCGCCGCACTGACGATCTTGCCGGAAAAATGCACCGGCGCCACGCCATTCGCCGCCGCGGCGGCACAGGCGGATGCCAGCAGCGTGGCACCCAGCAGTTGAAGTTTCATCATCGTCCCCTGTCGGGATGGAGCGTCCGCACCCGGCCGCCGCTTACTTGACCGCCGCCAGCTGCACCAGCTTGCGCTCGACAAACGCCTGCAATTGGGGCGACAGGGTCTGCAAGCCCTTGGCCCGCTCATAGGCCTGGCGCGCCTGGGCCGGGTGGTTGTCGGCTTGCAAGGCGATGCCCAGCCCCATCCACCAGACGCTGTTGTCGGGCGCCGCCTGCAGGGCCAGCTGGTATTGCTCGGCCGCTTCGCGGTAGCGCTGTTCGCGCTGCAGCACGCCGGCCAGGAAGGCGCGGTAATCGCCATTGTCGGCGGCATAGGGCAGGCTGCGCATCAGGGTATCGAGCGCCGCCGGGCCGCCGTTGGTCTTGTCCAGCTGCAAGCGGGCCAGCATCATGGCTTGCGCCGGCTGTTTCGGGTCCAGTGCCAGGCTCAGTTGCAACTGGCGGGCCGCCTCGTCCGGGCGCTGCGCTTCCAGCAGCAGGCGCACCAGGGTTTCGCGCGCGCCCTGGTGGCGCGGGTCGAGCTGCAGGGTCTGCTGCAAGCCGGCCAGGGCCTCGGACACGCGGCCGTCTTCCAGCTGGCCCAGCGCCCGCCGATAGGCATTTTCCACGCGCTGCTGGGGCGTGACCTGCTTGCCGTCCACGACGCGTTCGCTGGCGGCGGGCGCCGTCTTCGGCACGGGGGCGGCGGCAGGCTGGGCGGCGGGTGTCGTGATGCGGCGCAATTCGGCAGGCCGCGCCCTGGCGGCAGCGGGCGCCGCTACGGCCTGGAACACGGGTTCCGCTTCCGGCACGGGCGCGGGAACGGCGGGTGCCACCACCGCAGGTGCAGGCACAGGTGCCGGGACAGGTGCGGCGGGCGCCGGCGTGCTGGCCACGCTCACGAGCACGGGCGGCACGGCCGGACGCTTCAGGTAGACCCAGCCCAAGGCGATGGCCGCCGCCGTCAGGCCGGCCGCGCCGCCGAAGACGAGCGCGCGGGACACGCCCCGCTCGCGCTCGGGCACGGAGCGGATGCCGTCCGCGTCCGCGCGCCCCTCGGGGGTACCGCGCGCATCGAGGTCTTGCAACATCTTGTTAATCAGGCTCATCTACAGGCTCATCATTCGTCATCGGTTCAATAAAGTCCAGCCTGCGCCGCAGGCGGCGGCCAGCACGCCGGCGCCCGCCAGCCACGGCCAGGGGCGGCGCCAGAAGCTGGCCTGGCTGGCCACGGTATCGCTGGCCGCCAGGGCCACGTGGCGGGCGCTGACCTGCTGCCGGCCTTCGCCGTACGCCACCATCAGCGCCTTGTGCGCCATGATGTTGATCAGACGGGGGATGCCGCCGGAAGCCGTGTACAGGCGGGCCACGCCGCCGCGGCTGAACAGGCGCGCGCCGTCGAAGCCGGCCACGCGCAGGCGGTGGGCCACATAGAAATCCACGTCGTCGCGCGACAGCGGCCCCAGGTGATAGTGAAAGGTGATGCGCTGCGCCAGCTGGCGGATTTCCGGCAGGGCCAGCTTGACGTCCAGCTCCGGCTGGCCGAACAGCACGATCTGCAGCAGCTTGCGCTTTTCCGTTTCCAGGTTCGTCAGCAGGCGCAGCGCTTCGAGGCTCTCGACGGGCATGGCCTGGGCTTCATCCAGGCACAGCAGCACGCGCTTGCCCTGCGCCGCCAGGTTGAGCAGGCGCAGGTTGAGGGACTTGAGCAATTGATGCTGCTCAATATCCTTTTCCAGCAGCACATCGAGATCCTCGGCCAGGGCGAGGATCAGCGAACGGGGCGACAGGTTCGGATTCGGGATGTAGGCCGTGACGAAATCCGGCCCCAGCGACTGCATGAACTTGCGGCAAAGAAAAGTTTTCCCGGTGCCCACTTCGCCGGTGATCTTGATGAAGCCCTCGCCATTGCGCGCCGCCACCAGCAGGGTGTTGAGCGCCTTCTGCGACTGCGGGCCGTTGAAGAAGAAACTGGTATCGGGCGTGAGGCCGAACGGCGCCTCGCGCAAGCCGAAATGGGCCTGGTACATTTAGCGCCGCTCCGACGGACGGCGCGGGTCGAGCGCCTCGATGCGCTTGCCCGAATCGAGCAAGTCCTCGTTCCAGCTGTTGGCGCCATCGACGATGGTGGGCTTGATCAGCACCACCAGCTCGCGCTTCTGGATCACCTGCCCCGTGTTGCGGAACAGCGCGCCCAGCACGGGGATGTCGCCCGCGCCCGGCACCTGCGAGCGGTCCGACGTCGTCGCCTGGCGCATCAGGCCGCCGATGGCGACGATGCGCCCGTCCTGGCTGCGCACCATGCTGTCCATCTCGGACGTGCTGGAAGCGGCCAGCGGCAGCTTGAGCGAACCGGCGCTGCCCAGGTCCACTTCCTTGTTGACGGTGGTGACCTGGCTGACGGAAGGATGCACGTGCAGGATGATGTTGCCGTCGGCATCGATCTGCGGCGTCACGTCCAGCACCACGCCGGAAAAGAAGGGCTGCAGGGTCACGTTGGGGCTGGTGGTGGCGCCGCTGGAAGTGGTGTTGGTGGTGGTCGACACGCCCGTCACGTAAAACTCGTCCGTGCCGATCTTCAGCACGGCCTTCTGGTTGTTCATGGTGGCGATGCGCGGACTCGACAGCACGTGCACGGTGCCCTGCGATTCCAGGAAGGAAATCATGGCGGCGAAGTTGGCCGTCTGGAAAGCCAGGCCGAACATGGAGCCGGCCGACGTGGCCGCCGAACTGAGGCCAAAGCCGCTGCTGGCCGTCAGGCCGCTGCCGTTCGTCATGTTGGGCGGCTGGCCGCCGTTGAAGGGCAGCGGCGCCAGGGTGCCGCCCGGCTGGATGAAGCCCGTCGAGATGCGGTTCGTGTGGCCGCTCTTGATGGAGGCGAACGATGCCCAGTTGATGCCCGTCTGGAAGTTGTCGTTGAGCTGCACTTCGAGGATTTTCGCTTCCAGGATGACTTGCCGGTCGACGGACAATTGCGTGGCCTTCAGGTACATGTCGACATTGCGCAGCTCTTCCGGCATGGCGCGGATGACGATCACGCCCGACTGTGGGCTGAGCACCACCTGCCGCCCGCCTTCGGTGCTGCCGACGATGGCTTCGAGCGACAGCTTCAGTTCGCGCCAGAAATCCGCGTTCGAGGTGGTGGTGAGGTTGCTGCTGTCTTCGCCCGGCACGAGGCCGCCCGCGTTCTGCATGCTGTTGCTATTGCTGTTGCTGCCGTTGCTGCCCGTGCCGCCCGACACGGTCGGTCCCACGGACGCGACCGAGGTCGACGACACGCGCAGGTTGGAACTGCCCTTGCGCGCGCCCGTCAGGTAGTTGACGTGGAACAAGCGCGTCTGCATGGTCAGGGGCTTGATGTAGATCTGCGTGCCTTCGACCTTGTAGTCGTAGCCATACAGTTCGCGCACGGCATCGAGCGCCTGGAACAAGGTGACATCCTTCAGATTGGCGGAAATCGTGCCGCCGATGTCGGGGTGGACGAGCATGTTGTAGCGCGTGCCGGCCACGATGGAGGTGAAGAACTGGCGCGCCGGCACGTTGTTGAAGGCCACGTTGAAGCGTTCGTCGAGCGCGGCGCGGGCCTTCGGCAGCTGCTGCGCCAGGGCCGCCACGGGCGGCAGCAGGGCCGCTTCCACGGCATCGGGCTGGGACGCCGGCGTGGTGGTGGCCGCCGCGCCCTTGACGGCATCGGTGATCGCATTGTAGGTATCGCGCTTGACGGGGGCGACGTTGCAGGCGCCCAGGCCCACGCTGACGCCGATGATGGCCGCCATCTTGCTGATACGAATCATTGCAGCTCCGCCGTTCGACTTGTCTTTGTTCATAAGCATGTTTTCATTTCCGTTCCGTCTTGCTGCTCGGATAGAGCTTGACTGTTTCCAGTGACTTACCTTTTCGTAATATCACGGCCGTGTCCCGGATCTCCACCACCACGGCATTGCCTACCTTGCTGCCGGGACGCACGATCTGCCCGTCGATGACGGCGATGCGGCGGCCGCCCGGTTTGCGGGAAATCAAGACCGACTCCAGCCGGGGTCGCGCCGGCGCCGCCGGCACGCCAGCCTGCGGCGCGTGCAGCGCGGCCGGCGGACGCGTGGGATCGTCGAGAGCTTGCGCCCGGGCGCCGCCCACCGTCAAGCCCAGCAGGAGCAGCGCGGCGGCATGGCGCAGCGCGGGCATCACAGGGCCATCCATGTATCGTCCAGGCCCAGGGTGTACAGGGTCAGGGTCAGGCGCGCCACGGGATAGGCATCGGCCTCCAGCCGCGCCTTGCCCCAGAAGACCTGGGTCGGCATCGTTTGCAGCGCTTGCATATAGTTCACCATATCGGGATAAGAACCTTCCACCACCACTTCCACGCCATGGCGGTGCAGGACCTGGGCGGCAGGCTGGGGCTTGGCGGCGGGCGCGCCGGCCGCCGCCGTGGGGGATGCGGGCGCGGGGGCGGATGCAGGTGCGGCGGCAGGCGCCTCGCCCACCACGCCGGCAGGCAGGGTCTTCATCGACACCAGGCGCAGGCGCGCATGCTGGCGCAGCAGGCTTTCCAGCAGCTGCAGCATGCGCTCGGGCGCCACCAGGCCGCTTTGCATGTGCCGCAGCCCGTCCTTCAGCTTTGCCGTTTCCGCCAGCAGCACCTGCAGGCGGGCGCGGGCGGCCTGGTCCGGGTCGTTCTGGCTCGCCTCGACGAGCAGGACGATTTCCCTGTCCACGCCGGTCGCCAGGCCCCGGTGTTGCGCAATGCTGGCCGTGAGCAGGGCATGCCGGCTGAGCAGCGGTTCGAGCACCATGAAATAGCCGCAGAACACGAGCGCCAGCGCGCAGGCGGCAAACACCATGACGCGCTCGCGCAGGGTCAGGGCGTCGAACTTGTCGGCCCATTGCTTCCACTGCTGTTTCATCGGCGCGCTCCTTCCGCTGCCGCGGCTGCCGCGACGGCCGAGGACTGCAGGCTGAAGCGCACGTACGGGGGCGGCGCGGCCGCTTTTCCGGGCTCGGCCGGGGGCGTGTCGGGCTGGCCGATATCGAGGCTGGCGAAAGTCTTGCCCTTGAGTACTTCCTGCCGTCCCAGGCTGGCGATGTAGGCAGGCACCTGGGACGGGTGCAGGGCATTGCCCTGCAAGCCCATCTCATTGCCCGCACCGACGATGCTGACGCCCGTCAGCCACACGCCATCGACCTTCGCCTGCGCAAAGGCGCGGAAATAGGCGGCATAGCCGCGCGTATTGCCCAGGTTGCCGCTGGCCAGCACGTCGGCCGCATGGCGCAGCGAGGCGCGGTCCGCCTCGGCGCCGGCCAGCCGGCCTTCCAGCGCGGGGTCCTTGCGGCGCGGCGGAAAATCCTGCAGCACCTTGTCGCGGCGCGCTTCACGCTGCTTCAGCTGCGCCTTCACGGCCGCCTCTTCACCCTGCAGGCCGGCGACCTGGCGCTGGCCGAACCAGGCGAGCGCCGCCAGGCCCACGGCCAGCAGGCCCAGCGCCTGGGCCGAGGTGGCGGCGGAGACGCGGTGCGCCTTCTTTTCAAACTTGGGATTGAACAGGTTGATTTGCTGGCTCATGCGCCCTTCCCTTCTTCGCGCAAGGCCGCGCCCAGCACCTGGAAGTAGCGCGCCTGCGCGCCCGCGTCCAGCAATTCCGGCACGGCCGAGAAATCGAAGACGGTGGCCAGGTCCAGCAATTCCACCGGCATGTACAGGTTGTCAGCCAGGTAGCCGTGCAAGCCGTCGGCGCCGCCGGCCGCCAGCAGCAGGCGCGCCACGGAAATATAGTGGAACTGGCGGTCGAAGTGGTCGAACGAGCGCTGCAGTTCCAGGGTGATGCGGTCATGGAAGGCGCTGGCGTCCGCTTCGCGCAGCTGCGCCAGGGTGACGTCGATGCGGCGCGCCTGGTACAGCTCGCCGTTATGGCTCATTGTCAGCAAGCCTCCGTCGGCGTCAAAGCTGAGCATGGCCAGGCCCCGTCCCGGGGTTTCCAGCAAGGTGGCGATATTGCGCTGCGCCATCTCCGGTATATCGATGGCCGCCAGGGCGATCTTGCAGTCGGCATACAGCGCCTGGCGCCGCGACACGGCGCTGTCGCGCGCGGCGACGGCGAAGACGCTGCCGCCGCGCGCCACGCCATTCGGGTCGCCGGGAATATCGATCACGTCTATGGTGGCTTCGGCCAGGGGAAAGTCCAGCATGTCCTTCAGGCGCCAGCCCACGGCCGTCTTGCGCTCCTCGGGCGGCACGGCCGGCGCTTCCAGCGCCAGCAACTGGTATTCGCCCGCCGCCAGCAGGCTGGTGCAGCGCCAGGACGGCGCCTGCAGCTGCTTGCCCAGCTTTTCCAGCACATCGGCGCCCGCGGGCCGCGGCGCGGGCTGGAAAGCCACGCCACGGACGACCGGCTTGCCGTCGGCCACGCGCGTGACGGTGGCCGCGCTCACGCCATCGCTGGCAAATGCCGTCGCCAGCCATCCATCATATTTTTTTGCTCTAGCGAATAAACCCATGCGACCAATCCATGTAAGTGCCTGTCACGATCTTGTCGCGCAGATAATGCATCAGACCAATTTTAATTCATCACGTCAACTTTTCCGTGTAAAAACAGCGGTTTGCCGATTTATTTTTGCGCCGCTTGACCGGCTCCGTTCAATCCGACAACACCGCCTGTATGCGCCGCTGCACATAGTCGGCATTATTCTGCGGATTCGGGCAGGCGCCGCCGCCCGGCTGGTTGCAGGCAGTGGCCGTCAGGGTCCAGGTCCGCAGGCTGCCCGGCCCGGTCGCCAGCTGGCATTGCACGGTGACGGTAAACGGTGACAGCGAAGTGCCGGCAGGCAAGGCAAACGACTGGGCGGCGGCGCATTGCCCGTTGATCAGGCGCTGGTAGACGGCCCACTCGATGCCCGCGCGCGCGGCCTGGTCGGCCCGCGCGCCCTGCACGTCGAGCGCCGACTCCACCTGCTGCATGGTAAATACGCTGGTCATGGCCACGCCGAGGCCCGCCAGCACCACCAGCAGGAAGATGGCCGTGACCAGGCTGAAGCCGCGCGCGCGGCGCGGGGACGGAGGCAATGCTTTCATGGCGTGTTATTCACCTGTACTTGTTGCACCAGGGTCACAGTGCCCGTATTGCTGCCCGTCGCCCCCAGCTGCAGCATGACGGAGACGAGCCCCCGCTGCTGGTTCGCCAGCGCGCTGTAGCTGAACAGGCAGGACTGCACCTGGTCCGCCAGCAGGGCTTGCACGCCGGCACCCGCGAGGGGCGTGGCAGCGGTATCGGCCGGCTGCAGCGCCGCGATCGCATAGCGGGAATAGCGGCGCAAGGTGCGGCTGGCCGGGTCGCAGACATAGGTGACGGGCGTGGTGACGACCTGGAAGCGGCGCGTCGGCGAAGGCTGGGGCACCGCCTGCGCCAGGAAGGGATTGCTCTCCAGGGTGACCGTGCTGCCATTGACGGCCGCGACCCTGGCCAGGTTGCAGCCTTGCGGGCCGCTGGCGCAGCTGTAGGCGTCGGGCAGATTGATGCCCAGGTTGTAGACGGCGATGAAGTCGCCCGCCGCGACGGCTTGCACGGTGCCGCCGCTGTTGGCCGGCGGCGCGCCGACGATGGTAAATTGCAGCGGATTGGCCACCGGCGTGCCCGGGTCGAAGGCCAGCACGGGGCCCAGGCCGGGCGGATCGTCCTCGGCCAGGTAGCGGCCGCCCGACTTGGTCAGAAGCAATTCCAGGTAGCGGCCGTTGCCCGTCACGCGCACGCTGTTGGGCAGGGCCAGGCGGATGTCGCGCGCCATGCGGCGCGTGGCCGTGTCCGCCAGGTCAGCCAGCGCGGCGCGCGCATTCGCGTCGATATAACCCTGCACGGGCAGGCGGATGAACATGGCCACCATGGCGCCGACGATGCCCGTGATGACGATCACGATCACCAGTTCGACGAGAGTAAAGCCGCGCGCGCGGCGCCGGGAAAGCGTCGCCATCATGGAATGCTGTTCGGCGCGTAGCGCGTGCGGTAGCCGTCGAGCACCACCTGCGGCTGGCCGCGGAAGGCGACGGCGACGCGGATCTGCAGCGATTCGCTGGCGGCAATGCCATTCAGGGCGGCAGGCGTGACCGTCACGACGGCGCCATAGCCGGCCGGAAAGGCATTGCCGGCCGCGTCCGTCGTGTAGGCGGCCGCCTGGGCATAATCGCTGACCTGGTCGTAGGGCCGCGTGCCGCGCGCCGCCGGCCCCGTGGTGCAGCCGGCCGGACTCGTTGCCGTGGCCGCCGCCGGGTCGTTCAGCGCGCAAAAGGTGAAGCGGGCCGCCTCGATTTCATCGAGCATGCCTTCGGCGATGACCAGCGCCTGCTTGCGCAATTGCGGATCGGCACTGTTGTTGCTGGTCCAGGACAGCACGCCCAGGATGCCGATCACGGCCACGGAGACGATGACGATGAAGATCACCACCTCGACCAGGGTCACGCCGGCCTGCGCGCGCCGGGCCGCAAGGCGCCTAGCGGTGCACATAGCCGGTCTCCGCTTCGACAAGGATCGTGTATTGCTGGCCGCCGCCGCCCACGTTGAGGGCCAGCGCGGCGGCAAAGTCGCCAAAGGCCGTGTAATAGGGACGGCCCAGCGGGTCGAAGAAAAACCCGGCCGCTCCGCTGGTCAGCGTGAGCGCATCGGGACGCCCCACGCACAGCCAGTTGCTCTGCCCGGCGCAATACTGCAGCGTGTACTTGCCGCCCCCGTTGCCGCCGGCCGGCGGCACGACGCGGCTGGCGGGCGTGTCGCAGGCGGCCGTGAAGCACACGGCGACGCTCTTGCCATCGAGGCGCACGTACACGGGGCGGTTTTGCGCGATAGCCAGCTTTTGCGCATAGCGCAGCATGCCGACGGCCTGGTCGGCCAGGCTGCGCGCATCAAATGTTTCGCGCTGGAAAAACCTCGCGCCTGCCACTGCGGCAAGGATGGCGGCCAGCACCAGCACGGTGATCAGTTCGATGATGGTGAAGCCGCGCGCCCGCCTGCGCAGGGCGGCGGGGCGGCGCAATTCGGGAGACACGATGGAAAACGATGGTCGCAGCAATGGAAGGCCCGTAAAAAAGCCCAACCGGCGCATGCCTGGCGTTGGGCTGGATTGACGCATCTGCCATCCGGCCTGGAGCGCGCCATGCTGCCGGCGCGCCGCAGGCGATGTCGGCATCAGCGGCAGTTTGCCTGCGTCAAGGCATCCGCGTTGATAACGGGCGGCGTGGCAGCCGTGGCGGGCGCAACGGCGGCCACGGCCTGGGTGTAGGTCAGCACGCAGGCAGCGTGACCGGCGTCCGGGGTGATCGTCACGACGCCGCCGGCTGGCACGGCGACATAGTCGTTCAGGCCGCCCGCAGCCACGACGATGCCGTCCGTCGTGCCGGCCGGATAGCCGGCCACGCCGCGCACGCCCACGCCTTCCATGTTCACGGTGGTGCCGTCGGCGGGCGAGCCGCTGACCAGCCACTGCGCATGGTACATGGCCGAGCCGGCACGCACGGCACCGGCAGCGGCCTGCATCTTGGCGACGCGCGCGTCAGCCGACAGATCGGTAAAACGCGGGATCGCCGTTGCCGCCAGAATGCCCAGGATGACGATGACGACCACCAGTTCGATCAGGGTGAAACCGCCCTGCGCGCCGCTCTTCAGATTACGTAAGGATTTGTTCATACCAGCTCTCCAAAATCAATATAAAAACATGAAACCAACACATCAAACCATCGCTGCGCGGCACTCAGTTGGCGACCGAGTCCGGCATTTTCCACACCACAATATCTGGTTCCTGGGCGAGCTTTTCCACATCGGCGTCTGCACCCGGCAAGATTACCTTAAATTTCACTGCATCAACCCTCGTCCTGGAAAAAATATTGCCATTACTTAACAAATAGATGACTTTTTGTTCTTTTCTGTCATACAGCCAATTGCCTGCCGGGAGTTTTTCCAGCTCCGGGCCGTAAAATTCTCCCAGGTAATTGGGCGGTGTTTCCGCCAGCCAGCCGAAGGGGTTTTGCCGCGCCAGCGCGGGCAGTTGCGCGCGCCGGCCTTCCAGGTGCAGCTGCAGGGCCTTGACGCGCAATCCCGTGCGCAGGCTGCCCAGGGTCTGTGCCACGGTCACGCGCTCCGCCTCGTGCTGATAATACGCAACCCGGGTGAGGAACACCGTCACCAGGATGGCGAACACGCACGCCACCACCGCCAGCTCGAACAGGGTATAGCCGTGCTGGCGGCGGCGGGGCGGCATCAATGCAGGGCCGCCTTGCCCAGGTCCCAGATCGGCAGGAAGATGCCCAGCGCCAGCACCAGCACCATGACGCCGAGGAAGACGATGAGTATCGGCTCGATCTGCGCCGACAGCGTCTTCAGCTCATAATCGACTTCGCGCTCGTACATCTGCGCGATCTCGTCCATCAGGTCGTCGAGCGAGCCCGATTCCTCGCCCACGGCGATCATCTGCAGCACCACGGGCGTAAACACGTTCGCCGCCACCGAGGTGCGCAAGATGCTCTCGCCCCGCTCGACGCCGTCGCGCATCTGTTCCACGCGCGAGCACAGGTAAGTGTTGTCGACCGTCTGCGACACCACCGTCAGCGCCTGCACGATGGGCACGCCGCTGCTGCTCGACAGGGCGAAGCTGCGCGCGAAACGGGCCATCGTGCCCTTCAGGACGATCTTGCCGGCGATGGGCATGCGCAGCTTGGCGCGGTCCCACTTGAAGCGGCCATCCTTCGTGCCCAGCCAGGCGCGCCAGCCGAAGAAGGCGCCCGCGGCCAGCATCAGCATCAGCGGCCAGTAGTCGATGGTGAAGCGCGACGTGCCGATCAGGATGCGCGTCATCAGGGGCAGTTCGGCGTGGAAGCTGGCAAACACCTTCTCGAACTGGGGAATGACGAAGATATTGACGACCACCATGGCCGCGATCATGGCGAACAGGACGAAGGTGGGGTAGCGCGTGGCCGATTTCACGCGGGCGCGCATGTCGCGGTCGAATTCCAGGTGGTCGAACAGGCGCAGGAAGACGTCGTCGAGGCGCCCCGTCATCTCGCCCACGCGCACCATCGACAGGTAGAACGGCGTAAACACCGTGGGATGGCGCGCCATGGCGGCCGACAGTTCGCGCCCCGCATCGAGCGACTCGCGCACGTCCTTGATGATGCGGCCAAAGGCGGGGCTGATGGCGGACTCCTGCAGGCCGGCCAGGCCGCGCATGATGGGCACGCCCGCCTTGAGCAGGGTGTACAGCTGGCGGCTGAACAGCTGCACGTCCATGGGCGTGACCTTCTTCTCCGTCAGCTTGTCCCACCAGCTCAGCTGGCTGGCGCCGGCGCCCGTCACCGTCTGCCGGGTGGCGCTGATGTCGACGGGCGTGATGCCGCCCGCCATCAGCTGGTCGGCCACGGCGCCGCTGTCGGCCCCTTCCATCACGCCGGTCAGCAGCTCGCCATTGGCGTTGCGCGCCTTGTAAGCGAAGAACGGCACCTCAATCCTCGCTCTGGTTGCTGATGCGCATCGCTTCCATCACCGTCGTGCGGCCCTGGACCACCAGTTGCACGGCGTGGCGGCGCAAGGTTTCGCCCGCCATCTGCGCTGACGCCACCTTCATGAAGTGGGACGGATCGGCATGGTTGGCCGCGTCGGCCACGGCGCGCGTAATTTCCAGCAATTCGTACACGCCCGTGCGGCCCCGGTAGCCCATGCCGTTGCAGTGCGAGCAGCCCTTGCCGTGGAAATACTGGTTGCGCTCGACCAGCTCGCCCAGTTCCAGGCGCAGCCATTCGTATTCGTTCGGCGTGGGCGCGTACGGCGTGCTGCAGCTTTCGCAGATGACGCGCACGAGGCGCTGCGCCAGCACGGCCTGCAGCGAGCTGCCCACCATGTAGCGGGGCACGCCCATGTCCATCAGGCGCAGCGGCGTGCTGATGGCGTCGTTCGTGTGCAGGGTCGACAGCACCAGATGGCCCGTCATGGCGGCGCGCAGGCCGATCTGCGCCGTTTCCTGGTCGCGCATCTCGCCCACCAGCACGATGTCCGGGTCTTGCCGCAGGGCCGAGCGCAGCACGCGGGCAAAATTGAGCTCGATCTTGTCATTGACTTGCACCTGGTTAATGCCGGGCAAGCGGTACTCGACGGGGTCTTCCACCGTGATGAGCTTTTTTTCCACGGAATTGAGTTCGGACAAGGCGCAGTACAGGGTCGTCGTCTTGCCGCTGCCGGTCGGTCCCGTCACCAGCACGAGGCCGTTCGGCCGGCTGACGATGGCGCGGAACTGCGCCACCAGCGCGGGCGGCATGCCGATGGCATCCAGGCGCAGGGTCGTGCCGCCCTGGTTCAGCAGCCGCATCACCACCGATTCGCCGTACTGCGTCGGCATGGTGGAAATACGCACGTCGATGCGCTGGTTTTTCACGCGGATGGCGAAGCGGCCATCCTGCGGCAGGCGCTTCTCGGAAATGTCCAGGTCCGACATCAGTTTTAAACGCAGCGCCAGCGAGCTGGCGATCTTGATGTCGGCCTCGGTCTGCAGGTGCAGCACGCCGTCGATGCGGAAGCGGATCTGCAGCCGGCCTTCCTGCGGCTCGATGTGGAGGTCGGAGGCGCGCACCTGCGTGGCATCCTCGAACACGGATTGCAGCAGCTTGACGATGGGCGCCTCTTCCAGGCCCGGATTGACGGCCAGCGCGCCGAAATCGACGGAAACGTCGCCCAGGTCCTGTTCCAGCTCGCGCGTCAGGGTGGAAATGTCTTCCGTGCGGCGGTAGATGCGGTCGATGGCGGCCAACACTTCCGTCTCGTTGACGACGGCCAGTTCCACCTGGCGCCTGACCAGGCGCGAGATTTCATCGTACGCGAACAGGTCGGTGGGATCGGACATGCCGACCAGCAAGCCTTCGCGCCGGTCTTCCAGCACCAGCGCGCGGAAGCGCCGCGCCTGGGTTTCCGGCAGCAGCCGCACCAGCTCGGGATTGATGTTGAAAAACTTCAGGTTGATGTAGGGAATGTCGAGCTGGCGCGCCAGCGCGCCCGAAATCTGCTCTTCCGTGACAAAACCGTGCTCGACGAAAACCCGTCCCAGCTTGCGTCCCGAACGCTTCTGCTCCGTCAAGGCCTGGCCCAACTGTTCTTCCGTCAGCAGTTTCTGCTGCACCAAAATTTCACCGAGCCGGACTTTCTCTGGCCTTGCCATGCTTACTCCTCGACAAATTCGACAGACGACGCACGCCAGCGGCGCGCGTGAGTATTTTATTCCAGAACCTGTTGTTTCTTAAAGAAAATATATTCCATTGCTTGATTTTTGTGCATTTCGACACTGTACAAGGAAACACTTGCCGCGCACCAGTACGCATGACAATAATGGCAGTCGTCCACCGCCCATTTCGCCCCTGCCTGCCACCATGAACGCCTGCGCCATCGAGTTTCACAACGTGCACAAACAGCTGGATGGCATCGCCGTCCTGCGCGGCGTCGACCTGCAGGTGCGGGCGGGGGAACTGTTCGGCCTGGTGGGCGTGAATGGCGCGGGCAAGACCACCCTGCTCAAGTGCCTGTTCGATTTCTGCACGCCGGAACGGGGCGGCATCGCCATCTTCGGCCAGCCGCACCGGCACGCCGGGGCGCGCCAGCCTCTGTCGTTCCTGCCGGAACGTTTCCAGGCGCCGTACTACCTGACGGGCGATGATTTCCTGCGCTATCTGTTGAGCTTGCACAATGTGCGCCACGATGACCAGGCCGTGCAGCACATCCTGGCGGCGCTGGAACTGGCGCCGGCAGCCCTGCGCCGTCCCGCGCGCACGTATTCCAAGGGCATGATGCAGAAACTGGGCCTGGCCGCCTGCTGGCTGTCGGGCAAGCGCCAGTTGGTGCTGGACGAACCGATGAGCGGACTCGACCCGAAGGCGCGCGCGCAATTCAAGCAGGTGCTGCGCCAGGCGCAGGCGCAGGGCCGCGGCGCCTTGTTCACCTCGCATGCGCTGGCCGACGTGGACGAGCTGTGCGACCGCATGGCCATCCTGCACCAGGGCCGCCTGCTGTTTACAGGCACGCCCGCCGAATGCCGCGCGCGCCACGGCGGCGCGGCCGATGCCAGCCTGGAGCAGGCATTCTTGAATTGCATCGCGACATGAACAGCGCCACCCAGACCCGCGCACGCCCCGCATCGGACACGCCCCATGCGCCTTCCCCGCACGGCATGTACTTGCGCCACTTCGGCTTGCGCGCGGCGCCTTTCGGCATCACGCCGGACCCGGCTTTCTTTTATCCCGGCAACACGCGCGGCGACCTGCTCGACGCGCTGCTGTACGCCGTCACTGAGGGCGAAGGCATCGTCAAGCTGACGGGCGAAGTGGGCAGCGGCAAGACCATGCTGTGCCGCATGCTGGCCGAGCGGCTGCCGCCCCGCGTCGACGTGCTGTACCTGCTCAATCCCGTCCTCGCGCCGGAAGACGTGCCGTATGCCATCGCGGCCGAACTGGGCCTGCAAGCCGACGGGATGCGCGCCGACGCCGTGCTGCGCGCCGTGCATGCCGAACTCATCAACCGGCATGCGGCGGGCCGCCAGGTGCTGCTGCTGGCCGAGGAAGCGCAAGCCATGCCGGCGCAGACCCTGGAAGCGCTGCGCCTGCTGACGAACCTGGAAACGGCCCGCCACAAGCTGCTGCAGATCGTGCTGTTCGGCCAGCCGGAACTGCAGCACACGCTGGACCTGCCCCGGCTGCGGCAACTGAAGGAGCGCATCACGCACAGCCTGACGGTGCCGCGCCTGCCGCCGGCATTGCTGAACGACTATCTGGCCTGCCGCTTGGCTGCGGCGGGCCGCGCGACGCCCCTCGTCTTCACGCCGGCGGCGCTGCGCCTGCTGGCCCGCGCCTCGCAGGGCATCGTGCGGCGGATCAATATCCTCGCCGACAAGGCCCTGCTGGCCGCCTACGCTGAGGACGCCGGGCAGGTCGCGGCGCGCCATTTGCGCCTGGCCATCGCCGACAGCCCCTTCCGCCCTGCACCATGGCATGCGGGCAAGCCGCTGGCCGCCGCCCTCGTCACACTGATGCTGCTCCTGGCGGCCGCCCTGCTGTGGCAATGGCTGGCACCGGGCCGGGCCGCCGCGACGCCGCCGCCCTCCATGGACATGGCGGCGCCTGCCGCAGGAACGGCCCCGGCGCCGGCATTGGCCGCTGGGGCCAAGCGGGCCAGCGCTGCCGCCGCCATGCAGGTGCCGCCCGCGCCGCCCAAGCCACGCCCCGCCGCGCCCACGCCGCTGCTCGACAGCAGCCTGGCCGCCTCGCGCAGCTGGCTGGCGCAGCAAGGGGCACGGCAGCTGACCCTGCACGTCGCCAGCCTGCCGGCCGGCGAAACGGCCGCCGCCGAAGCATTCCTGCAGCAGGCGCAGCAAGCCATTGGCCTGCGCGAGCTGCACGTCTTTCGCCTGCCCGGCTCCGTGCCCGCCGGCCTGACTGCCGCTGCGCCCGGCGCAACGCAGCCAGAGGCAGCCAGCACGGGCGCGGCCAGCCAGCTGGTCTTCGTGTATGGCAGCTTTGCCGACCGGGCCAGCGCCGAGGCCGTGCAGGCGCGGCTGGCCAGCGCGTCGCCGCAGAAAATATTGCTGAGCAACATAGACAATATCCGCACGGAAATGAAATCCCTCGTCGGGGAAAAACCCTGACGTGGCCAGCCCCGATTTTATTTCTCCTTATTCCCTTCCGGGCCTGCACAGACGATTGCTTTTAGAGGATCATGGTGGTTAAAATTGCAAAAGCACAACACGACTCCAAGGGCGAACTTTTCATGACTCAACACCCTATTCCTGTGCTGGCCTCTTGCGTCACCCTTGCCTGCGGCGCCCTGCTCGCGGGCTGTGCTTCGCATCAAATGCCCCTGTCGCCCGGTCACCTGAATGAAGCGCCGCGCCCGGCCGGCGCCATCCCCGAGCCGGTGCAGCAAAGCAGCGTGCTGGCCGCGCCTGTGCCCGCCGCCAAGGCCGAAACCTACAGCGTCACCGTGCACAAGGTGCCCGTGCAGTCGCTGCTGTTCGCACTGGCCCGCGACGCGGGCATGAACGTGGACATCCACCCGCAGGTCGAAGGCAGCGTGACCCTGAATGCGCTGAACCAGACCCTGCCGCAACTGCTGGCGCGTATCAGCAAGCAAGTCGATATGCGCTACGAAATCGATGGCAAGAACCTGCTCGTGCTGCCGGATGCGCCCGTGTGGCGCAATTACAAGGTCGATTACGTCAACATGGCGCGCAGCACCAACAGCAGCGTCAATATCGCCACGCAGATTTCCACGGCGGGCGGCGGCAGCAACGCCATCAACCCGAACGGGAGCAGCCAGGGCAGCGGCAGCAATGGCAATAACAATTCGACCACCCTGGTGGTGAATCGTTCGGAAAATAATTTCTGGTACAGCCTGGAAAAAAATATCCGCGACCTGCTGCGCGAAACCACGCTCAACGATCCCCAGGTGGACCCGCTGGCGCAGCTGAACCAGCAACTGACGAACGCGCAGGGCAATGCGCAGGGACAACCAGGGCAGGCGCAGAACCCGGGCAGCTATGCGCAGGCGCCGGCCGGTGCGGGGCAATATGGCGGCCAGAACAGCCAGTACGGCAGCCAATACGGCAGCCAGCCGCCCATGCAGACGGGCGGCCAGGCCGGCGGCCAGTACGCGCCGGGCCAGCAGCAGGGCAGCGCGACACCGGCCCAGCCGCTGGACGCAAACGGCATGCCGCTGCTGAAACTGGCCAACAAGGGCAGTCCCTCCTCGGTGGTGGTCAACGTCGAAGGCGGCCTGATCGCCGTGCGCGCCACGGGGCGCCAGCATGAAAAGATCGCCGAATTCCTCGACGTCGTGCTGCACAGCGCCAAGCGGCAAGTGCTGATCGAGGCGACCATCATCGAAGTACGCCTGAGCAACGAATACCAGCAGGGCATCAACTGGTCGCGCCTGACGGGCAGCCTGAGCCTGACGCAGAAGCAGGTGGGCACGTCACCGCTCAGCAGCGGCGTCACGCCCGGCGCCACGCCCGGCATCTTCGTGCTCAATTACCTCAAGGACAGTTTCAGCACCACCATCCAGCTGCTCGAATCGTTCGGCAAGGTGAAAGTGCTGTCCAGTCCGAAGATCAGCGTGCTCAACAATCAGACGGCCATGCTGAAGGTGGTCGACAACAATGTCTTCTTTACCATCAAGGTCACGCCCGCCGTGATCAGCTCGACGGGCACCATCACCACGCCCGCCACCTACGAGTCGAAGCTGGAAACGGTGCCCGTCGGCTTCGTCATGAGCGTCACGCCGCAGATTTCCGACAGCGACGAAGTCACGCTCAACGTGCGCCCCACCATCACGCGCATCGTCGGCTACGTGCAGGATCCGAATCCCGCCCTGGCCACGGCCAGCGTGGTCAGCCGCGTGCCCGTGATCCAGGCGCGCGAGCTGGAATCGATCATGAAGGTGGGCAATGGCCAGATTGCCGTGATGGGCGGCCTCATGCAAGACTCCATCGACAATGCCAAGGATGGCGTGCCCGGCCTGTCCAGCCTGCCTCTGGTGGGCAATTTATTTACTTATCGCAACGAAACCAACAGCAAGACGGAACTGGTGATCTTCATGCGCCCCGTGGTGGTCAAGGATGCCAGCATCGACGGCGACTACCGCGACTACCGCTACCTGCTGCCGGGCCAGGCGCCGCTCAACAGCCAGCCCTACACGGAAGGCGCGCCTGCCGCCGTGCAGCCGCAGGCGCGCGTACAGGGAGATTTCCCATGAGCTTGCTGATGCAGGCGCTCAAGAAAGCCGAGCGCGCCAAGCAGAACAGCCTGCCCGACGAGGAGCTGGAAAAGCCGTCCGAAGCCTACGACCAGGTGCTGGCACTGGCACCGGCCGACGCCATGCCGCCCCGCCCCGCGCCAGCGGCCGCGCCGCCCGTGCAGGCGGCCAGCACGCTGAGCCTGGAGCCGCTGGGCGAGCCGCTCGCGCCGCCCCCGACACC
>NZ_JBWKUP010000024.1:0-68697 GCF_059420905.1 Janthinobacterium sp. GW821-FHT03C08 | reverse complement strand
GCGTCGAACGCCGCCATCAGGGGATCGATCTTCCCGGTGCCGCTGGCCTGCTTCGTGATCGATATTGCGTTTCCGTTAGGGACCGTGCGGGCATTGCCGACACACCAGGCCATCAAAGCCTGGCCGGCGTGTACGAACTCACCGCCAGCCACCTTGCGCTCGGTTGTCTTGATGGCACCGTTCAGCTTCCAGCCCTGCGAAATGGCCACGATGTCATCGATCGTAAAATCGCGTGCCACCAACTCATCCACCACATCGGTGATGCCCGCGCCATCCACACCAATGCCCTGCTTTTCCGGCAAGCGGCCTGCGTCCCTCACCTGGCAGACGATATCCGCCACAGCCGCAACGTCTTGCCCAGGGCGCTCCACCAGCGTGAGCTCGCCGGCGGCAGCGAAGTCCTGAAGCCGCGGCGCAATCTCCGCACGACGTTTCAGCACAATTTCGTGCGCCCATGCATGCGTCCACAACAGCCAGCGGCGGGTTTCGCACTCCCGACCCAGTACGGCCAGGCCCAGCAAGTCATCCAGTCCACCTCCGTCGATACCCACCACTGCAACCTCGCAGCGATCGAGCAGCGCATCGAGCGTCAGGCCTGGCTCGGCCGCTTCCTCCCAGAAGTCGGCGCCGGCCCAGCGGTCGGACCGCAGGTTCATGCCGATTTCGACGTTCAGGTGCTTGGCCAGAAACTGCTGAAACGATCCGTCCGTTTTAGCCTGATTTTTCTTGAGGTTGTCGGCGAGCCATTCGGCGCTGACGGAGCGCCCCATGTTCGGGTTGGTGATGTAGAAGTTCGCCGGTTCGAGGTAACCCTTGGCTTTGATCATCGCGTCCGGGAATTCATAGATCACACCGAGCGACTTGGGATCGTCGATTTTCCCGTCCCGCACATCCCGGTAGTACTGAAGCTTTTCCTTGAAAACACCGGCTGGCGGGTCTTCACTCTGGGTTGTGAGATAAATCACCCAGCCCTCCTCGCGCGATACCTGCCCGCCGGTGGCCTCCATGAACATGCCGCTGGCGTTCGCGCGTTTGCCAAACACCCAGTGCTCATCGACCAGCACGCGGCCCGACTTTTTCCCCGAGACGGTGTCAGTATCTGCAGCGACGACCTTCAAGCTATTGCGCGTGACGCGATGTGTAATCGTCCGCACATGGTCTTGAATATGGAATATCGCCGACAGTCTCTCATCGACCCGGATCATTCCAGCGGCTGGCTTGAAGCTGTTATCGGCCACCTCCTTGGTCGGCGCCAAGATCAAATGCTCTTCCTCTTCGCGAAAGCAGAGGATCAACGCTGTCAGCATGATCCCTGCAGCAATGGTCGATTTCGAATTCTTCTTGCTGATCAACAGGAAATACTCCCGGATCAACTGCTTGCCTGTCTCGCCGTCATAGCCGCCGAAGATTGCGGCCACGAAGTCGAACACCCATTGCTCGCTGCATTCTCCGAACGTTGGCTTGCCGGGAAGATCAACTACCCTCAGTTCCTTGAAAATATTCAGGGCCTGCTGAGCGTTGTCTGGAAAAATCGGGGGCGGAATAATAGGTCTTCCCGCGCACAGCCTCTCTTCCCAGTCCAGGCATGCCGTTGACCATTCCATTACCGCTCCTTCACTTCTTTACAACTTTGAGCGCCGGCGGCGCCATGGGTGCGAACATGTTCGCCGCCGCTTTCGCGTCCTCCTGTTTCTGATCTTTCTTGCCGCCTTCGCCAAGCTTCTTATGCACAAATGGCAGGAGCGCCTTTGCCGCGTCGGTACGGGTCTTCATTTCGGTAGCGGGATCATTCATTACCGCCACCAAAAAATCTTTCGGGTCTTTCGTCAGAAGCGCTGTCGACGTACTTAAATTGGGCGGCTTCGGCTTTCGGCCAGCGCCGACGCGAGCCCCGCCACTTTTTCCAGGTTGGCCTGCCATTTGAATTCCGTTTGAAAATGGGAAAATTTTCTGCGCGTGAGAAAGCAGGTGGTCTAGGTCAAAAAAGCCCCAGAGATTTGCCCTCCCCCTCCCTATGGGCTCAACGCGCCTCGCGCATCAGGCCCGCAGCTTCTTCGCGCTGCTTATCGCGGCTGTGGTGCGTGGTGCAAAGGGACTGCCACCGGGTCGAATCCCAGAACACCTTCATGTCGCCGCGGTGCGGCTCGATATGGTCTACCATCTGGGCGTGCGGCAGGCCGATGCCCCTGGCCATACACGCCAGTCCAATGGCTACCGCATCCTGCTCGTAGCTGATACCAGCGTCACGCAAGCAGTACGCGCAGAACGGATGCTTCACCAGGTAGGCGGCGCGGGCCTGTTGCCACTTGTAGCCGTAGCCGCGCGCGGTGCTGCTTTCCTTGCCGGAGCGCCACGAGTCCGCGCTTACCGTGACCATGCGGCCCGGCAGCGTTTGCAGCTTGGACCTCAGCGTACTGAGGCGAGGTGCCATCAATCGCCCGTGATGCCGTCGCCAACTGCAGCAGGGACGGCCATCACCGCAATGGTGGTGCCGCCATCCGCGATCAAGATGCGAACGTTGCAGCCCAGCTCTTTACGGATGTCTGCGCGCATCCTGTCGCGCTGCTCGCGGCTCACCGCATGCGGCACAGTCACCACCAGCAGATCGCCTTGCCCGATCTCGCCGGCCACTTCCGCATCGAGGGCAGTCGTCGGCGCCGATGCATCACCCAGGAACTCGGACAGCTTGGCGTCGATGCCGGCGCTGAACCCAGAAGCCACAGCAGCAGCGACGTATTCTCCTTTGCGGGAGGCGCTGACCGGCTGGCTACTGGCGACCATGCGGTCAGCCACAGCCGCTGTGCGCGCCTCGATCAGCGCACTCAGGCGGCACGCTCGCACCTCGTCAATGAAGTTGTACAAACTGGTGTACTGCTGGTTCACGTCGATCTTTCGCAGTTCCGTCAAGATGACCGCTTCAAGCGCGCCGGCATCGGCACGCGCCACAGGTTCAGCACCTTGACGAATGCGCTTCTCGATCATGCTGGTGAGCATGGGTTGCTTGCTGGTGGGAGTGAGCATGGTATTGCCTTTCAGGTGGTGGTCGTGGCATCAGGTACCAGGCCGGCCGCCGCGCCAGCAGCGCATGCTGGGCAATGGGTCAACGCCCGCATCAGTCGGCGCGCCTCTTCTGCCTGCGCCAACTGTGCGGCCAGCTGGTCGATGCGGCGCATGTCACCGGCCTGGGTGGCGCGCATGATCTCGTCACGCCAGTGCAGTGCTTGCATATGCAACCTCAAATAGAAAAGCCGCCAGCGCAGTGATGCGGCAGGCGGCGAAACCCGGCGTGCGGGGTAAGGAGAGATGGGGCGGACTTCCAGCAGGTTTCCGCGAGTACCTTTGGGTGATTGGTCGCCAGAGTTGCAGCTCAGAGTGACCTAATTACCTGCCGACTTTGAGTCCCGACACGTAGGCCGCCGCTTGTGTGCGACTGCCTAATGATCTGCGCAACAAACGTAATATTTATTTTTTAACTTTTTAAAATAGCAGTATGCAATAATACACTGTTGCAAAATAAACATATTCCCCCAACCCAATTGGAGAGAGCCAATGGCGAGCTTTAAATACGACCAGTTTGTCACAAAGATTGACCATAACGCATTTGACTTACTGCATAACCCGGGCGTTGCCGCGCCTGATGCTGGTATCTACCGTTGCCATGCATGCGGTCATGAAATTGGAATTGCTAAAGGGCACATACTGCCGCCACAAATTCATGCACAACACCCTACAAATCAACCAATTCAGTGGCGTTTATCTGTGTTCGCAGTACATAAATCCTAAAATCGATACAAAAAAACCCCGCGTCAGCAAAGAGGCGGGCTTTCGTTCAGGCGCAAGAAGACCGTCGACGCGGATGATCAGGTCGCGATATAAAAAAGGGCCGCTCGCGGCGGCCCACCAAACTTTTCGGCATCGCTTGCGCTATTTTGGATTGCTCACAGCGATTTTTACCACAACCTGATGCAGCAAGTTGCGCAACTGTTCGGCTTGTTCCATCGTGGAATCGTCCGCCATGTAAAGCAGGACGGTATCGCCGTGAAGACCCGGCACGACGCCGGACATCTCCAGTTCGACCCCGACCCCAACGCCGCCTGGCGCACCATCGTTCGCCGGCTCAATAACTCTTGGACGGAAATTCGGCTGTTTTTTCATGAGTCCTCCTTGCGAATGTGAAAAGCCACTATAACAAGAAGAAATTGAAAAACAAACAAGCAACCTGATTTTATCAAGGAGTCCTGCTCACCGTAAAAAAGCCCGCGACCGTAAGGTGGCAGGCTTCAATATTTTCGGGCGCGGCAACGCATCAAACGTCTCGGCTTCAGGTCTGCCGCTGCCCTGCGTCGCGCCGTAGCGCTTGGCTTGAATTATGCGCGCTGGATGGATCGTAAGGCGCGCAGTGCGTCAATTATATACTGTGTTTACGAACAGTTCGCAGAAAATTTTACAACCCCATACTGAACGATTGGGCGCCCTCAAACATGTCTGAGCAATGGCGGTTCAGGGCTTGCTGGCATACGGCTTGTAATCGCCGTTAATCCACATACCTACCGGCCGCGGCGACTCCCCTTTTCGGGTCCAGGTAACTTCCCCGGAATACGACTGCCCGCGCCCTAAAAACTTATATCGTCCTCGATCCACTTTCACAAACATTACATTCGCCATAGATGCTGAAACTGGATCTTTATTCACGCAGTTATAGCAGAAGTCTGAGGGTATGATGCTCGACTTGGCGTACCCTCCGATTCGCGAGGCTTCATCGATAATTTCACCGCGCGGTATCGGGTCATCGCCGTATTGTGCCTGCAACTGCTTGCCAGCACTCTCGATTGCAATGACGCGCAAAAGGTTGGTTGCCATTTTGTTTCCTTTCAGAGGGTTCGCGACATTTTCGTCGAGCAAGGCTGAAAACGAATGAGAATGACCTAATGAAGCATAGCACTTTATAGCGCCATGTCTGCAGCCAACCGCTTCATCGTCTGGCCAGCTGCGTGCGCCGCCATGGCGTTGAGCGCCTCCACCATATCCTCCACCAGGTGCAGCATCTTGTGCTGGGCCTGCACGGCGCGCGTGCCGCTGCCGGCGCAGGCGCGGCAGGCGATGTCCGACATCACCGTTGCCTGGCCGCGCACCGGCTCGTAGGCGCGCCCGGTGCAGGAAGGGCACACATCGTTTAGCCAGTGATCCAGCGACAGGCGCGCCACCTTGGCCGGGCTCACGTCGGCCGGCCAGGTCCGGTGTCCTGCCTTGCTCTTCACGACCTCGCGCCAAGCATCGAGCAGCGCCGGGTAGCTCGTGGCGTCGCCGGCGTACTTCACGCGGAAAAGCTTGGTGCCCAGGTCGCGGCACAGCGCCGCGGCGGCCAACACCTCGGTGCTGTGGTGGTGGGCGTCGTCACGCAGGTTAGAGGAGCCGAGGGCGCTGGTATATTTCTGGATTACGTTCACTTGAAGTCCTTGTATTTGCTCGTGTTCTACATCTTGTCGAGGTGCGCTGCCGGCGGCAACCACAGGAAATCCTGGATTCCGGTGGCGGCTGTTGCCGAATGGGCTATACGCATCACCGCTTGTTTCGCCGAATGGTTGGCTCAGGCGGCATGCCCATCGATGCGGCGCGGTGCAGCGGCCAGCGTACCGGCCGGCGCCATAGCGACAATCTGCTGCGTCGTTCCGCCCGCCATCACCCGCGCGGCCAGCGCTTGGTCGCCAATCATCATCGGCGGCTCCACGCCAAAGCCGACACGCTGGTTTTGCGCTTCCGACATGCCCACCAGCACCGGCGTGTAATCCGGCCGCTCGTTGCGCATCCGATAGCCGCGGTACCGGTTTTCGAACTCCTTCGCGACAAACGGCCATTCCTGCTCGTTCTTCGCGCCCAGCGCGACCCAGCCGCCCATCTCGACCAGCACGCGGTGGATCAGCGGATCATCGAACACGACGCTTCGGTATGGGCCGACGACGCGCAGCGCGCGGTCGACCTTCGACCAAGCCACAAGCGCCGAGTCTTGCGTCGTTCCGCCCATCATCCGGATCAGGTCGGCCGGCTTCGGCGCGAACTGGCCGGTGTCGGGATTGCGCACGTGGCGATCGAATGCTTGGCGCACAGCTGGCAGGTCGTACTGGCGCAGCGCACCCCACCAGATCGTGATCGCAAACTCGCTCGCAACGCGGCCGTAAAGCTCGGTAATCGCGCCGACCATGCCTGAAAATTCTTCGTAGTCATCCTGCGTCATGCTCGTCTCCCTGTGGTGCTGCATTGCCGAAAATTCGGGCCTTGGCGCGCTCAGCGTTGGCCATGGTCTGCGCATAGACCGTTCCAGTTCCGCCCTGCCCTGGCCCGGCGCGCACGGCTTGCTGGGTGACCCATTCGGCCTTGAACCCCTGCCAGCCCCGCGTGCAGCACAGCGCCAGGGTCGAGTCCAGGCTCATGCCGGCCTTCTCGGCCTCCCGCTTGATCGCGTCCAGGGCGGTCCTGCTCACCGGCGCCTTCTTGGCCTTGCGCAAGGCGAGCCAGTCGGCCGCCGTTTGTTCGGTGACGCCTGATGCGACCAGATCGGCCTTGGCTGAATATTTTGGCGCAGCCGATGCGGCCGGAACGGTCGCTATGATTTTTTCCTGTTCCTGTTCCTGTTCCTGTTCCTGTTCCTGTTCCTGATTCGGCAAGGGTTCCGGAACGGTTTCGGAAGGGTTACTTTTTGATGATTGGTTTGCGCCGAAAAAAACGCCTGAAACCCGCATGAAATCACGTTTCCATACGCAATCATCAGGGATTTGCAGCACCACCTTTGCGATGGCCTTTCGCTGATTCGGGTTTTCAGGCGGGTTCCAATCAAAATGCTTGGTTACCCATACCCATTTCGTGGTTTCGCAACGGTTACTGAAACCGTTCTGGAACAGTTCCGCAAACCCTTTCTGAACCCGTTCGGCATCCCATTGCAAGTCCTCACAGGCATAGCCATCTGGCAGGCGAAAAACGCCGGCGATAGTCCCGTGCGGGCAGCTGAGCAAGTAGAAAGCAAGCGTCCTACCGTCTTCCGACATGCCCCGGATTGTCGAACTGGTCCAAAAAGACGTATGAAGCTTTCCGTAATCACGCATGCCTTACACCTCCGCCCGTGAACTGTCCGACGGCGCTGCTGGATTGTCGGCCGCGTCGAAGCGCTGCGCATGCGCCAGCACATCTTCCAAATCAAAGCAGGCGCCTTCGCCAAGCGGCAAGATGCGCGCCACCGCCACCGCCTTCATCAACACATCAGCCACCTCGATGATGCCTTCGTCGTCCATGCTTGGCCGGATATAGTCGCCGAAGTGGTCTCGGGCCTCGAATATCTCGTCCATATGCATCATGCGCATCATGGTGGCGCGCAGCGCCTGCTCGCTGTCGCCGTGCTTGCGCATGGCGCCGACCACGGCCAGCATGCCCCGGTTGATCGGCATGTCACTCAAATGCAAGCCAGGGCCCGATGGTTTGGGCAGTGGCATGCTGGCTGCCCGCTGATACACCTGGGTCATGGCAAGGAAGCGATCAGGATCAGCCGGCGCTTGGAGGTCTTGGATAAATTGCGATTTCATGTTCACGGTTTCATTCAGCCAGGTATAGGGTCGGGGCGTGACCAGCGGGCTGAAATCGCTTGGTCGCGGCTGCGCAGCCGCTGCCCCGTTTGAAACTTGTTCCGGCGTCGTGGCCGGATAAATGGGCGGGCAGCACCTCCCGTGTTAAATTGCCAATTCCACTCAACAATTTACGAAAGGAACTACCCATGAGCTACACACAAACTGGTGCGCGCGTCGAAGCTGAAAATCAACTTCAGTTCATTATGAAATCGCAACCAGATTTACTAAATAAGGTATCCACTGGTGAAGGCGCTTATTTAGCTGATTTCTGCCACGACTTCATTGAGCAATACGCTATCCGTTTGATGAAGAGGCCAGATCTCGCGGAATAGAGCGAACGGCAGCAACTAGGGCATCACAGGCATGGCTCAACTGATGGGAACTTATTCCGCCAGCAGCCATCGCGCACAAGGCATCAACAATCTTTTCAGCGCGCGCGGCGTCCTTTACAGTAAGGGCCTCGCGCGACAGTGCCACTGGCAGCTCGGTAGCGCGCTGGCCGGCCTGGCCGGTGGTGTGCTCGGCATCAGCCACCAGCTGCGCGGATTGCGCGCGCATCGCTGCAGCGGCCTTCTCGCCGGCGGCCGACATCGTGGTGGCGATGCTGGCGTTCGCCGCGGCAAAAGCCGGCGCCCAACTTGCGATCATTTCACTGAGCTTTTCGGCCAGCGCCAGCGCGCGGTCGAGGTCAGAGGTGTCGATCTTGACCGCCAGGTCGCAGATGGACGGGACAGCGCCAGTATCCATGCCGGTTCGCGGCTGATTTACCACGCCCAACTGGCAGGCCTTTAGCACCTGCTCCAGATATTCCAGCGCATCCTGGGCATCGCGGTGGCCCTCGAACACCAAGCGCGTTTGCGCGATGGCGCCGCGCAGCTCGGCGGCGTGGTCAATGGTGGAGTTGCCGGAAAATTTTCCGGGAAGGTCGGCCGGCACCAGCTCGGGCCAGATGCGCGCCCAGGTGTCTGGAAACAGTTCCTGCCGCGTGACTTGGCCGCAGGTGGCGCGCTCGATCGCGGCGCCCAGTTCGGCCGGCACGGGATGCTTACCGGTATTCCAGTTCGATACGGTCGCAGGCGTCACACCAACAGCGCCCGCCAGTTGAATGGCGCGCCCGTGCGCAGTGAGGTATTCGGATAGGGTCATGGCGCTTCCAATATCAAATAAAGAATAACGTGTAAGGGTGAGGGTTGCCAAATGCGCTACTATTTAAGTTCCCCAACTTCAACAACAGAGCAAAGGAACCCTCATGAAACTAGATACCAGCAGCGTCCAATTGCAGATCCCCTGCCCGAGCTGCGAGCAAAAAATCTCGGAGACGATCGGACGGCTGAAAGATGACCCAAATGTCACCTGCACCAGCTGCGGCACCGCCTTCACCGTCAACCCGACAGAGTTCGACAAAGGTGTTGAGGCCGCCGAGAAAATGCTGGCAGATTTCGGGCGAAGTCTTAAAAACAGCTTCAAGTGATGCCAGCGCCGCCTGGAGCGGCGCAGTGTCGGCGCCAAGCTTGATTTCGGCGCCACCATCTACTGCCGGTGCGCCTGCGGCGTTATCGGTGGTGGTCATGGGGCTTCCTTGGTGGGGGCACTCCGTGCAGCGCGAACCCTAGCCTGCTCCTCCACGTAGCTCCAATCCATCGCAATACGCTTTCGGCCGTCCTGCGCACCATTCCGCTCCAACCAACGATCATTGACACAAGCGTAATGGATGATTCCGAGAGACTCTCGATCAATCGCCACACACAACTCTGGACTGGCGGGTTCATTGCCGTAAGCAATCTGGCGCAAACGAGCATAAGTAGTCCCGCAGCGCGAGGCAAACGAGAGACGTGCAGAACGGGGAATATCCCTGAGGAAAGTATAGAAATTCATACCCATAGTTTAGGTATATCTAACCATTTACGTCAAGTTAAATCTACAGTATATTTAGGCTTTACTAAATGGGGGCTGTATGAACATCTACGCAATTCGGCGCGCGCGCCTTCGACTCTTGATCGATAACATTGCAGGAGGCAACATCTCAACCTTCGCCGGGCGATTTGACTACTCCAGATCACGGATGTCCCAATACCTTTCCGAGACATATAACGAAGGTCGGAGCATAGGGGAGCGTGCTGCACGATCCTTGGAAGAGGCAGCCGGCATGCCCTCAGGATGGATGGATCGCCCAATTACTGACGGCGAATCGGCGAGCACACTCAAGCCCGCCTCGCTGAGCGATGATTATCCGGCGCCGATGGAACCCACTTCGGGGAATCTGATACCTCGAAATCTCATAGTCAAGGCTACCCTGCTTGCTCAAGACGCAGGAGCAGTGAAAATCGTTGAAATGGCAAGTGCGGATAAAGCACGATTTTTGCAGTTTCATTCGCGCGATCCAGATGCATACGCACTACTCGTACGAGGAAATAAACTGCGCCCACGCGTGAAGAGTGGCGAGTTCCTCGTAGTGGAGCCAAACCAAAATGTAGTGCCGGGTGACGATGCCCTTATAACCCTGACCAATGGGGAGCACATGGTCGCCCAACTTCTTTATTTTTACCCTGGAGAGGAAGAAATTACGTTCGGCGATATAAACGAAAGCGCACCAACCACCCTCCTTGCCGCATCAGAAATCACCTCAATGCACCTGATTTCAGCAATTTCTCGCACCATGACTTTACAAGATGAATTTTAATTTAGGTTTTTCTTGACATGATGTTTAGTTAGTTTAGAATATCCTCATCGATTCCGATCTTTGAGGAAATTATGACTAGCATCGCTACCACCAGGAACACCGCAACAGCCACTACCGGCCGGGGCTCCGACCAAGTGGCGCTTCGCTTGCCCGTAGGCATGCGCAGCCAATTGAAAGCCCGTGCAGCAAAAAACCGCCACACGCTGAATGCCGAACTGGTGACGTTGGTGGAAGTCGGCATTGCAGCTGACGAAGTTGACGCAAACTCACCTTGCCCGGCCGGCTTCCCTGAGCGCCTGCGCGCAGCCCGAACCCGCAACAACCTCACTCTAGCCGCCTTGGCCGATAAAATCGGCATCAGCCCGCAAGCCATCCACAAGTGGGAAACGGGTGATTCGGTACCGAGCTACCGCCACTTGCATGCAGTCACCACCCTGCTGGGAATGGATGCGCCAGCCGCAGCACCTGCTGCGCCGGCCGCGCTCCACGAATTGCTGCTGGCCGAACTGATCATCAACACCCTGCAAAACGTGCTGACCGACGAGCAGCGCCTGCTGGTGGGCGCGCAACTAGGCGCAGCAGGACTGCAAGGCAGCACGTCTAGCCGCTCCGCCGAGCGCCGCGCGGCGATTATCGCTGCAGGTGCAGTATGAGCGCCCGTCAACCACACGAGCTGCTGCTGGCAGCATCCGCGCCGACGACCATGTCGACCAGGGAAATTGCGGGTCTGACTGGCAAGCAACACTTTCACGTCAAGCGTGATACCGAAAAAATGCTTTGCGAACTCGGTGAAGATGCATCCAAATTTGGATGCATCTATCTGGACGGCTCCAACCGCCAACAAACCGAGTACTTTCTCGACCGCGAATTGACAGACACCCTGCTGACCGGCTACAGCGCCGTGCTGCGCCGCAAGGTGATCGCGCGTTGGCACGAGCTGGAGCACGAAGTCGCAGCGCCATCGCTGCCGAACTTCGCCGACCCGGCCGCCGCCGCGCGCGCCTGGGCCGACGAGGTCGAGGCGAAGCGCGCCCTGGCCAGCAAAGCGGCACAGCTTGAGCACCAGGTCGCAGAGCAAGCGCCCGCCGTTGCTGGCTTCAATTTAATCTCGGACGCCAGCGGCTCGATGTGCTTCCGCGATGCGGCCGCCACACTCAATATGCCCCAGCACGCCCTGACTGACTACCTGGTCAGCAAAGGCTGGATCTACGAGCGAGCGGGTGCGGAAGGCTTCAAGGCGTATCGCGCCAGGCTGCAAGCACTTGACCTGCGATACAACACCTTCGGGTACGAGAGCAAAACCACTGGCGAACGGAAGGCGCGCCAACAAGTCCGCATCACGAACAAAGGCTTGACCAGGCTGGCGGAAATGATCGCGGCGGAAGCTGCGGAACGGAAGTTGTCCGCCGCAACTCCTCAGCACCAGCACCGATTGGGCCTTGATCCCTCATAGCCCCTCAGGCTGAAAAAGCCGCCCCACAAAAAGAAAAAGCCCAACCGGTGTTGACGCACCGGCCGGACTGTTGCGCCCTAATTTTTTGGAGAAAGACCATGGCGAATAATAACAATACCACAATCTTACAGATCGGCAAAGTTCAGCAGCCTGCCTCTGCTGTCTCAACCGTAATTTCTGGCCTGGTCGACGTTTTCTTGCTGGCCAGCTCTACGCCCGACCTTGATGACTATTGCGATATTCACGACAAGAATGGCAAGCAGCTGTGGTGTGGCGCCACGTTTGCCGATGTGCCGCGTGCAATCAAGCTGTTCCGCGACGAGAAGGATCCTCGCTGGATGGAAGAGCTGATCGTGGTGCCTTGGGACAAAACTCCAAAGCCAGACAAGCTCAAGGCAATCCGTAAGCCGTTGGGAGTAAGTGAGGGATTGCCAATCGCGCCTCGCGATGGCTTTACGCCAATGCTGACCTTCATGGGTGGCGATCTGCTGCTGGGCAATCCAGGCGAGTCCCTTTCGATCAGCTGCGGCGCATGGTCGGCCAGCATCACCATCGAACTCGCCCTGCTCCATATGGACGATTTTATTGATGGGCACCGGGCGCGCCTGGCGGAAACGATTGGGCACTACTTCGGCGTCAAGTTGGAGCGGCCGGCTCCTGCGGGAGGCGCAGCGTGACTGCTGCCCCATCCCGCGCCACCACCATCAAGCGCCTGGCCGGCCTGGCCGACGTCGTCGGCGCGCTGCTGGCCGCAATCGAAATTATGGAACCGGCATCCCAGCCGGAAGCACTGGAAACCTGCGCCACGCTGGCCAGCGACATCGCTGACAGCCTGGACAAACTGACGAGGATCAAGGAATGAAGAAGAAAAGAACCTGGGCGGTGGAAGAAGCTTTAACCGCGCGCGCAGCGGCCGGCCGGCCGATGGCGACGGCGATGAACATGGGTGGCACGGCGCAGCAGAACGCGGCGCTGGCCCTAGTAATGATGACGGCCGCAAGTTCTCCACTCGGTGCGCCAGTGGGTCGCGAGTACGCCGGCTGCATCAGCAAGCATCTTCTGGAGGCTGCAACTGCCGGCGGCTTCAGCAGCCGGGCGGAATTCGTACGCCTCATCGAAGCAAACGAAATGGTGCCGCACCTGGAACAGCTAGCCGCCGACGCAGTGCGCGCCATCGGCGGCGCGGCCGAATTCTTCGCGCTGCTGGAGCTGGCCACCACGCCGGGGGACCTGATGGGCGGTGCACAATGAGCGCCGCGCAGCTCGTGCAGTTGGTAGTGATCGGCGAGTTGGCCATGGACCACTGGCGCGCCCAAGAAGCGGTTACGCATGCCGAGGGCCGGTACCACCAGGCCATCCAGCAATATGAAGCGACCCACGGCACGCTCAACAAGCTTATCCAGAAAGACGACCCAGCGCACGCCGCCGTGCGCGCCTTCACGGCGCCGCAATACAAGCTGCTGCAGCAGGCCCGGCGCCGGGTCTATGCATTGAAAGTGCGCATGACCAAGGCCTGCACAAAGTTGGCCAGGATCTCGGCCAGCAGAACAACCGAAACTAAGTCGACCTGATCAAAATATTGAAATCAACTGAAAGTAAAAAATGACCGATATGAGCGAAGTGAAAAAATTCCTGCGGCTGCCGGCCGTGATCGAAGCCACGGGCCGCTCGCGCAGCACGATTTTACGAGGCGCAAAGGACGGTAGTTTTCCTGCCCCAGTTCATATCGGCCCGCGGGCGATCGCGTGGGATTCGACGGAAGTGGCCGCTTGGCAGCAAAAGTGCATCATCGCCAGCAAGGGGAAAAACTAAGGTTTCAAGACGTGCCGCGAGAGGGAATGTGAGGCAGTTGAACTGTAGGGGTAAATGTAGGGGTAAAAATCGCGGACAAGAAAAAGGCCAATCCGAAGATTGGCCTAAGTCCTTGATTCTATTGGTCGGGGCGAGAAGATTCGAACTTCCGACCCCATGCACCCCATGCATGTACGCTACCAGGCTGCGCTACGCCCCGACGAGGTGGGAATTATAGCAGACGCTTTTAGGTTTTTGCCATGCTTTACGCATGATTCATATCGAACTGCGCAAACTTTTTTGCATGCGCGTGGCAAGCGCCCTATTCGTTCAGCAATAAGGCCGTCAGGATGATGCGAAAACCGGCGATCAGGGGTTCGACCTTGACGTCCGGATTGTGAATGAAGCGCACCGGCAATCCCTGGTACAGGGCCACCAGGGCGTTCAGGCGCCCTTGCAGCATTTCCTCGTCGGCCGGCAAGCCCCGCTTGATGCGCGCATCGCGTATGATCGAGAGAAATAATTGACGCGAACGCTGGTCCGAGCATTGCAGCATTTCGGCGATCGCCGGATTGCGCGACGCTTCGGCAAAAATTTCCAGCGGCATCATCCACGTTTTCGGGTCCAGCGCTTCGAGCACATGCTCGCCCGCATTGTCGATCACGGCCTGCAACGGATCTTCGCGCTGCGCCAGGTCCTGCATCAGGTTCGACACCCGCTCCGTATTCTGCATGACGAAAGCGGCGATGATCGCATCCTTGCTGTCGAAATAATTATAGATGTGGCCCGCACTCATGCCGGCCGCCTTCGAGATCTCGGCCATGCTGGCGCCGTGGAAGCCGCGGCGGCTGAAGCAGCTCTCCGCCGCATCGAGCACCTGCTTGCGCCGCGTATTGGCGCGCTCGGGATCCGGATGCTTCTTTTCAACTTGGTTCATGACTTTTCCAGTAGCGCGCCGGCCCTGCCCTCGCGGGCAAGGCCGGCGTCGGCGTCCCCGTGATTATTGGGCGCCGCCAGCCGCCGCGACGGCTGTCTGCTCAGGCTGCCAACCGCCGCCCAGCACCTTGTACAAGGTCACCAGGTTGGTCGATTTGGCCAGGCGCGCCGTGATCAGGCTTTGCTGCGCCGTGTACAGCGCGCGCTGGGCCACCAGGGCGTTCAGGTAGGACTCGGCGCCCTGCTTGTAGCGCGCGTCGTGGATGGTGTAGCTTTTCGTCGACGCCTCGACCAGCGATTCCTGCGACTGCAGGCGCTCGTCGATGGTGCCGCGCTGGGCCAGCGCATCGGACACTTCGCGGAAGGCGACCTGGATCGCCTTTTCGTATTGCGCCACGGAGATTTCACGCTGCACCTTGGCGATATCGAGGTTGGCGCGGTTCACGCCGCCATCGAAGATCGGCAAGCTGATCTGCGGAATGAAGCTCCACGTACCGCTGCCGCCCTTGAACAGGCCCGACAGGTTGTCGCTGACCGAACCCGCCGTCGCCGTCAGCGAAATGCGCGGGAAGAAGGCCGCGCGCGCCGCGCCGATGTTGGCATTCGCGGCGCGCAGGGTGCGCTCCGCCGCCAGCACGTCGGGACGGCGCTGCAGCACGTCCGACGGCAGGCCGGCCGGAATCTCGGCCAGCGCCGTGACGGCGCCGAACTCGCCTTGCGGCAGCAGCTCGGCCGGCACAGGACTGCCCACCAGCAGGACCAACGCGTTTTGATCCAGCGCAACCTGGCTCGTGTAGACGGCCACGTCGGAACGGGCCGATTCGACACTGGTCTGGGCATCGTACTTGTCCAGGCCGGATGTGGCGCCGGCACTGAAGCGGCGCACGGCCAGGTCATACGACGACTGCTGGCTCTTCAGGGTGTCCTGCGCCACGCGCAGGCGCTGCTGGTCGGCTACCAGGTTCAGATAAGTGCTGGCCACTTCGGCCACCAGGCTGATCTGCTGCGCGCGGCGTGCTTCTTCCGTGCCCAGGTATTGTTCCAGCGCACTGTCGGACAGGCTGCGCACGCGGCCGAAGAAGTCCAGCTCGTAAGCCGACACACCCAGGTTCGCCGTGTACTGGCGGTTGATGTATTCCTGGCCCGTGGTGCTGGTGTTCTTCGGAATGCGCGTGGCCGATTGGCCGCCCGACGCCGACAGGGTCGGGATCAGGGCGGCGCGTTCGATGCCGTAGGTGGCGCGCGCCTTCTCGATGTTGAGGATCGAGACGCGCAGGTCGCGGTTGTTGGCCAGCGCCAGTTCCAGTACCTGGCGCAGGCGCGCGTCGGCAAAGAACTCGCGCCAGGCGATGTCCGACACCGGCTTGGCGTCGGTGGCGGCCGTGTCGGCCTTGTAGGACGGGCCCGTCGGCCACGCCGTGGGCGCCGGCGCTGCCGGACGCTCGTACGTGGGAGCCAGGCTGCAACCGGCCAGCAAGGCCAGTGCCGCCATGGAGAATAGCGATTTTTTCATATTAATGTGCATCCTTGGAAAGCGTGACGGCTGGCGAGCCAGGCGTCGCCGGCGTGGCAGGCGCGTCCGGCTTCGAGAAGAAGCCGCGCACCAGCACGAAGAACACCGGCACGAAGAAGATACCGAGGAACGTGGCCGTCAGCATGCCGCCCAGCACGCCGATACCGATGGCGTTCTGGCTGCCGGAACCGGCGCCGCTGGAAATAGCCAGTGGCAGCACGCCCAGGCCGAAGGCGATCGAGGTCATCAGGATCGGACGCAGGCGCAGGCGCACCGCGTGCAAGGTCGCGTCCAGCAGCGACATGCCCGATTCCTGCATTTCCTTGGCAAACTCGACGATCAGAATCGCGTTCTTCGCCGACAGGCCCACCACCGTGAGCAAGCCCACCTGGAAGTATACGTCGTTCGACAGGCCAAACAGCCACGTGCCCAGCACGGCACCAATCACGCCCAACGGCACGACCAGCAGCACGGAGAATGGAATCGACCAGCTTTCATATAGCGCGGCCAGGCACAGGAAGACGATCAGCAGGGACAGCGCGTACAGCTGCGGCGTCTGCGAACCGGATTCGCGCTCTTCCAGCGACACGCCGGTCCAGCTGAAGCCGATGCCAGGCGGCAGCTTGGCGACCATTTCTTCCATCGCGTTCATGGCGGCACCCGTGCTCTGGCCCGGCGCCGGCGTGCCGAGGATCTCGACCGACGGCAAGCCGTTGTAGCGTTCCAGGCGTGGCGAAGCGTAAATCCACTTGCCCGTGGCAAAGGCCGAGAACGGCACCATCTGGCCAGCCGTGTTGCGCACGAACCACTTGTTCAAGTCTTCCGGCAGCATGCGCGAACTGGCATCGCCCTGGATGAACACTTTCTTCACGCGGCCGCGGTCGAGGAAGTCGTTGACATAGGAACTACCCCAGCCGACGCTCAGCACGCGGTTGATTTCCGCAATCTGCAAGCCCAGCGCGGTGGCTTTCTGCTGGTCGATGTCGATCTTGTACTGCGGCGTATCTTCCTGGCCGTTCGGGCGCACGCCCACCATCACCGGGTTTTGCGACGCCATGCCCAGCAACTGGTTACGCGCCGCCATCAGGGCGTCGTGGCCGACACCGCCGATATCCTGCAGCTGCATGTCGAAACCGGTGGCGTTACCCAGTTCCAGCACGGCAGGCGGTGCAAAGGTAAACACCATCGCATCCTTGATCTGCAGCAACTTGCCCATGGCGCGACCGGCCACGGCCGGCGCTTTCTGCGCCACGTCCTTGCGCAGCGCCCAGTCCTTCAGGCGCACGAAGGCGATACCCGTGTTTTGGCCGTTACCGCCGAAGCTGAAACCGGCGACGGCAAACACGGACGCGACGTTGTCTTTTTCGCTGTTCATGAAGTGGTCTTCGACCTGTTCGATCACCTTCAGGGTGCGCTCTTGCGTGGCGCCCGTCGGCAATTGAATCTGCGTAAACAGGATACCCTGGTCTTCTTCCGGCAGGAAGGAGGTCGGCAGGCGCATGAAGATGAACACCAGGCCGGCGAGCAGCAGCAGGTACAGCAGCATCGAGCGGAAGCGGTGCGTGATCATGGCGCCGACCCAGCCCTGGTACTTGTTGCTGCTGCTGTCGAAGCTGCGGTTGAACCAGCCGAAGAAACCCTTGTTGGTGGCGTGATGGCCCTTCTCTACCGGTTTGAGCAACGTGGCGCACAAGGCCGGCGTAAACACCAGCGCGACGATAACGGACAGCACCATCGAGGAGACGATGGTAATCGAGAACTGGCGGTAAATCACGCCCGTCGAGCCGCCGAAGAAGGCCATTGGCACGAACACGGCCGACAGCACCATGGCGATACCCACCAGCGCGCCCGTGATCTGCGTCATGGACTTGCGCGTCGCTTCCAGCGGCGACAAACCCTCTTCGCTCATCACGCGCTCGACGTTTTCCACCACCACGATGGCATCATCGACCAGCAGGCCGATGGCCAGCACCATGGCGAACATGGTGAGCGTATTGATCGAATAGCCGAACGCATTCAGGATGCCGAAGGTACCGAGCAGCACGACCGGCACGGCCATGGTCGGGATCAGGGTGGCACGGAAGTTTTGCAGGAACAGGTACATCACCAGGAACACCAGGATGACCGCTTCGACCAGGGTCTTGACCACTTCTTCGATGGACAGTTTCACGAACGGGGTTGTGTCGAACGCCACCTGGTAGCTCATGCCTTCAGGGAATTGCTTGCTCAGGTTGCTGAGCATGGCTTTCGCCGCGTTGGCCGTATCGAGCGCGTTGGCGCCCGTCGCCAGCTTGATCGCCACGCCCGTTGCCGCATGGCCGTTGTAGCGGGCCACGGTGTTGTAGTTCTCGCGGCCCAGTTCCATGCTGGCCACGTCCTTCAGGTACACCATGGCACCGTTGGTCGTGGTTTTCAGCAGGATGGCGCCGAACTGCTCCGCCGTTTGCAATCGGCTTTGCGCCGATACGGTGGCGTTCAGCTGCTGGCCCTTGAGGGACGGCGTGCCGCCCAGTTCGCCGGCCGACACTTCCGCATTCTGCGCCTGCACGGCCGTGATCACGTCCGCCGGCGTCAGGTTAAAACTTTGCAGCTTGGCCGGGTCGAGCCAGATGCGCATGGCGTATTGCGAACCGAACAGGGTCACGTCGCCCACGCCGGCCACGCGGCTGAGCGGATCGACGACGTTGGCGGCCACATAGTCGCTCAAGTCGGTCTGGTCCATCTTGCCGTTTTCGGAAATGAAGCCGAACACCATCAGGAAGTTCTTCGTCGCTTTCGACACGACCAGGCCCTGCTGCGTGACAGCCGTCGGCAGCAGTGGCGTGGCCAGCTGCAGCTTGTTCTGTACTTGCACTTGAGCAATATCAGGATTGGTGCCGCTGGTAAACGTCAAGGTGATGCTGATGCCACCGGTGGCATCGCTCGACGAGGCCATGTAGCGCAAGCCATCGATACCCTTCATCTTTTGTTCGATGACCTGGGTGACGGCATCTTCCACGGTCTTGGCGGAGGCGCCAGGGTAGGAGCCGCTGATGGAAATCGACGGCGGGGCAATGCTCGGGTACTGCGCAATCGGCAGGCTGAGGATCGAAATCACGCCGGCAAGCATGATGACGATCGCGACCACCCAGGCAAAAATCGGGCGGTCAATGAAAAAACGGGCCATTAATATTCTCCTGGATTAGTGGGCGCTGGCAGCCGATGCTGCGGCAGAGGCGGCAGCGGCAGGCGCGTCAGCCGCCTTGGCCGGCACGGCAACGGCAGGGGCGCCTGGCTTGACTTTTTGCAAGCCTTCCACGATCACGCGGTCGCCTGCGGCCAGGCCGGACGTCACCAGCCAGTCATTGCCGATGGTGCCGCTGGTGGTCAGGATGCGTTGCTCGACCTTGTTTTCCTTGTTCAGGATCAAGGCGGTTGCCTGACCCTTCTGGTTGCGCGTCACGCCCACTTGCGGCACGGTAATGGCTTTTTCATCCACGCCCGTTTCCAGCTGCGCGCGCACGTACATGCCTGGCAGCAATTCGCCTTTCGGGTTCGGGAACAGCGCGCGCAAGACCACGTTACCGGTGGTCGGATCGACCGTCACGCCGGCGAACTGCAGCTTGCCCGGCACGCCGTACTTGCTGCCGTCCGGCAGGATCAGGTCGACCTTGGCCTGGCCTTCGCCGGCTTTTTTCAAGGTGCCGTCGGCCATCTGGCGCTTCAGGCGCAGCAGGTCGGTGCTCGACTGGGTCACGTCGACATAGATCGGATCGAGTTGCTGCACGGTGGTCAGGGCATCAGCCTGGCCCGCCGTGACCAGCGCGCCGGCCGTCACGGTCGAGCGGCTGGTGCGGCCGCTGATCGGCGCCGTCACGGTGCTGTACTTCAGGTTGATATTCGCCGTTTCCAGCGCGGCGGTGGCGGACTCGACGTCTGCCTTGGCTTGCTCGAAGGCAGCGACGGCGTCATCGTATTCCTGGCGGCTCACGCCTTCGATGGCCACCAGTTCCTTGTAGCGCGACGCTTTCGGGCCGGCCGTCAGCAGGTTGGCCTTGGCTTTCGACAGGGCTGCCTTGGCGGAATTATAAGCAGCCTGGTAGGTGGCCGGGTCGATCTGATACAGGGCCGTGCCCGCTTTCACATCGCTACCTTCGACGAACAAACGTTTCTGGATCAAGCCGCCCACTTGTGGACGCACGTCGGCGACCTGGTAGGCATTCGTACGGCCGGGTAATTCGGCACTCATCGGCAACGCGGCCGGATTAACAGTAAACACGACCACCTGCGGCGCTTGCTGCGCGTGAGGTGCTTCCTGTTTTTTACTGCAGCCGGCCATGATTACAGTGGCGCACAGAACGGCAATAGCGCCGCTCGTACGCGGCGACGTCAAGGAAAAAGTTGGTTGCATCTTGGACTTTCTGAAAAAGAAGCTGGCTAGTGTCGTTAGAAATGACTAAATTTATTAACGCAGATCAAAGAATGAACGATCATTCTAAAATCGTCAAGCATCGTTACAATTGAAACATAGTAACTTTCAGGCGAATTATATTATTAATGATGCAATAAAATGACGACAACAACAGCGTGGGGCGCACCGGCAGGATCACTTGGCAGCCGGGCAGATGACAATAAAACGGCAATGCGGGAAAGTTGGGATGAGCAAATACTTTAGCAGGGTCAAGATTTCTTTGCTGAAGCAACCGACACGTGCGCAACACCGGCAGGCCAGCGCACGCCACGCCACCATGAATATTTACCAATGGTATCGAAAAGACATGGCGCTGGCGGTGCGCTAATATGCAGATCCACACCTTGCCATGACAGGGGCACAACGATGATGGCACCGGCGCAGCAGACAACCGTGGCAGGGGCTGGCATGGTCGTGCCGCCCCTGCTGTCGACGGGCGTGCCCGGCCTCGATACGGTGCTGGCCGGCGGCCTGCTGGCCGAGCGCCTGTACCTGCTCGAAGGCGAACCGGGCACGGGCAAGACCACCCTGGCGCTGCAGTTTCTCGCCGAAGGCGCGCGCGCGGGCGAAAAGGTGCTCTACATCGCCCTGGCCGAATCGGACATCGAGCTGCGCGCCGCCGCCCTGTCGCACGGCTGGGACCTGGCCGGCGTGGCCGTCGAAGAAGTGGCGCCCAGCGACGACATCCTCGATCCCGAGCGCCAGTACACCATCTTCCATCCGTCGGAAATCGAGCTGGCGTCGACCAACCAGCGCATCCTGGCCGCCATCGAAAAACACCACCCCGCCCGCCTCGTGCTCGATTCGCTGTCCGAGCTGCAACTGCTGGCGGAAAACCCCCTGCGCTACCGGCGCCAGGTCATTGCATTAAAGCAATATCTAGCCCACCGGCATTGCACCACCATCCTGATCGATGACCGCTCCGCCCTCGACGACGGCTTGCAAGTGCGTAGCGTGGCCCATTGCGTCATCTCGCTGGAACTGCAAAACCAGGCCTACGGCAACGACCGGCGCCGCGTGCGCGTGGTGAAATACCGGGGCGTGCCGTTTCGCAGCGGCACGCATGACTACAAGATCGCCGAGGGCGGCCTGGTCGTGTATCCCCGCCTGGTGGCGGCCGACACGCGCCGCGACGGCGACCACCAGCGCCTGTCGAGCGGCATCGCCGAACTCGACGCCATGATAGGCGGCGGCCTGGAGGAAGGCATGAGCACCCTCATTTCCGGCCCGGCCGGCAGCGGCAAGTCGACCCTGGCGGCGCAGTTCGTGCATGCGGCAACAAAGCGCGGCGAGCCATGCGCCATGTTCCTGTTCGAGGAAGCGCGCAGCAAGCTGCTGCACCGGGCCGACGACCTGGGCATGCGCCTGAAGGAGACGCTCGACACGGGCTTGCTGAGCGTGCAGCAGGTCGATCCGGCCGAGCTGACGCCCGGCGAATTCGCCCAGGCCGTCGTCGACGCGGCCGAACGGGGCGCCCGCGTCATCGCCATCGATAGCCTGAACGGCTACATGCATGCCGTGCCCGACGAGCGCTTCCAGAGCACCTACCTGCATGAATTGCTCAATTACCTGAGCCAGCGCGGCGTGGCCACCCTGCTCGTCGGGGTGCAGCAGAACATGCTGGGCACTGCCATGACCACCTCGGCCGACGCCAGCTACCTGGCCGACAACGTCATCATGCTGCGCTATTACGAAACGGAAGGCGAGGTGCGGCAAGCCATTTCCGTCTTCAAGAAGCGCGGCAGCCCCCATGAACGCAGCATCCGCCGCTTCGAAATCGGCCCGCAGGGCATCCGCATCGGCCCGTCCCTGGCCGGCTTCCACGGCATCCTGACGGGCATGCCCACCGTTGGCGGCACGCCATTCCCCTAGGGCTGGCCATGGAACAGCGCATCCTGATCTACGCGCCGGCCGGCCAGGACGCCGCCCTCGCCGTCCAGGTGCTGGCCAGCGGCGCCATCGCCAGCCATGCCTGCCGCTCGCCCGGCGAACTGGCCGAGCAGTTGGCGCTGGGCGCCGGCGGCGTGCTGACGGTGGACGAGGCCCTGCATGCGGGCGCCTACCAGGTGCTCGACGATTATGGCCGCCAGCAGCCGGAATGGTCCGACCTGCCCATCATCCTGCTCACCCATGCGGGACTCGATTCCCTGCCCCTGCGGCAAGCCATCGCCACCCTCGGCAACCTGACCCTGCTGGAACGCCCCGTGCACGTGCTGACCCTGATCACCTCGGCGCATGCCATGCTGCGCGCGCGCCAGCGCCAGTACCAGGTGCGCGAGACGCAGCGGCGCAAGGACGAATTCCTCGCCAGCCTGGGCCATGAGCTGCGCAATCCCCTGGCCCCCATCAAGACGTCCGTGGCCCTGCTCAGCCACCTGTATCCCGAATCCGAGCAGGTCAGCAAGGTCAAAGGCGTGATCGAGCGCCAGGTCACGCACCTGACGCGGCTCGTCGATGACTTGCTCGACGTGGCGCGCATCACCAGCGGCAAGGTGCAGCTGCAACGCCAGGATATTGCACTACAACAAGTCCTGGCCCATGTTATCGAGCTGTGCCAGCCGGCCGCCAGCAGCCGCCACATCACCATCGCGCTGGACTTGCCGCCGCAGACCATCGTGCTGCACGCGGACTACGCACGCGTGGTGCAGATCTTTGCGAATATCGTCTCGAACGCCGTGAAATTCACGTCGAATGGCGGCCACGTCCGCATTGCGGCACAGCTGGCAGGAGGCCAGCTGCAGGTGGCCATCGAAGACAACGGCATCGGCATCGACCCCGAAGCCATTCCCCGCATCTTTTCCATGTTCGAGCAGGGCCGCACGCAGGCGGGACAGATGGCCAGCGGCCTCGGTATCGGGCTGAGCCTGGCGCGCCAGTTCGCCGAAATGCATGGCGGCAGCATCGAAGCGCACAGCGAAGGGCCCGGACGGGGCAGCCGCTTCGTCGTCCGACTGGCGGCCAGGGTGGACGAAGGAGCGGCCGCCGTGCCGGCGCCGGCGGCGCCCGCCAGCGCGGGGCGGGCCGTGCAGGTGCTGGTCGTGGATGACAACCGCGACGCGGCCGATTCGCTGCAAACGCTGTTCCAGCTGGAAGGCTATGCCGTGCGGGTCGCCTATGACGGCGCGCAGGCGCTGGCGGCCATCGATGCCGCGTGGCCGCAGCTGATCGTCATGGACCTGGGCATGCCGGGCATGGACGGCTATGAAACGGCGCGCCAGATCCGCCGCCTGGCGCAGGGCCGCGACGTGCTGATGATTGCGCTGACGGGCTGGGGCCAGGGCGATGCGCGCCAGCGCACGGCGCAGGCCGGTTTCGACCACCACCTGACGAAGCCCGTCGACTTCGCCGCCATCCCCGCCCTGCTGGGGCAGCACCTGGCGCGGCGGGCGGGCGCGGCGACGGGCGCGGCATGACGCTTATTTCCACTTGCCCCGCAGCTCTTGCACCTTTTGCTGCAGCAACTCCGGCGTGGCAGCCTCGGGCGGCACGGGCATGCCGACGGCCAGCGACAGGCGCGAGCGCAAGCCCGCCTTGAAGGCGCGCTCGAACAAATGGCCATTGCGGTGGCTCAGCAGGTGTCCCCACAGGCCGCGCAGCGCCAGCGGAATCACGGGCACCTTGCTGCGCGCGACGATCTTGGCGATGCCGCCCTTGAATTCGCTGATCTGGCCCGTGCGCGTCAACTTGCCCTCGGGGAAGATACACACCAGCTCGCCTTCGTGCAGGGCTTGCGCAATGTCAATGAACGCTTTTTCCATGAGGAATGGATCTTCCTTGGCGGGCGCGATGGGAATCGCCTTGGCCGTGCGGAAAATCCAGCCCATCAGCGGCATCTTGAAGATGCGGTGGTCCATGACGAAGCGGATGGGACGGGGGCTGGCCGCCATGATGACGATGGCGTCCACGTAGCTCACGTGGTTGCACACCAGCACGGCCGCGCCTTCCGCGGGAATGCGCTCGCCATCGACCACCTTCACGCGGTGCACCGTCTGGATGAGTATCCACGCAAGGAAGCGCATGAGGAATTCCGGCACCAGCGAAAAGATATAGGCAGCCACCAGCGCATTCAGGATGGCCGTGACGAGGAACAGCTGGGGAATCGTAAACCCCTGGCCCAGCAGCACGATGGCCACGCCGGCCGCCGCCACCATGAACAGGGCATTCAAAATGTTCATGCCGGCGATCGTGCGCGAAATATGTTTCGGGTCGCAGCGCGTCTGGATCAGGGCGAACAGGGGCACGATGAAGAAGCCGCCGAACACGCCGATCATGACGATGTCGAGCAAGATGCGCGGCACGCCCGCCTGGCTGACGAACGCCAGCGCGTCGACCACCTGCGTGTTTGCATACGCATTGCTGGCGAAATACAGGTCGATGCCGAACAGGGACAGGCCGATGGAACCGAATGGCACCAGGCCGATCTCGATCTTGTGGCCGGACAGGCGCTCGCACAGCAAGGAACCCGTGCCGATGCCGACGGAAAACACGGTCAGCAGCAGCACGAAGACGCTGTGGTCGCCATGCAGGAAATCCTTCGAGTACACGGGGAACTGGGCCAGGATCAGGGCGCCGTAGAACCAGAACCAGGAGTTGCCCAGCATGGCCAGGAAGACGGGACGGTTCTTGCGCGAGAAATTCAGGTTGCGCAGCGATTCGGCGACAAAGTTCAGGCTCACCTTCAAGTCCGGCTCGGGCGCGGGCGTGCGCGGCACGCGGTAGCTGGCGATCAGGCCGAACACGGCCACGGCAATCGTCGCGCCCGCCACCAGTTCCACGCCCAGCGGCTTGTGCACGATCAGGACGGCGCCGAGGATTTCACCCAATAAGATGCCGACAAAGGTGCCCATCTCGATCAGGCCATTGCCGCCCACCAATTCCTCGGGTTTGAGCTGCTGCGGCAGATAGGCATACTTGACGGGGCCGAACAGGGTCGAATGCACGCCCATGCCCACCACGGCGGCCACCAGCAGCCACAGCGTATGCGTCATCCAGCCGGCGGCGGCCACGGCCATGATGGCCAGTTCCATCCATTTGACGAAGCGGGCCAGGCCCGCCTTTTCGAATTTATCCGCCAGTTGGCCCGCCGTGGCCGAAAACACGACGTAGGGCAGGATGAACAGGCCGGGAATCAGGTTGGTGATGGTGGACGGGTCGAGCGTGGTCCAGCTCAGCGCATCGTAGGCGAGGATCACCATCAGCGCCGTCTTGAACAGATTGTCGTTGAAAGCGCCAAAGAACTGGGTCCAGAAGAACGGCCCGAAACGGCGCTGCGACAATAAGGAAAACTGGCTGCTTTGACTCATGGCATGGGGACGGGCAATTAAGGAATTGATAAAATACAGCACTATCCTGCGCACGACAATCTTAATGTCTCGCCCTTACTCCCCGTCAATACGGACGGCAGCGCGGCGCGCCATGCTGGCCCCACCCCTTGACGCCTGTCCTGGCACAACAAAAATCGCCTGTTTCTTGATAATAAGGTAATGTGCGCATACCCTGGGTACCGTCGCCCAGCCTCACAGGAAAGCTGTCCCATGACTGGATTGTTATCGCTGATCATATTTGGCTTGCTGATCACCGCCTTCGTGCAAGTGCTGCAGTACCGCAGGAAAGTGGCGGACCTGGAGGTGCTGGCGGCCCGCCTGCGCAAGGAAGTCGACAGCGTGCAGCTGCGCCTGCTGGCGCTGGAAAGCCAGTCCGCCAGCGTGGCGGACATGCCGCCCGCCGCCGCGCCGCCGCCCGTCCAACTGCCGGCGCCTGTGCCGCAAGCGGCGCCGGCGACGCAGGCCCGGCAGGACGACGTGGCCGACGCGCCCCTTGCCGCCCCTGCGACGTCCCCCGTGGCATCCGACAAGCCCGTGACTGCCCCGGCAGCTACGATGGCAGCCACGGCAGCGCCCGCCGCGCCGCAGCCTGCGACAGCCCCCGCTGCGCCGCAGCCCCCGTCGTGGATCGCGCGCCCGGACGGCCTCCTTGCCAAGGCAAAGAACTGGTTGTTCACGGGCAACCTGGTGGCCAAGCTGGGCCTGCTGATCCTCTTCCTCGGCGTCAGTTTCCTGCTCAAGTACGTCTCGGCGCAGGTGACGCTGCCCATCGAACTGCGCCTGGCCGGCATCGCGCTGCTGGACGTCGCCCTGCTGGCCTGGGCCTGGCGCATCCGCGGCAATCGCCCCGGCATCAGCCTGCCGCTGCAGGGCACGGCGCTGGCGATCCTGATGCTCGTCACGTTCGGCGCCTTCCGTCTGTATGAACTGATCCCGCCCGGCCTGGCCTTCGGCCTGCTGTTCGTCCTGACGACATTTACCTGCCTGCTGGCCGTACTGCAGAACGCCGTCTGGCTGGCCGTCTTCGGCATCGTCGGCGGCTTTGCCGTGCCCCTGCTCGTGTCGACGGGCAACGGCAACCATATCGGCCTGTTCAGCTATTACGCGCTGCTCAATGCGGGCGTCTTCGCCATCGCCCTGAAACGCGCCTGGCGCGTGCTGAATGTGCTGAGCTTTGGCTTCACCTTCGTCGTCGCCACCACCTGGGGCCTGCTGCGCTACACCCCGGACCACTACCTGTCGACGCAACTGTTTTTGATCCTGTTCGTGCTGTTCTATATCGGCATCGCGATCGCCTACTGCGCGCGCCAGGCGCCGCGCCTGACACACTATGTGGATGGCACGCTCGTGTTCGGCACGCCGCTGGCGGCCATGGGCCTGCAATACAGCCTGGTCTGGAATTTTAAATTTGGTCTGGCGTTTTCCGCCCTGGCTGCCGGTTTGACCTACACAGGCCTGGCCGTGGCCCTGTGGCGCCGCGCAGGCTTCAAGCTGCTGGCCGAAGCCTTCCTGGCACTGGGCATCGTCTTCGGCACCCTGGCCATCCCGTTCGCCCTCGACGGCCGCTGGACGTCCGCCGCCTGGGCGCTGGAAGGCGCGGGCATCGTCTGGGTCGGCTTGCGCCAGCGCCAGACCCTGGCCTGGGCCTTCGGCCTGCTGGTGCAGGCGGCCGCCTGGCTTGCCTTCCTGTTCGCCCTGCGGGAAATCGATGCGGCAACGGCCCTGCACGCCAACATCTGGCTCGGCTGCGCGCTGCTGGCCGCCGCCGCGCTGGTGATGGCCTTCAATTTCCGCCGTCACGTCAGCCATCGGCATCCGGAACTGATGGCCTGGCTGTCCATGCTGTTCCTGACGGCTGCCACGGCCTGGCTGCTGGGCGGCGTCTGGAATGAAATCCTGCTGCGCGCGCAGGCGGCCACCTTGCTGAACCTGCTGACCGTCAGCGCCCTGGGCGTGGCGGCCTTGCTGGCGTGGCTGGCGCGGCGCGAAGACTGGCATGCGCCGCGCGCGCTGCTGCTGGCCGTGCAAGTGCTGGCGGGCCTGGTGCTGCTGAGCCGCAGCAGCTGGGACTGGGATGCGCATCCGGCCAGCCTGCTGGAGGGCTCCTTCCTCAGCGCCCTGCTGCTGGGCGCCGCCGCCTTCGCCAGCGCCTGGTTCACCGCGCAGCGCGCGCGCGGCGACGATGCCTTGATCGCCCTCGTGGCGCGCCCCCTGCTGCAATGGAGCGGCGTGCTGTGGTTTGCCGCCGTCCTCGTGCCGCTCACCAGCTGGCTGCTGCGCCTGGTCGACGGCGAGGCGAGCATGCAGCCGCACGCGGGCGAGCGCTGGCTCGCGCTGTACCTGCTTGCCGTGTGCGTCACGACACCGGCGTTCACCATCGTGGCGCGGCGCCTGGATTGGCCGCAGCTGCGCTGGTTCGGCGTCGCCGCCTGGCTCGGCCTGGGCCTGTGGAGCGCCAACCTGCTGCAAGCCTTGTACCTGCGCGATTACCTGCCGACGGGCCTGTCCTGGCTGGCCCTGGCCGGCGCGCTGGCGGCCGGCGAATACCTGCTGCGGGCCTGGCCGCAGGCCGGCTGGCACCTCGACGTGCGTGCGCAGCGCCTGCTGCATACGCTGCGCACGGCCGCGCCCTGGCTGATGCTGTGGCCCGTGGGCACCATGCACGTCGGCGCCTGGCTGGCGGACAACGCAGGCGGCGCCAGCCCTGCCTGGGCCCGCTACTTGCCGGCCTGGGCCATGATGCTGGCGCTGGCCTGGCTGATCCGCCGCTGCCGCGCGGGCGGCTGGCCCGTGGCTCCCATCGCCGCGTGGTACCAGCGCACCCTGATACCGCTCGCTGCGCTATGGTCGCTGCTCTTGATTGCCGCATGGAATATCGTCGACGATGGCGCCATGGCCCCCCTGCCCTACCTGCCGCTACTCAATCCGCTGGACCTGAGCACGGGCTTTGCCGTCCTGCTGGCCATCGCCAGCTACCGTTTATTGCCTGCGGGCCAGGTGCCGCTGCCCGCCCCGTGGCAAGCGCGCTTACCTGTCGTGGCCGCCTGCTTCCTGTACGGCTGGTTCAACCTGATGCTGCTGCGCACGGTCTCGCACTATCTGGGCGTGCCATACCAGTTCGAGGACTTGTTCGCATCGCAATTCGTGCAAGCCATGCTGTCGCTCGTGTGGAGCGTCACCGCCCTGCTGCTGATGCGCCATGCGGCCCGCCACCAGCGGCGCCAGCAGTGGGGCCTGGGCGCCGTGCTGCTGGGCCTCGTCGTGCTGAAACTGTTCGCCATCGACCTGTCGAACGTGGGCGGCATCGAGCGCATCGTCTCCTTCGTGGGCGTGGGCTTGCTGATGGTCTTGATCGGCTACCTGGCGCCCTTCCCCAAGGCCGAAGCGGAAGCGCCAGCCGAACCGAACCAGGGAACCGCATGAAAGCCGCCCTTCTTTTCTGCACCGCGCTGATGGCGGGCGCCGCGCTGGCCACGACAGCCCGCCAGCTACCGGACCGGCCGCAGGATTATGGCTGGAGCATGCCCGTGCAGGTGCCCGCCGGCGCGGGCATCGTCCAGCTACCGCTGCCCAGGGAAGTCTACCTGCACGCCCGCTCGGCCAGCCTGGCCGACGTGCGGCTGTTCGACGCCGACGGCAAGCGCCTGGCCTACGCCATCGGCGTGCCACCCGCGCCATCGGCCACGCGGCGCAGCAGCATTCCTGCCCGCATTTTCCCCGTGACGGGCACGCCGGCAACTGGCGATGGCTTGCAAGGCATCGACATCCGCACGGCGGACGATGGCCGCCTGCTGTCGGTCAGCACGCACGCCGGCACGACAGCGGCCACGGCCACGCTGCAGGCCCTGATCCTCGACCTGGGCAGGCAGGCCGAAGGCAGCCGCATCGCCGCCTTGCGCTTCACGCCACCGGCCCACGCGGACAATTACAGCGCGCAAGTGCTGCTGGAAGTGAGCGATGACCTGAAGCAATGGGATGCCATCGGCACCACCACCCTGAATTGGCTCAGCAACAGCGACACGCAGACCCTGGCCAACGACGGTATCGCCTTCGCACCGCGCGCCTTCCGCTATGCGCGCCTGAGCTGGCAGGCGGGGGAGCCGCTGGCCTTTGCGGCAATCACGGCACAAGGCGTCAGCGAAACGGAAGTGGCCGCGCCGCGCGCCGCCATCGTGCTGCAGGGATCGCCCGGCAAGCAGGAGCATGAATGGCGCTATGCCACACCCATCGCCATTCCCGCCGACAGCATCGCGCTGCAATTTACGCAAAGCAACGTCGTCCTGCCCGTAACTCTGGGCGTGTATCGCCAGAACAGCGAGCCTCCCCGGCACCGGCTACACCTGCGCCAGCCGGCGCGGCCCGCCCAGGGCGCGTATTTCGATCCACTACTGAGCACGACGTTTTACCGCATCGGCCTCGATGGCAAGGAAAGGATGTCGGGCGAGCTGGCCATGCCCGTGACGCAGACGGCACTCTGGGTGATGCAGACATCGCCCGAGCACCCGCTCTCCGCCGCCAATGCGCCCGCCTTGCGCCTGGGCTGGACGCCGGCCACCGTCGTGTTGCTGGCCAGCGGCAAGCCGCCCTATCGCCTGGCCTTCGGCAGGAACGATGCGACAGCCGTGGCGCAGCCGCTGTCGCAGGTCGCGCCCGGCTTCCAGGCAGAAGAATTGCGCGCGCTCAAGACGGCCAGCGCTGGCCCGCTGCAAACCAATGCAGGTGCGGCACCGGCCCCCGCCGCCAGCGATGGCGCGCCATGGCGGCTGGCCGCCCTGTGGGCCGCGCTGCTGCTGGGCGTGGCCATACTGGGCTTTTTTGTCTGGCGCCTGCTCAAACAACCACAAGAACAACAGCATCAGGAGGACTAGATGGTGACGACGCTGGAATAAGCGAAGAGGAACTGAGGCAGAGTGGCGGCGTTGACGTTACCCCGCTACGCACAGGCTAAAGTAACGTCACCAGAACTGGGATGAGCGCTACCTATGGCCGCTGCGCCTTTAGTTATTGAACAAACCCGTTTTATGCGTCACGTCAGATTCACTCATCGAATAACGCTTGACGATGTTTGTCTGGTCGTACATCACAACCAGTTCTTTTTTCTTGCCGCTGGCGCTGGCACCGAACAGATTCACGATAGGGATATAGCTGACCGCATCGGCAGAAACATTGGAGAAGTCGTAATTCCAGATTTCCAGGCCACCATCCGTAAAACTGGTTTTCGTTGGCGAGCCAAACATCGTCCGGATTTCGCCCTTTGTTGTCTTACCTTCGACAATCTTTTGGGAAATACTCGACTCTGATTCCTTGCGCAGCGATTCGCTACCCACGCTGGCACAACCCGTTGTTAACACAGCCAATACAAACAAACCAACAGCAGGGGAAAAATTTTTCACAAAAGGTTCCTGTTTCCATTATTTTTTATAACTACCTGAACAGGTAGTATCCTAAAAACAAATCTTACTTTTAAAAATGTTGTTTTTTGGAATAATAACATGTGGTTTTACCAATTCAAGTCTTTCACGGGAGAAATATTTATTTGCCAAATGTGTTTATCTTTTGCCACAGAATGATTACTTTTTTCTTTCTTTTCAGGTATGTATGCCGCATGTTATACATGCCGCGAATATAATCCCCTGCGCAGCCCGCAACCATAACCATCTTGACCGTGGGCATTAAAATCATCATTGTGGTCGCAGCAAGGCCTTGAACGTCTGCGGCATCCAGGGACGGGCCGCCAGCAGGAAGCTGATGGCCAAGCGCTCATCGCCAGGCAGGCGCGCGTCTTCCTGGTGCTGCTGCGAGAATTCCATGGCCACCTGCTGCAGCCGCTCCAGCAAGGCCGCCGTGGATTTTTTCGACAGCATCACGTTCACCAGGCGCAGCAATTCCGTCTCGCCGTCGAATTGCGAATTCAGGTAGTCGCCATAGGCCACCTCTTTGAAATAGCTATGAATCGGGCCGTTCGGTATCCACGCAAACGTGCGCGCTACCAGCAGTTTGACCCGGTTATTCGGCAGCAGTTCCAGAAAACCGATCTTGTCGAGGCGTAGCAGGTATTTCACGGCTTGCGCCTCGCTGATGTCATAGGTGGCGACGATCTGTTCCAGCGGCAGCAGGTTCAGGGCCGAGACGGCCACGACGAACAGCCGCGTATCCTCGATGATTTCCTTCTCTTGCGCATACGTCAGTCCCGTGATCAGCGTCGGCCTGGCCTGCGCCGCCTGCACGGCCAGCGCCAGCTGCTGGAAGTCGCTGCCGACGGCCACCAGGATCTGGTCCAGCCGCTGCAGGGTAAATTGCTTCTGCGAAAACATCCGCTTGACGCTGGCTTCGGACACGCCGATGCGCTGGGCCAGTTCGGCATACGTGACGGCGCGCGCTTTCAGCAAGCGTTTCAAGGCCTCGATGAGGGCGTGGGTTTGCGGCATGCACTTCCTTTGTAAAAATATTATCGTCTCGGCAGCTAAAAAAGTAGCGTAAAACGCTACCCTCGGTATGCCTTGTCGCTACGAGTAGCGTTTTCATTGACCAATGGGCCCCAGTCTACAATGATGACGTGGCCAATTGGCACACTTGAAGGAGAAACACATGAAACGCCTGCTGCCCCTCTGCCTGTCCCTGTCGCTGTTGTTCGCTAGTGCCGCGCCCGGCCTGGCGCACGCTGCCGCGTCCGAGAACCTGTCGAAAGGCTCGCAAAACCTCAGCGACGGCTCCGCTGTCGTCGTCGGCGGTTCGCTGTCGATGCTGGTCGCCTCCGGCCAGGTCGTCGTTGCCAGCGTGGAAACGGTGGGCGAAGGCATCGTCATCGTGTTGAAAGGCGCGTCCGAAGCGGGCGGCGCCTCCGTCCAGATGAGCACGCAAGCGGCCAAGGGCCTGTCGCTGGCCGCCGGCACCGTGGTCAACGTGGTGGCGCTGTCCACCGGCCACATGCTGGTCATGTCGGGCAAGGCCATCGCCTTCATTCCGAACGAACTGGGCAAGGCGCTGCTGCACCATTCCAAAGTGTAAATCATCAATGAAAAACAGGCATGCCATGAAACAGTTATTCGCCACCGCCCTGCTGTGCGCCGCCACCCTGGCGCCGCTGGCCCAGGCCGCCAATTCGGACACCACCAACGCCTCCGACCATGCCAGCATGGCGTCGGCCATCGTGCTCGTCGGCTCCATGTCGCTGCTGGCCGCCGCCGGTGAAGTCGTCGTCGACACGGTGGAAGACGTGGCGGACGGCAGCGTACTCGTGCTCAAAAGCGCCGCCAAAGGCGCCTCGTCCGCCGCCACGGCTTCCGTCAAGCTGAGCCGGAAGGCCACGCAGGGCCTGGCGCTGGCGGCCGGCACGGTGCTCGACGTGGTCGCCGTCTCCACGGGCCATGTGCTGGTGCTGTCGGGCAAGACTATTGCCTACCTGCCCAATGCGGCCGGCCAGGCCATCCTCCACCATTCGAAAGCGTGAAGCCCATGAAACGCCTGACTGTCATCGTCCTCTGCCTGGCCCTGGCGGGCGCCGCCCATGCGGGGCGCTCGTGCGAAGAGAAACCGACGGATGCCGCCACCCTCGTCAAATCGATGGACCTGGCGCAAAAGACCCTGCAGGCGCTCGACAAGTCGGGCGCGCAGGTGGCCCTGGTGGCGCGCGCCGGGCAGGACCTGTCGAAATACCAGGTGCGCTACTCGCACATGGCGCTGGCCTGGCGCGACCATCCGAAGGGCCGCTGGCTGGTGGTACATGAGCTCAACGAATGCGGCACGGCGCAATCGTCGCTGTACAACGAAGGACTCGGCAATTTCTTCATGGATGATGTGTTCATGTATGAAACGCTGATCCTGATTCCCGGCCAGGATACGCAGCAGCAACTGGTGCGCCTGCTGGCAAGCAACACGCCCAAGCGCCTGCACGACGCCAGCTACAATATGCTGGCCTACCCGTTTTCCACCAGGTACCAGAACTCGAACCAGTGGGTGCTGGAAACCCTGGCCGCCGCCAGCAACGAGCCGGGCAAGATCGAAACGCGCGCCGAAGCGCAAAACTGGCTGCGCAGCGTCGACTTCATTCCGCAGACGCTGAACATCCCCGCCGCGACGCGCCTGGGCGCGCGCATGTTCCGCGCCAACATCGCCTTCGACGACCAGCCGTTCGACCGCCGCATGGCGGGCAAGATCGACGCCGTCACGGTGGACGCCGTGGCCCGCTTCGTGCGCCAGCGCGAACCGCAGGTGCAGGAAATCGTGGTGCGGGGAAACTAACTGCGCTGCAACAGGCGAAACAGCGGCCCGATCAGCAATACCAGCACCACCATGCGCGCCACGTGGAAAGCCGTGACGATGGGCACGCCCAGATGCAGGGTCTTGGCCGTCAGCGACATTTCCGCGATGCCGCCCGGCGACGTGGCGAGGATGGCCGTGCCGGGATGGATGTCCAGCCAGTGCGCCAGGCCCAGGCCGAAGGCGGCGGCCATCAGCAGCATCAGGATGCTGCACAAGGCCACGCCGGCCAGGTAGCGGGGTGCCGCATGCAGGAAGGCCGGGCTGAAGCGCGTGCCCAGCGCCATGCCGATGAACAGCTGGCCCGCGCGTATCATCCACTCGGGCAAGCGCGACAGATGGATGCCAAACGCCGTCAGCAGCAGGGCCGCCAGCAGCGGTCCGATGACCCAGGCGTTGGGGAGGCGGGCCCGTTTGAATGCGAGGGCGCTCAATACGGTGACGAGCACCAGCAGCGCCAGCCCGCCCGGATCGACGAACGCGGCGCCGGGCACGAAGCTTTCATGCCCTTCTTGCAGGCCATGGCTGCCCCAGTAGCGCACGCCGAACGGGATGGTCGCCACCACCAGCATCATGCGCAGGCTGTGCGCGGCGGCCACCTTGCCCACGTCGGCGCCATGGCGCTCGCTCTGCACCGCCATCTCGGACGCGCCGCCGACAGCCATGGCAAAGAAGGCGGTGGCCTGGTCGACACCCGACAGGCGCCGCAGCAGCAGTGCACCAACGCCGCCCAGCGCCAGCGCGAACAGCACGGCGCCGGCGATCCATGGCGTATAGGCCGTGAGCACGGCCAGCACGGGCGCCGTGAAATACAGGCCCAGCGCCGTGCCGATGGCCCACTGGCCCGCTTCGCGCACGCGCACGGGGCAGGCCAGTTCGCGCCCTGCCAGGCGCAGTGCGGCCGTGGCAAACAGGGGGCCGATCATCCACGGCAGCGGCGTGTGCAGCCACAGGCAGATGGCGGCGCCCGCCAGGCCGGCGGCCAGCGCCGCGCCGAAGGCGCGCCAGCGCGGCCACCAGCACACCGTTAAAACACCCAGAGTTTATCGGCCGGCATGTGCAGCCAATACTTGCCCGCTTCGAGCTTGTGGCGCGAATAGGCGCGCAGGCTGATGTTGTCCGCGCCGCCCCGTTCAAACAGGCATTCCCAGCGGTCGCCCAGGTACATGCAGGTCAGCAGAGGCATCTCGATGGCGTTGTCCACCTGCGTGGCGCTGATCTTCACCTCTTCCACGCGGATCATCGTCGTCACCTCCGCACCCACATTGGCGCCGCGCGCCACGCCCAGCATGGGCGCGCCGTCGACGAGCAGGCGCACGGCGCTGCCGTCGCGCTGCACCACCTTGCCAGGCAGGCGGTTGTTGCTGCCCATGAATTCCGCCGTGAACAGGGTGTCCGGGGTTTCATACATGCTTTGCGGCGTGCCTTGCTGCTCGATCTTGCCGTTATTCAGCAGCAGGATACGGTCCGAGATGGCCATCGCCTCGCCCTGGTCATGCGTCACCATCAGGGCCGACAGGCCCAGGCGCACGATCAGTTCGCGCAGGAAGGCGCGCGCTTCCTCGCGCAGCTTGGCGTCCAGGTTCGACAGCGGCTCGTCGAGCAGGATCACGGGCGGGTTGTACACCAGCGCGCGGGCGATCGCCACGCGCTGCTGCTGGCCGCCGGACAATTGATGCGGATAGCGCTCGCCCAGGTGCCCCAGTCCCAGCTGCGTCAGCACTTCCTTGATGCGCGCGGCAATCTCCGTGCTGCTCATCTTGCGCAACTTGAGGCCGTAGGCGACGTTGTCGAAGACAGTCTTGTGCGGCCACAGCGCGTACGACTGGAACACCAGGCCCAGGTTGCGCTGCTCGGCCGGCATCTCGAAATGCTTCGCGCCGTCGAAGACATTGCGCTCGCCGATCTGGATGCTGCCCGCCTTCGGGCTTTCCAGCCCGGCCACGGCGCGCAGCAAGGTGGTCTTGCCGCTGCCCGAAGGCCCCAGCAGGGCGACCACTTCGCCCTTCTGCAGGTGCATCGAAACGCCCTTCAGGATGGGGTTGGCGGAAGCGCCGGTGCCATAGTCCAGGTGCAGCTCATTGACGGTCAATTCATTCATGGTGTGATCTCAGTATATTTATTAGTTATGCAGCTCAGTTATGCAACTTGACGCCAAAGCGCAGCGCGATGCCCAGGCCGATGGCCACCAGCGTGATGTTGATGAAGGACAGCGCCGCCACCAGGTCGGTCGAGCCGCCCGCCCACAGCGACACCAGCATGGCGCCGATCACTTCCGTGCCTGGCGAGAGCAGGTACACGCCCGTCGAATATTCGCGCTCGAAGATCAGGAAGACCATCAGCCAGGCGCCCAGCAAGCCGTATTTGATCAGCGGCAGGGTGACGTCGCGCGTCACCTGGCCGCGGCTGGCGCCGACGGCGCGCGCCGCCTCTTCCAGTTCCGGTCCCACCTGCAGCAGCGCGGTGGAAATGAGGCGCATGCCATAGGCCATCCAGACGACGGAATACGCCAGCCACAGGGCGAAAATCGTCGAGCGCAGTTCGCGCAGCACGGGGATCACATGGCCGCTGAGCCACAGGGCCACGCCGTTGTCCATGCCCTTCAGGATGCCGTCGAGCCAGGCCGGCACGAACAGGAACACCCACAGGAAGGACAGGCCGGCCAGCAAGCCTGGAATGGCGCGCGGCACCAGCACGCTGTAATCGAGCAGGCGCGTGATGCCGTCCTGCTTGCGGTGCATGGCCAGCGCGATGAAGCTGTAGCAGCCCACGGCCAGAGCGCCGCCGACGACGCCGATCAGGATGGTGTTGACGATGCCGCGCACCAGCGACGGCTGGTCGAAGATGTCGCGGAAATGCTGCAAGGTCAGCACGTCGGCCAGGTGCACGCCCTCGCCCCAGTACTGCACGAAGGAGCGCAGCACGATGCCCGTCAGGGGCAGGATGATGGTGAAGATCAGCCAGCCAGCCAGCAGGGCGAATGCCAGCCACTTCCAGCGGCCCAGCGGCATGGCCTTGCTGCGCGCGCCCTTGCCCTTGATCGACACGTATTTGTTGGCCGATTTGAGCAGCCAGCGCTGTATCATCACCAGCGGCATGGTCACCATCACGAGGCACACGGCGACGGCGGCCATCAGGTGGTAGGACGGCGTGCCCAGCTTGTTCGTCAGCTTGTACAGATAGGTCGGCAGCACCAGGTGGCCTTCCGGGTCGCCCAGCACCAGCACCAGGCCAAACACCTCGAAACCGAGGAAGAACACCAGCACGCCCGCATACGCCAGGGCCGGCATGATCATCGGCAGCGACACATTCATCATCACCTGGATCGGCGAGGCACCGGCCACGCGGGCCGCCTCTTCCACGTCCGAACCCAGGCTTTTCAGTGCCGACGAGGCATACAGGTACACATGCGGCACGTGCGTCAGGCCGGCGATGATGACGATGCTGGTAAACGAGTAGATATTCCAGGGCACGAAGCCGAGCAGCTCCTTGGCCCAGGTCGAGTAAAAGCCCACGGGGCCCATCGAGACGACGTAGCCAAAGCCCATCACCATCGGCGAGACAAAAATCGGCACAAGCAGCATGGGCGCGACCCAGCCGCGGCCGGGCAGATCGGTGCGCACCATCAGGAAGGCCAGCATGCCGCCCAGCGGCACGGCGATGACGGTCAGGCCGAAGGCCAGCATCAGGCCATTCTTGAAGGCCATCGAGAAATCGGGATCATCGAAGATGAAACGGTAGGAATCAAAGCCGAATTCGCGCACCGGCATGAAGAAGGGCGCGTTCAAGAAGCTCTGGTAGAAAATCAGGAACAGCGGCAGGAAAATGGCGATCAGGGTGATCGTCACGACCACGCCGCGCGGCCAGTTCAGGCGCGACAGGAGAGAGCGTGACCGGACAGGTAACGGCAGGATGGCAGTTTGCATGATGAATCCAATGAATGAAGGGTGCGGCATCCGCCCGCAAGCGAGGCTCGCGGGCGGCTAAGACGGCATTATTTTTTGCCGGCTGTCTCTTTCCATTGTTTCAGGAAGGCCATGCGCTTGGCCGGTCCCAAAAATTGCAGGATGATGGGGTGCACGGGAATCGGCTTGACATTGGCCGTGCCGATTTCCTTGACCAGTTCGGCCGAGGTGGTCTCGCCCGTGACGTCGGCGCGGATGGCGAACAGCTTGGCGCCGTTGGCGATGATGGTCTGGCCGCGGTGCGACAGGATGTAATCGAGCCACAGCTTGCCGGCGTTGACGTTCTTCGCATTCTTGTTGATGAACTGCACGCGCGACAGGATCAGCGTGTAATCCTTCGGCAGCACGACGCCGATCGACGGGTCGGTCTTGGCGCGCACCAGGGCGTAGGAACCGAGCACGTTGTAGCCGATCAGGTTCTCGCCGGAGGAGATGCGCTCCATCATGGTGCCCGTCGACGACTGCACGCGCACCTTGGCGGCGCCAAACGCGTTCTCCAGCGCCAGGAACTGCGGATACTCCTTGGCATCCTGCGCCATGAACATGAAGCCCACGCCCGATTTCTCGATGTCGTAGGTCGTGACCTTGTCCTTGAATTTCGGCGTGGCGATCAGCTTGACGAAGTCGTCATGGGTCTTCGGCACTTCCTTCGGGTCGAGCAGGCGCTTGTTGTAGACGATGGCGGCCGGCTCGAACGTGGTGCCGTAGGCCTGGTCATCCCACATCGCCCAGCCCGGGATCTTCGACGCTTCGACGGATTTGTATTTCAGGGCGTAGCCGTCCGAGGCCAGGCGCATCTGCAGGTCCATCGCCGACGACCACATCACGTCGGCCGTGTTGCCGCCGGCGGCCACTTCGGAAATGAAACGGTTGTACACCTCGGTGGAATTCATGTCGTTGTATTCGACGGAAATGCCGGGATACAGGGCGCTGAAGTCCTTGATCAGGGGCGCTGCGGCCTTGCTGTCGGTGGCGCTGTAGATCACCAGCTTGCCTTCCTTCTTGGCCGCATCGACGATCTTCTGGTAGTCGGCCGGATAGCCGGCCGGCACTTGCGCGAAGGCGGCGCCGGCCAGGCTGGCAAACGCGGTGGCAATGGCGGCTTGAAGCAGGGTCTTGGTGTACATGGGTTGTCTCCGTCTGTGAAATAGATTTTTTAATATGTAGTCGCACTCAGCGCATCAGGCCAAGTTCGGTTGCCTGCCGCGCATATTCATCGACCGCTTTCCTGACATACGCGGTCAGCTTTGGCCCCGTCAGGGCGAATGGATACAGGCCGGCCTGCGCGCGCCATTCGGCGAACTGCGGCGTGGCCATGGCACGGTCGAAGGTGGCGACCCAGCGCTGGTAGTCCGCGTCGGGCACCTGCGGTCCCATCCACACGCCGCGGATGATGGGCCAGACCACGTCGACGCCCTGCTCGCGCGCCGTCGGCACGCCGGCCAGCACGCCCGGCAGGCGCTTTTCCGCCAGCACGGCCAGCACGCGCGCATGGTTGGCGCTGGCGTTCAGAGTGGCTTCGGACGTGTCGCCGGAAACCACCTGCACGTAATCGGCCTGCATCGCCGTAAACACTTCGCCGCCGCCTTCCAGTGCGACGAAACGCAGCACTTTCGGGTCGATGCCCGCGTGGCGCGCCACCAGCGCCATCTTCAGCCAGTCCTGGCTGCCGATGGTGCCGGACACGCCGATCAGCACCTTGTCCGGATGCTGGCGCAAGGCGTCGATCAGGTCCGCCAGGGTCTTGTAGGGCGAGTCGCTGCGCACGGCGATCATGCCGTAGTCGGCGCCCAGTGCCGCCACCCAGCGCACGTCGCCCGCCTTGGCGTTGCCGAACTTGCCCTGCGCCAGATTGAGCAGCGAGCCGCCCGAAAATGCCACCAGGGTGTTCGGCTCCGCGCGGCGGCGTTGCGACGCCATCGAATGCCAGGCCACCGCGCCGATGCCACCGGGCAGATAGCTGATGCGCATCGGCGCCACGGCGGCTGCCGCGCCCTCCTGCGCCAGGCCTTTTTTCGCCAGCTTGCAGGTCAGGTCCATGGCGCCGCCCGGCTTGGACGGCACCACGCACTCGGCCGGCGCGGGCGCGCTGGCCTGCGCCGCGGCGAGGACGGGCAGCAGGCAAAGCAAGGATAGGAACAGGGAGCGCAGCATGGTCATGGCTTAGAAGCGGTGCTGGATGCCGGCGATCAGGCCGCGCTGCGTGTCGCCGAAACCGGCATCGTCGCGCGACAGGCTGACCAGCTGGTTGTGCTTGGCCTTGGCATACGCGCCGGCCACGTACAGGTCGGTGCGCTTGGACAGGGCATAGCGCAGGCGTGCCACGTACATGATCGGATCGGCATCCAGGTTGGCAGGCACGTTCTTCACGTCCTGGTAGTAGATCACGCCCGTCAGGGTGATCACCGGCGTGGTCTTGTAGCTGACGCCGCCCCAGTACAGGGTACCGCGCACGTCAGGCTTGCCGGCAGCGGCCGGATCGAGCTTGTAGTCGCGCGCCACCGCCTGTACCTTCCACGGGCCGTCGTCATACATGGCACCGAGGTGAACAACGGTATTCTTGTCGCGCGCGCCGCCAACGATGGTATTGCCATTGACGCGTTCATACGTGGCCAGCAGGCTGACGGGCCCCGTCTTGTACGTGACGGCCGTGGACAGCTTGGCGCTGTCCGACGTGCCCGTCGTCTGTTCGCCGAAGCCGTAGGACGCGCCGTAGCTGAAATCGCCCGTCTTGCCCGAGTACTTGACCATATTGTCGAAGGCGGTGGTCATGCCGTACTTGCTTGGACCGCTGGCGTTGCCCGAGGTGGCCCACGAATAGAACGGCGCATACGCCATCGGATCAAACGGCAGCACGAAGTCGTACACGGTGGTGAACGAGCGGCCCAGCACCAGGCGGCCGAAGGCGCCTTCCAGGCCCACATTGGCCTGGCGCTTGAACAGCGCGCCGTCGGCGGCGCCCGTGTCGACGAGTATGCCGCCTTCCAGGTTGAACACGGCCTTCAGGCCGCCGCCCAGGTCTTCGCTGCCCAGGATGCCCCAGCGCGAGGTGTTCATGCCGCCGGAGCTCACCTGCGTGACCGAGCCCTTGTTCGGACCGGCGTTGCTGGTGGTGCTGACGCCGGCGTCGAGGCGGCCGTACAGGGTGACGTTCGATTCGGCCTGGGCGCTGCCGGCGGTAGCCAGGACAGCCATGGCGGCCAGCGAGAATGCGGTTTTCTTCATGTAGAGTGTCTCCCTTAGATATAGTTATTAGTGATATGCCTGATCAATTTCATGAATCAGGATCACACTATATGAGCGCCATCCTTTCAATTCGCTTTCAGACTGACAGGTGTCGCCGGCCAGCCACAAATGACACAAACATATTCAGCGCCTCCCCTGCCGGCAGGCTTACACTGCACCCATTTCAACGAATGGCGGAGACCATGCGCATATTATTAGTGGAAGACCATCTGGAACTGTCGCACTGGCTGGCCAAGGCCCTGCGCGACGCGCACCTGACGGTGGAGACCGCCCACAACGGCGCCGATGCCGACGCCCTGCTGCACACGCAGGAATACTCGCTGGTGCTGCTCGACCTGACCTTGCCGAAAATGGATGGCCTGGACGTGCTGCGCCGCCTGCGCGCGCGCGGCGGCACGCGCGGCAAGACCCCCGTCATGATACTCACGGCGCGCGGCGGCCTGGATGAAAAAGTGCAGGGCCTGAACCTCGGTGCCGACGATTACATGGCCAAGCCCTTCGAGCTGGCCGAACTGGAAGCGCGCGTGAAGGCCCTGCTGCGCCGCAGCCAGGGCAACGAAGCCCTCGTGCACAGCTGCGGCGCCCTCAGCTTCGACACCGTCACGCGCATGTTCAGCTATGGCGGCGCGGCGCTGGCGCTCACGCCGCGCGAACATGCCGTGCTCGAAGCGCTGATCACGCGCTCGGGGCGGGCCGTGTCGAAGGAAAAGCTGTTCGACGAAGTCTTCGCGCTGGCCGACGACGCCAACCTGGACGCCATTGAACTGTATATCCACCGCGTGCGCAAGAAGCTGGAGAACGGCGTGGAGAGCGGCTCGCCCGACGGCGCCGTCATCACCACCCTGCGCGGCATCGGCTACCTGCTGCAGCCGCGCAGCGCCATGGCGCCGGCCGCGTCAAAATGAGCGCCTCCATGCAGCGCCTGCGCCGCCCCCTGATCGAGCGCCTGCGCCGGCGCTGGGCGCAAGGCCGGCCACTGGGCACGCTGCGCAGCCAGCTGCTGCGCTGGCTGCTCATCCCGCTGGTGATGCTGGTGCTGCTGGACGCCGTCTTTGTGTACCGCAATGCCCTCGACGCGGCCGACATGGCGTATGACCGCTCCTTGCTGGCCTCCACGCGAGCGCTGGCCGAGCGCGTCTCCATCGTGGGCGGCAAGGTGGTGGCCGAAGTCCCCTACGTGGCACTCGACAGCTTCGAGACCGATACCCTCGGGCGCATCTATTACAAGGTGACGGGCATCAATGGCGAACTGGTCTCGGGCTACGGCGACCTGCCGCCCGTGCCGAAAAACGTGCCACGCTCGCAGAACTATCCAGCCCTGGTGCGCTTCTACCACGCCGACTACCACGGCAAGCCGATACGCATCGCCGCCCTGCTGCAGCCCGTGTACGACGATTCGATGCGCGGCATCGCCCTGATCCAGGTGGCCGAGACGCTGGACGCGCGGCGCGGCCTGTCAAACCAGATCCTGTTCGATACCCTGATCTGGCAGGCGGCGATGATACTGGCGATGGGCGCCCTCGTGTGGTTCGCCGTGCGCCTGGTGCTGCAGCCCCTGATGCGCCTGAAGACGGAAGTCGAAACGCGCGCCCTGTCCGACCTGTCCGACGTCGATCCGGCACTGGTGCACAAGGAGATGCGCCCGCTGGTGAGCGCCATGAACGGTTCCATGTCGCGCCTGCAGCAGCTGATCGCCAGCCAGCGCCGCTTCATCGCGGATGCCTCGCACCAGCTGCGCACGCCCCTGACGGTGCTCAAGACCCAGGCCGAACTGGCCTTGCGCGAATGCGACCGCCAGGGGGCGGCGGCGCCGGACATGGCCGCCTTGCGCGACATCGTGCGCTCGATCGCCACCACCACCGATTCGACCGTGCTGCTGGCCAACCGCCTGCTGACCCTGGCCCGCATCGAACATGGCGGCGACAGCCTGGCCATGGACACCGTGCCCCTGCGCGACGTGGCGCAGCAGGTGGGCCTGGAAATGGCCATGGCCGCCGTCGGCAAGCATATCGACCTGTCGCTGGAAGCGCGCGACGAGGCGCCCGTGCACGGCCAGGCCCTGCTGCTGCACGAACTGGTGGCCAACCTGGTCGACAATGCCCTGCGCTACACGCCGCCGGGCGGCAGCGTGGTGCTGCGCGTGCGCGCGCCGGATCAAGGCGACGAGGACAGCGACACGGTGCTGGAAGTGGAAGACAGCGGCCCCGGCATTCCGCCGGCCGAGCGCGAACGCGTGTTCATGCCGTTTTACCGCGTCGGCGCGGCGCTCGAGAGCAATCCCGGCGGCGCGGGCCTGGGCCTGGCCATCGTGCGCGACATCGCCGCCCTGCATGGCGCGCGGCTGGAACTGGCGACGGCGGCGAATGGCCACGGCCTGAAAGTCAGCGTGCAGTTTGGCGCTGTCGCATGACGGCCTGCAACGCGATTGAACCGATATCACACGTTGCTTAAAAACAACGCATAATTTATTTTCAATATTTTTTAAATAATTGCCTTACATAAACATATTCACGCCTATACAATTCGGTCCCCATTAAGCGGCGAGATAGTCTCTCCGCATTAATTATCTAGGACTCATATGAAAAAGCAATTGTTTGCAGTAGTCGTCAGCGCCGCCATGGCATTCCCTTTGTTCGCACAAGCTGAAAACATGTATGTCGGCGCGAATGTCGGCCGTTCGGAATTGAAATTGTCGGGCGATGAAGTGTCGGGCAAAGAAAACAAGACCGGCTTTAAAGTTTTCGCTGGCTACGACTTCACGCCTAACTTCGGCGCAGAGGCCGGCTACGTCAATTTCGGCAAACTGAAAGAAAGCGAAGGCAAGGAATCGCTGAGCTTGGAAACCAGCGCTTTCTACGTCGCAGCCACGGGCACGCTGCCCCTGAACGAACAATTCTCGCTGTTTGCAAAAGCTGGCGTAACGCAAAACCACACCAAAGCGAAATTGAACCTGATCGGTTTCAATGGCAGCGAATCGAAAAACAAAACCGCTGCCCTGTTTGGCATCGGTGCTGCATACAATATCAATAAAAACCTGTCGGCCGTTGCTGAATATGAAAACTTCGGCAAAACGATGAGCCAGGATGGTATGAAACTGAAAGCCGACCTGCTGTCGATCGGCCTGCGTTACAAGTTCTAATTCCCGCTCGCGCGAATCAGAATCAAGCCGTTATCCACGGCTGATAAAAAAGCCGGCTGCAAAGCCGGTTTTTTTTATGGGCGAATGGCGTGCAAACGGCATGAATGTTAAGATCGCGCCCTGAGATTTTAATGAAAGCCTGCCGTCATGATGACCAAAGAAGATGTAAGCGAACTGTTTGCCAATATCGCCGAGAATGCACCGTGGGACCTATCCCAGCCGCTGCTGTGGGGCTATTACTTCACCAACCCGACTTCCGCCCCGCTGGAGCAGGCCGCCGCCCTGCTGGCGCTGCAGGGCTACCGCCCCGTGGAGCTGTACCAGCCGGAACTGGACGACCCGGCCGCCGCCCCGGTCTGGGTGCTGCACGTGGAAAAGGCCGAAGTGCACGGCGTCGACAGCCTGCACGCGCGCAATGGCGAACTGATGGCATTCGCGCAGGACAACCAGCTGGCCAGCTATGACGGCATGGATGTCGGCCCCGTCGGCGCGCCCGACGTACCGCAGCTGTAAGACACTGCGGCAATGAAAAAACGGCGCCCGCGGGCGCCGTTTTGCGTGGATCGCTGAAAACTCAGCTGAGGTTTTCCAGGCGGATCTTGGTGACCGTGCCCACCACGCTGTTCAAGGCTTCCATCTTCTCGATGGCGGCCGTGACGTTCTTTTCCTGCGTCTGGTGCGTCAGCATGATGATGTCCGTATGCGTCTCGCCCTCGGCCGGCTCCTTTTGCAGCATGGCGTCGATCGAAATGCCGCGTTCGGCCAGGATGCGCGTCAGGTCGGCCAGCACGCCCGGCTGGTCGGCCACGTGCATGCGCAGGTAGTAGCTGGTGGTGATTTCCGACATCGGCAAAATTTCGATGTTGGTCATCGCGTTGGGCTGGAAGGCCAGGTGCGGCACGCGGTGCTCCGGGTCGGCCGTGGCCAGGCGGGTGATGTCGACCAGGTCGGCGATCACCGACGAAGCGGTCGGCTCGGCGCCCGCACCGCGGCCCGAGTACAGGCTGGCGCCGACGGCGTCGCCGTGCACCAGCACCGCGTTCATGGCGCCTTCCACGTTGGCGATCAGGCGCTTGGCCGGGATCAGGGTCGGATGCACGCGCAGCTCGATGCCTTCCACGCCGTTGACGGTGGTGCGCTTGGTGATGCCCAGCAGCTTGATGCGGTAGCCCAGCTGCTCGGCGTAGCGGATGTCGACGGCATTGAGGTTGCTGATGCCTTCCACATAGGCCTTGTCGAACTGCACCGGGATGCCGAAGGCGATGGCCGACATGATGGTGGCCTTGTGCGCGGCATCGACGCCTTCGATGTCGAAGGTGGGGTCGGCTTCCGCGTAGCCCAGTTCCTGCGCCTGTTTCAGCACGGTGGCAAAGTCCAGCCCCTTGTCGCGCATCTCGGACAGGATGAAATTGGTGGTGCCGTTGATGATGCCGGCGATCCATTCGATGCGGTTGGCCGTCAAGCCTTCGCGCAGCGCCTTGATGATGGGGATGCCGCCGGCGACGGCCGCCTCGAAGGCCACCATCACGCCCTTGTCCTGGGCGGCGGCGAAGATTTCGTTGCCATGCACGGCCAGCAGCGCCTTGTTGGCCGTGACCACGTGCTTGCCGTTGGCAATGGCCTGCATGACCAGGGTTTTCGACAGGTCGTAGCCGCCGATCAGTTCGACGACGATGTCGATCTCGGGATCGTTGACGATGAGGGACGGGTCGTTGACGACCTTGCAGGCGCCGGCGACGAGCGCCTCGGCGCGCGCCACGTCGCGCACGGCGACGGCCACGACTTCAATGCCGCGGCCCGCGCGGCGCTTGATTTCTTCCTGGTTGCGCTGCAGGACGCTGAACGTGCCGAAACCGACATTGCCCAGGCCCAGCAGGCCGATCTTGATGGATTTCATAGGTGTGCTTGACTGCTCATTAAGTGGCACCGCAACAGGCGACGCCAGGTTGATCGAGATTGCTGCTGGCCGGCTCAGCCCCGGCCGTGACGCTTGCGATAGCCTTCGAGGAAGCGCGCGATGCGTCCCATGGCCTCGGTCAGGTCATCGGAATTGGGCAGGAAGACGACGCGGAAGTGGTCGGGCGCGATCCAGTTGAAGCCCGTGCCCTGCACGATCAGGACCTTCGCTTCGGCCAGTAATTCATAGGCAAACTGCTGGTCGTCGGCGATCGGGTAGATCTCCGGGTCCAGGCGCGGGAACATGTACAGCGCGGCCTTCGGCTTGACACAGGTGACGCCCGGAATGTCGGTCAGCAGCTTGTGCGCCAGGTCGCGCTGTTTCAACAGGCGCCCGCCAGGCCCTACCAGGTCTTGTATGCTCTGGTAGCCGCCAAGCGCCGTCTGGATGGCAAATTGCCCCGGGGCGTTGGCGCATAGCCGCATCGAGGCCAGCATGTTGAGGCCCTCGATGTAATCCTTGGCGTGCCGCTTTTCGCCCGACACCACCATCCAGCCGGAACGGTAGCCGCAGGAGCGGTAATTTTTTGACAAGCCATTCATGGTAATGAACAGCACGTCGTCGGCCAGCGAGGCGATCGACACGTGCTCGGCCTCGTCGTACAGCACCTTGTCGTAGATTTCGTCGGCGAAAATGATCAGCTGGTGCTGGCGCGCCAGTTCGACGATCTGCAGCAGCACGGACACGGGGTACAGCGCGCCCGTCGGGTTGTTTGGGTTGATGACGACGATGGCCTTGGTGTGCGGCGTGATCTTGCGGCGCATGTCCTCGATGTCGGGATACCACTCGTTCTGCTCGTCGCACACGTAGTGCACGGGGTTGCCGCCGGACAGGCTGACGGCAGCCGTCCACAGCGGATAGTCGGGCGCCGGCACCAGCACCTCGTCGCCGCTGTTGAGCAGCGCATTCATCGACATGACGATCAGTTCCGAGGCGCCGTTGCCCAGGTAAATGTCATCGATGGTGACGCCGGCGATGTTCTTGCCCTGCGTGTAGTGCATGACGGCCTTGCGCGGCGCAAACATGCCCTTCGAATCCGTGTAACCGGCGGCGTTCTGCAGGTTGAGCATCATGTCGCGCACGATCTCGTCCGGCGGGTCGAAGCCGAATACGGCCAGGTTGCCGATATTGAGCTTGGTGATCTTGTGGCCTTCTTCTTCCATTTGCCTGGATTTTTCCAGGACCGGGCCGCGGATGTCGTAGCAGACGTCCGCCAATTTATTCGATTTCTGAATCGGTCGCAAAATAAATCCCTGTCGTGATGCGGCGCGGACGGCCTACGCTTGCAGCATGAAAGCCGCGCCAGAACTGTGAACCCGTGAGACTGCAATGCGAAAACAACCATTCTCGCCGAAAGCAGGCCATTTTATCAAATTAAACATGGCAAATTGCAGCATTTCGCGCCGTTTATGCCACGCGCCCCCGCCCGCGGGCCATTTTCCCGCCGGGCGCTCTTCATCTTCTCTTAATCTTTGCCTACTACTATGGCAAGTGCCACCTGTGACTGTTGCGATAAAGACTGGCAAGAGATTGCAAATTGGAAAGGATGTTGCTTTTCAGTCGCTCTTTTCTGTCATTTATGGCATGCTTACGCCCTTGGCCGCAGCGCACATCCGGACGGCGCGCGCACCGATCAACCGACACGACCAGCCCCGACATCGCCATGAAACTTCATGCCAGCATCACCCAACAATACCAAACCGTCACAGGCTACGATGAAAATGGCGTGGAGATCAATGCCCAGCCCTACAACTATAGCCTGATCGTCATGCCGGAAGCGCCGCCGCGCGCCTGGGAAGTGGCCAGTTTCGAGCAGTTGAGCGAGGCGCATTTCGCGCAGATCCTGGCCGACGCCCCCGACGTCGTCATCCTCGGCACGGGCGAGCGCCAGCGCTTCGTGCATCCGAAACTGACGGCCGCGCTGACCATGCGCCGCATCGGCGTCGAATGCATGGATAGCCAGGCCGCCTGCCGCACCTACAACATCCTCATGGGCGAAGGCCGCAAAGTCACCCTGGCCCTGATCCTGGCGCCTGGCGCGGGCAGCGCTGCATGAAAATCAACGTCAACGAACTGCATGCCTCGCGCGTGCTGATGTGGTCGCTGCTGGGCATCTTCATCGTCGTGACCCTGTATGCGCTGGGCGTGCGCACCCTGGTGCCGCCCGATGAAGGCCGCTATGCCGAAATGGCGCGCGAGATGTTCGTCACCGGCGACTGGATCACCACGCGCCTGAACGGCATCAAGTACTTTGAAAAGCCGCCGCTGCAAACCTGGATGAATGCGCTGACCTTCGCCGCCTTTGGCCTGGGCGAATGGCAAGCCCGCCTGTGGACGGGCCTGTGCGGCATCATCGGCGTGTGCATGACGGCATTTGCTGGCAAGAAAGTCTTCGGTCCCCGCGTGGGACTGTATGGGGGCCTGGTGCTGGCATCGAGCCTGTTCTGGCTCGCTTCCGGCCAGATCAATTCGCTGGACATGGGCCTGTCGGGCATGATGACGATTACCCTGGCCAGCCTGCTGGTAGCCCAGCGCGACGAGGCGACGCCCACCGAGCGGCGCAACTGGATGCTGGTGTGCTGGGCAGGCATGGCGCTGGCCGTGCTGGCCAAGGGCCTGATCGGCATCGTGCTGCCGGGCGCCGTGCTGGTGCTGTACTCGCTGTTTGCGCGCGACTGGCGCATCTGGACGCGCTTGCACCTGGTCAAGGGCCTGCTGCTGTTCTTCGCCATCGCCACGCCATGGTTCGTGCTCGTCGCCCTGCGCAATCCCGAACAGCCGTATTTCTTCTTTGTCCACGAGCATTTCCAGCGTTTCCTGATGAAGGGCCACAAGCGCGAAGGCGCCTGGTACTACTTCCTGGTGCTGCTCATCCCCGGCATCCTGCCGTGGATCGGCGTGCTGCCGCAAAGCATCGCTGCCGCCTTCAAGCGCCAGGACGGCACCTTCCAGCCCCGCCTGATGTTGCTGATCTGGGCAATGTTCATTTTCTTCTTCTTCAGCTATTCGACGTCGAAGCTGCCCGGCTACATCGTCCCCATCTTCCCCGCGCTGGCCCTGCTGATCGCCCTGTTCCTGGAATCGGCCTCGCGCCGCCAGCGCATGCTGGCCGCCAGCCTGCTGTGCGTGCTGGGCGCGGCCATCCTGATCGGCGGTCCGATTGCCTTCGGCAAGGCCAGCGCCCGCGATCCGGCCGCCCTGATCGCCCTGAAAGGCTACCAGCCCTGGCTGATGGCGGCCGGCTTCTTCGCCCTGGCCGGCGGCGCCCTGGCCTTGCTGCATGCACGCCAGCTGCGCCGCGACATGACCGTGCTGACCATCGCCGGCGCCGGCTTCCTGGCCACGCACTGCATCCTGGCCGGCTCCGAACTGTATGGCCAGAACCGCGCCGGAACCGACATGCTGCCGCAAATCCAGGCCGAACTGAAACCCGACACCAAGCTCTATTCGGTCGGCATCTATGAACAGTCGCTGACGTATTACCTGCAGCGGCCCGTCATCCTCGTCGATTACTGGGATGAATTCACGTTTGGCCTGAAACAGCAGCCCGAACTGTCCATGCCCACCATCGAGCCGTTCATCACGCAATGGACGAACGATGCCAACGCCGGTGTGCGCGACGTGGCCATCATCAGCCGGGACCGTTACAAGGAACTGCAGCAACGTGGCGTCCCCATGCGCGTGGTCGCCGAAGACGCGCGCCGCATGGTCATTGCCAATCAATAAATATGTTGCAGGGGCGCGAGGCGAAACCGCTCGCGCCCCCGGCCAGCCAGCCCCGCCCCCGCCTCAGAAGGATTTTCCCGCTGAACCGGCTGCGCCGCCCTATTAACGCTATAAAATAGCCATGCCTGTCGGCGGACCTCGATCGCGCTGGCGGCCTGTGCGACGCCGAACCACTGACACACCTTTACCCAAGAAAAGTGCCCATGACCTCTACCCTGCCCTTTTTGCCTTTTTCCAAACCCACCATCGATGAAGCGACCATCGCCGCCGTCGGCGACGTGCTGCGCTCCGGCTGGATCACCAGCGGACCGAAGGTGCAAGCCTTCGAAGCCCAGCTGTCCGAATACTTTGGCGGACGCCCCGTGCGCACCTTCAATTCGGGCACGTGCACCATGGAAATCGCGCTGCGCATCGCTGGCATCGGTCCCGGTGACGAAGTCATCACCACGCCCGTGTCGTGGGTCGCGACGGCCAACGTCATCATCGAAGTGGGCGCCACGCCCGTGTTCGCCGATATCGACCCCGTCACGCGCAATATCGACCTCGACAAGCTGGAAGCGGCCATCACGCCACGTACGAAAGCCATCATCCCCGTCTACCTGTCGGGCTTGCCTGTCGACATGGACCGTCTGTACGCGATTGCTGCAAAGCACAATTTGAGGGTCGTGGAAGACGCGGCGCAAGCCTTCGGCTCCGAATGGAAGGGCAAGCGCATCGGTTCGTTTGGCGATTTCGTCTCGTTCAGCTTCCAGGCCAACAAGAACATCACCACGGGCGAAGGTGGCGCGCTGGTCCTGAACAACCTGGAAGAGGCGAAGCTGGCCGAGAAATACCGGCTGCAGGGCGTCACGCGCAGCGGCGTCGACGGCATCGACGTCGACGTGCTCGGTGGCAAGTACAACATGAGCGACATCATGGCCGCCATCGGCCTGGGCCAGTTCGCCAATATCGAGGCCATCACGGCCCACCGCCGCGCCCTGGCACGCCATTATTTCGAGCAGTTCGGCAGCGATTTCGAAGCGCAGAGCGGTGCCCAGCTGCCCGTGCAGGACTTTGAAAACAGCAACTGGCATTTGTTCCAGATCATCCTGCCCGACAATGGACCCGGCACGCGCGCCACGTTCATGCAGCAGATGGCGCAGCAGAACGTGGGAACGGGCTATCATTACGCACCGATCCACCTGTTTACCATGTACCGCGAACGCGGCTTTACCGAAGGCATGTTCCCTGTCTCGGAAAAGATCGGCCGCCTGACCGTGACCCTGCCCATGTTCTACGCCATGACGAAACAGGACGTGGAACGTGCCGTCGCCACCGTCAAATCCATTCTCATCAAGTGAGCAGCGCGCCGATGAAACCTGAACTGTCCATTATTATTCCGATTTACAACGAACAGGATGGCCTGGCCAGCCTGTTCGCCCGTCTGTATCCGGCCCTCGATGCCTTGCAGACCAGCTATGAAATCCTCTTCGTCAACGATGGCAGCCGCGACAACTCGGTCGCCATCCTGGCCGAGCAGTTCCGCCAGCGCCCCGACGTCACGCGCGTGATCTTGTTCAACGGCAATTATGGCCAGCACATGGCCATCCTGGCCGGCTTCGAGGCCTCGCGCGGACAGATCATGATCACGCTCGACGCCGACCTGCAGAATCCGCCCGAGGAAATCGGCAACCTGGTGGAGAAGATGCGCGAAGGCTACGATTACGTGGGCTCGATCCGGCGCAAGCGGCAAGATTCCGCCTGGCGCACGCTGGCCTCGAAGATGATGAACCGCCTGCGCGAGAAAATCACGAATATCAAGATCACCGACCAGGGCAACATGTTGCGCGCGTATGGCCGCAACGTGATCGACCTCGTCAACCAGTGCGCCGAAGTCAATACCTTCGTGCCAGCGCTGGCCTACACATTTGCCCGCAAGCCGACGGAAATCATCGTCGAGCACGAGGAACGGGCGGCCGGCGAATCGAAATACTCGCTGTACAGCCTGATCCGCCTCAATTTCGACCTGGTCACAGGCTTTTCGCTGATTCCCCTGCAAATCTTTTCCATGCTGGGCATGGCGCTGTCGCTGGGCTCGGCATTGCTGGTGGTCTTCCTGCTGGTACGCCGCTTCCTGCTGGGCGCGGAAGCCGAAGGCGTGTTCACCCTGTTCGCCATCGCCTTCTTCTTCATGGGCGTGATCCTGTTCGGCATCGGCCTGGTGGGCGAATACGTGGGACGCATCTTCCAGCAAGTGCGCGCGCGCCCCCGCTACGTGGTGCAAACCATCTTGCAGGACGGCATGACCCAGGCCGAAGCCGAGGCGCAGCCATACGTGCGCCTGGAAAAACGCCAGGTGAGCCGCTGATGGGCGCGCCACGCGCCGTCGTCTTCGGCTACCACAACGTCGGCGTGCGCTGCATCAAGGTGCTGCTGGCCGGCGGCGTCGATATCGCCCTCGTCGTCACGCACGAAGACAGCCCGACGGAAAACCTGTGGTTCGAGTCCGTCGCCAGCCTGTGCCGCGAGGAAGGCATCCCCTACATCACGCCGGGCGACGCCCGCGCGCCCGAACTGCTGGCGCAAGTCCAGGCAGCCAAACCGGACATGCTATTCAGTTTTTATTACCGTCACATGTTGCCGGCTAGCATCTTGGAAGTCGCGCCCGCCTACAATATGCACGGCTCGCTGCTGCCGCAGTTCCGCGGCCGCGCGCCCGTCAACTGGGCCGTGCTGCATGGCGCCACGGAGACGGGCGCCACCTTGCATGAAATGACCGTCAAGCCGGACGCCGGCGCCATCGTGGCGCAGACGGCCGTGCCCATCCTGCCCGACGACACGGCGTTTGAAGTCTTCGGCAAGGTGACAGTTGCTGCAGAACAAACTCTATGGGGCGTGCTGCCGGCAATGCTGGACGGCACGGCACCGCGCCAGCCGAACGATTTGCGCCAGGGAGGCTACTTTGGCGGGCGCAAGCCGGAAGACGGCCGCATCGACTGGAAGTTACCCGCGCAACAGGTGTACAACCTGCACCGGGCCGTCGCACCGCCGTATCCGGGGGCGTTTACCGAAGTCAATAATGTCGTTTACATCATCGAAAAAGCCCGTTTAAGCAAGCATTCAGCGGGAAGTTTGCCACCGGGCTTGGCCGTAGTGGATAATTGCATCTTTGGCGTCTGCGGTGACGGCCGCATGCTGGCCATTTCCGCACTCAAGGCCGGTGAGGAGACAATTTCGGCCAAGCAATTGCAAGAAAGACTGACCACCCGCGTCAGCACACATTGAATATTACACTCGAGAATCTCACATGAAAAAAGTCCTCATCTTAGGCGTCAACGGCTTCATCGGCCACCACCTGTCCAAGCGCATCCTGGAAACCACCGACTGGCATGTCTATGGCATGGACATGAACACGGACCGCATCACGGAATTGCTGGACGACGAGAACTACAAGTCGCGCATGCACTTCTTCGAAGGCGACATCACGATCAACAAGGAATGGGTCGAATACCACGTCAAGAAATGCGACGTGATCCTGCCCCTGGTGGCCATCGCCACGCCATCGACCTACGTCAAGCAGCCGCTGCGCGTGTTTGAACTGGACTTCGAAGCCAACCTGCCTATCGTGCGCTCGGCGGCCAAGTACGGCAAGCACCTGGTCTTCCCGTCGACGTCGGAAGTGTATGGCATGTGCCACGACGAAGAATTCGATCCGGAAAACTCGGAACTGATCTGCGGCCCCATCAACAAGCCGCGCTGGATCTATTCGAACGCCAAGCAACTGATGGACCGCGTGATCTGGGGCTACGGCATGGAAGGCTTGAACTTCACCCTATTCCGTCCGTTCAACTGGATCGGTGCCGGCCTGGATTCGATCCACACGCCAAAAGAAGGTTCGTCGCGCGTCGTGACGCAATTCTTCGGCCACATCGTGCGCGGCGAGAACATTTCGCTGGTGGACGGCGGCGCGCAAAAACGCGCGTTCACCTACATCGACGACGGCATCGATGCCTTGATCCGCATCATCGCCAACAAGAACGGCATCGCCAGCGGCAAGATCTACAATATTGGCAATCCGACCAATAACTATTCCATCCGCGACCTGGCCGGCATGATGCTGACCCTGGCCGCCGAATACCCGGAATACGCCGAAGGCGCGAAACACGTGAAAATCGTGGAAACGACGTCGGGCGCCTACTACGGCGCCGGCTACCAGGACGTGCAGAACCGCGTGCCGAAAATCACGAATACCTGCGAAGAACTGGGCTGGGCGCCAAGCACGTCCATGGCCGATTCCCTGCGCAACATTTTCGACGCCTACCGCAGCCAGGTAGCCCAAGCCAAAGCCCTGATGGATTAATGTTGAGCAAGCCGTTCCTGACCCTGAAGATCGACGTCGATACCTATCGCGGCACCCGTATAGGCATGGGCAATCTGGTGCGCATGTTGCTGGCGCACCAGGCCAACGCCACTTTTTTGTTCTCGCTGGGACCCGACCATACGGGCTGGGCCCTGCGGCGTGCCTTGCGGCCCGGCTTTTTCAGCAAGGTGTCGCGCACTTCCGTGGTCGAACACTATGGCTTGAAAACATTGATGTACGGCACTTTGCTGCCGGGACCCGACATCGGCAAGCAGTGCGCGGCGCAATTGCGCGCCGTGCGCGATGCCGGTTTCGAGTGCGGCATCCACACCTGGGATCACACCCTGTGGCAAGACAACGTGGCCAAGCGCAACACCGCCTGGACCATCAACATGATGCGCAAGGCGGCCAGCCGCTACGAGCAGGTGTTCGGCACCCGGCCGCACACCCACGGCGCGGCCGGCTGGCAAATGAATGTCAGCGCCTTTGTCGAGCATGACACGGCCGGCTACCGCTTTGCGTCCGACGGCCGCGCCATGCTCGACGAGCGTGGCGCCATGGTGCATCCGGGCAATGGCCCGCATCGCGTGCGCAATGGCAACACCATCCTGCAATGCGTGCAATTACCCACCACCCTGCCCACCCTCGACGAGCTGCTGGGCTGTGAAATCGACGGCAAACTGATCACAACTGGCAATGTTGCCGCGCATATCTTGTCACTGACGGCGGATAATCCCCGCGATCATGTGTATACCTTGCATGCGGAACTTGAAGGACAGAAACTCGCCCCCATTTTCGAGCAACTGCTGGCTGGCTGGAAAGCCCAGGGCTACCAGTTCGCATCGATGGGCGACTATTATGAAAAGATAAAGAATGCCGACCTGCCCGTTTGCCCCATTACCTGGGATGAATTGCCAGGGCGTTCCGGGCGCCTGATTGTGCAGGGCAAAGCGGCCTGAATGCTGTATTCTTGCACCTGGATGCGTTGCCAGGTTAAAAACAGCGCTGATGATCACCGTTCAGGAGAGAACCTGTGGCTGATAGCCAATCCCTCGTTAGCATACCCGACTTTACCGCTGCAATGACCAGCGGCAAGACCTTCCAGTTACTGGGCCGCCCGGCCAAGGCCACGGTCTTGTTTTTTTATCCGAAGGACAATACCCCAGGCTGCACTACTGAAAACATCGCCTTCCGCGACGCTTATCCGCAATTCGTCGCCGCCGGCGTGGAAATCTACGGCATCAGCCGCGATTCCCTGCGCTCGCACGAAAGCTTCAAGGCCAAGCTGGAACTGCCGTTCGAACTGATTTCCGACCCCGACGAAGCCGTTTGCCAGCTGTTTAACGTCATGAAGATGAAACAGATGTACGGCAAGACGGTCCGCGGCATCGAGCGCAGCACGTTTGTGATTGACGCCCAGGGCCGATTGGTGAAAGAATGGAGAGGCGTGAAGGTCGCAACTCACGTGGAAGAAGTGCTGGAATTCGTAGCGCATCTGAAGTGATCTCTGTGTGTGGATCACATGCGCGTTGCCGGCTTCCAGCGAGCTTAATACAACCGCAGTTCAGTTCACGGTACCTATCGCCATTTTGAGTCAACGAAGCGCCTCCACCCACTGCGCCAGGCGGGCCACCAGCCCGCCGATGGCGTCCATGACCGGCCATGCTGCCGGCCTTCCGGCAGTTTCTCGTCCTGTAGCATTGTTGTTCCCCCGCATCCACCCCATGAGAAGTGCCGCCAGAAGCTGGCTGCCCATGGGCGATTCATTCCAGAAATTTTTTGATTGAGATCCTGATGCCACTGCCAAAATTACCGAGCAAGCCAGCCACCATCCTGGCCACCCAAGACTACCCAACCGCAGGCGCAGCGCGCCCGGCCACGAAAACCCCGGCAGCCAAGAAAGTGGCTACCCCCGTCATTGAAGCGGCGATCGCCGAAGTTGCCAAGCCGGTCCGCAATGCGGCCACGAAGATCAAGCAAGTGGCGGCCCTGATGGTCGCCAAGCCGGCGCCCGCCCCGGCGCCCGTGGTTGCCGCACCTGTTGCCGCGCCGGCGCCTGCCGCCAAGGCCAAGCCGGCGGCGAAAGGCAAGGTCACGCCGATCAAGTCCGTCAAGCAAGCCGAGCAGCCGCATCCGGCCAAGCACAAGGCCGTCGAAGTACAGCTCAAGTCCTCCGTCAGCCGCGCCGCGGACCAGCGCGGCCTGTCGAAGCTGTTCGTGCTCGACACCAACGTGCTGATGCATGACCCATCGTCGCTGTTCCGCTTCGAGGAACACGATGTGTACCTGCCGATGATGACGCTGGAAGAGCTGGACAACCACAAGAAGGGCATGACGGAAGTGGCGCGCAACGCCCGCCAGGTGTCGCGCACCCTGGACGCCCTCATCAGCAACACGGATGACGACGCCATCGAGCATGGCATTCCCCTGTCCAAGCTGGGCAACAAGGATGCCAAGGGCCGCCTGTTCTTCCAGACGCGCCTGCAAAGCGCCGACCTGCCGGCAGGTTTGCCAGTCGGCAAGGCCGACAACCAGATCCTCGCCGTCGTGCGTTCGCTGGAAGCGGAGCAGGATGGCCGCCCCGTCGTGCTGGTGTCGAAGGACATCAACATGCGCATCAAGGCGCGCGCCCTGGGCTTGCCTGCCGAAGATTACTTCAATGACCATGTGCTGGAAGACACGGACTTGCTGTACTCGGGCATCGTGCAGCTGCCGGACGACTTCTGGAACAAGCACGGCAAGGACATGGAATCCTGGCAGGAAAGCAAGAACGGCTACAGCTCCACGTTCTACCGCGTGACGGGCCCGTTCGTGCCATTGATGCTGGTGAACCAGTTCATCTACCTGGAGCCGAAAAACGGCGAAGCGCCATTCTATGGCCAGGTAAAACAGATCAACGGCAAGACGGCCGTGCTGCAAACCCTGCGCGACTTCAGCCACACGAAGAACAATGTGTGGGGCGTGACGGCGCGCAACCGCGAGCAGAACTTCGCCCTGAACCTGCTGATGAATCCGGAATGCGATTTCGTCACCCTGCTGGGCCAAGCCGGTACCGGCAAGACCCTGCTGGCCCTGGCCGCCGGTCTGGCGCAAGTGCTGGAAACCAAGCTCTACAATGAAATCATCGTGACCCGCGTGACGGTGCCCGTCGGCGAAGACATCGGTTTCCTGCCAGGCACGGAAGAAGAAAAGATGTCGCCATGGATGGGCGCCTTCGACGACAACCTGGAAGTGCTGAACAAGTCCGACTCGGATGGCGGCGAATGGGGCCGCGCGGCAACGCAAGACCTGATCCGCTCGCGCATCAAGATCAAGTCGCTCAACTTCATGCGCGGCCGCACCTTCGTCAACAAGTTCCTCATCATTGATGAAGCGCAAAACTTGACGCCGAAACAGGTCAAGACCCTCGTCACGCGCGCCGGTCCCGGCACGAAGATCCTGTGCTTGGGCAACATCGCACAGATCGACACGCCGTATCTGACGGAAGGCTCCAGCGGCCTGACCTACGTCGTCGACCGCTTCAAGGGCTGGTCGCATAGCGGCCACGTCACCCTGGCGCGCGGCGAACGTTCGCGCCTGGCCGACCACGCCAGCGAAGTGCTGTAAGCATTCCCGGGCGGCGCCAGCCGCCTCCACATTGAAAAGCCCCGCCTGCAGCGATGCAGTCGGGGCTTTTTTTATGTTAACGTTTTCCTAGCGACATGTTTCAATGCCACGTCCCGCCTTCAGGCCGGCCGCTGTATCCGGCCACGCCCGTCAGCCGACCAGCACCAGCTTGCGGTTGACGAATTCCATGATGCCCAGGTCCGACAGTTCGCGGCCGTAGCCCGAGTGCTTCACGCCGCCGAACGGCAGGTCCGGCGCCGTGATGGCGGGCGAGTTGATGAAGACCATGCCCGTCTCGATCTGGCTGGCCAGGCGCTTGCCGCGCGCCACGTCGGCCGTGATGATGGTGCCGCCCAGGCCGAACGGCGAGTCATTCGCCAGGGCGATCGCCTCGTTCTCATCCTTGACACGGAAAATCATGGCGACGGGAGCGAAGAATTCCTGGTAATACACGGGATTGGACGGCGCCACGTCCGTCAGGATGGTCGGCTGCAGGAAATAGCCCTGGCGCGCGATGCGCTGGCCGCCCAGCAGCACCTTGGCGCCCCCTTCCACGGCCTGGCCGATTTGCTTGACGGCCAGCGCCAGCGCGGCCTGGCTGGACAAGGGCGCCAGGGTCGTTTCGGCATCCATGGGGTCGCCTGGCTGCAATTTCGCCAGTTCCGCCTGGAAACGCTCAAGGAAGACGTCGGCAACGCTGTCGAGCACGATGAAGCGTTTCGAGCCATCGCACACCTGACCCGCGTTCTGGATGCGGCCGATGACGGCCAGCTTGACGGCCAGGTCCATGTCGGCGTCGTCGAGCACGATGAAGGCGTCGCTGCCGCCCAGTTCCATCGTGGTTTTTTTCAGGGCCTTGCCCGCCGTGGCCGCCACGGCGGCGCCAGCCCGCTCGCTGCCCGTCAGCGCCACGCCCTGCACGCGGGCATCGGCAATGGCCGTGGCCACTTGTTCGCTGGAAAAGAAGGCATTGGTGTAGGCGCCTGCCGGCGCCCCCGCGTCGCGGAACAGCTGTTCAAAGGCCAGCGCGCACTGGGGCACGTTGGACGCATGCTTGACCACCAGGGTATTGCCTGCCATCAGGTTCGGTCCCGCCACCCTGGCCAGTTGGTAATACGGGAAGTTCCACGGCTCGACGCAGAAGATGACGCCCAGCGGCGCGATTTCCACTACGGCCTCGCCGCGCTTGACGTCGAGTTGCTTGGACGCCAGGAATTGCTCGGCATTATCGGCGTAGTAATCGAGTATCTTCACGCACAGCGAGACTTCCTGCTGCGCTTCCTTGAAGAGCTTGCCCATTTCCAAGGTGATCAGCTTGGCAAAGGCATCGCGCTGCTCCTTCAGCAGGGCCGCCGCCTGCTTCACGACGGCCTTGCGCCCGGCAAAGCTGCGCCGGCGCCAGTCGTTTTCAAAGGTCGTGGCCGCCGTGGCCAGGATGGTTTCCATCTGCGCATCGCTATGTGGCGTGAAAGTCTGCTCGATCTGTTCGCTGTAGGGATTCGTGGTCTGATAGCTCATCTGATTTCCTTGGTCGTGGCGCCCCGGGATTACATGGGGTAGCTGGACAGTATGGCCAGCGGGAAGGAAGGCGACAGTTCGGGGACGAACATAGCGAGCGACATAGCAGTTGCTCTGCAGCATAGGGCGCAGTATGCTTGTCAATCTAGTAAAATAAGGGGATAACGATCACTTCCAGGCCTAGGACCCGATGCGCCACTGCGCTCGCCGCCGCGCTGCTGCTGGGCATCCGTGCTTACCAGCGCTATCTGTCACCATGGAAAGGCTTTACTTGCGCCTACCGCGTGCTCGCGGGACGCGACAGCTGTTCCGCCTATGGCTACCGCGTGATCGTGCGGCATGGGCTGCGCGTGGGCCTGCCCTTGTTGCAGCGCCGCCTGCGCGCCTGCAGCGAGCGGCACCGCCAGTACCAGGCCCTGCATGCGAGGGGGCGCAGCGCGCGCTACCGGGCACAGGCGGGACATTGCGACCTGCCCGTCACCGATTGCGGCGACTGCGCCTGCGACTGCGCCGACATCACCAGCATGGCCGACTGCACCTGGCTGCGCCGCAACAGGCATCCGGGGTGGTTCCGCAACGACTACACAGCCAGTGCCGCATTGAAACGGCAGCAAGAGGAACACCGCAGGAAAATCCGGCAGGGACGGGAACCCGGCAACTGAAATTCATGCATTAACTTACAAATGAAATATTCATTCATAAAATGAATAATCCCCATTATCACTGTGAATTGGCCGGAAGCGGAACGGCGGCCTATACTCATGCCGTCTCCCCTACTCTGCTTCCCATGCACACCCAGCTCAGCCCGCGTACACAGCGGGCTTTTTGTTCCCGGCACTTGCCACTCTGCCATTCCACGCAATGGTTTTTCCATAACAAGAACAAGGCACGGCAGCCATCGCCAGCCCGATACCCGACAGGGAGCACATCATGATCGTGCGCGAGCGTCCTTCGGCGCTACGGCTGTTCCTGGTGGTGCGCGGCTCCGTCCTGCCCCGCATCCGCACTACCCTCATCGTCAATACCCTGATGGCCACACTCGTCACGTGGTGCCATGGCACCTTGTTCGACCACAAGGTCATCCTCACCACCATCCCGTTTACCCTGATCGGCCTGCCGCTGGCCATCTTCCTGGGTTTCCGCAATACGGCCGCCTACGACCGCTACTGGGAAGCGCGCAAATTGTGGGGCGAACTCGTTTTGCGCAGCCGCAACTTCTCGCGCCAATGCCAGACCATGATACGCGGCGACACCCTGGCGCACGCGAAGCTGGGCCTCGACGATGTGCGCGTGCGCATGATTTACCGCACCATCGCCTTTTGCCATGCGCTGCGCCACCAGCTGCGCGACACGCGCGGCGCGGCCGACCTGCAGCCGCTGCTGCGCCCCGCAGAATGGGAAGCGGCCTGCAAGGCCGGCAACCCGTCCGACTACCTGATGCTGCAGATGGGCCATGACCTGGCCAGCTGCGTCCAGCAGGGCCGCATCGACAGCATGTTGGCAGCGCAGATCGATAACACGATCTCGGCCATGGTAGGCGCGGGCGCTTCGTGCGAACGCATCCGCAGCACGCCGATTCCCTTCTCGTATTCGCTGCTGCTGCACCGCACGGCGTATCTGTACTGTTTCCTGCTGCCTTTCGGCCTCGTCGATTCGCTCGGTTTCATGACGCCCTTCGTCGTCGCCATCGTCGCCTATACCTTCTTTGGCCTCGATGCGCTGGGCGACGAGATCGAGGAGCCGTTCGGCGAAGACGCCAACGACTTGCCGCTGTCGGCCATGTGCCGCGCCATCGAGATCAATCTGCGCGAATCCTTGCAGGACGACAATGTGCCACCGCCCATACAAGCCGTCGATTTCATGCTCAATTGACGTGCCCGTGACGCTTCCGCTTGACCTTCCCATCGGGGCAAGGATTACAGTGGAAGCACTTAATCATTCAAGGAGTGCTTGCCATGTATCAGTTACAGGTTGAAAACATGAGCTGCGGCCATTGCGTCGGCTCGGTCACGAAAGCGGTGCAAGGCATCGACCCCGCCGCCCAGGTGCAGATCGACCTGGCCAGCAAGAGCGTCAAGGTGGAATCGGCCGCCGCACTGGGCGCCATCAGCGCCGCCATCGTGGAAGCGGGCTACCCCGTCACCAGCGCGCAGTAAGCGCAGCAGCGTCCACCAGACAGCCGGCCATTGCGCCGGCTGTTTTTGTTTACCCGTCCAGTTCAGGGTAGTGGCGGAAGATGCCTTCCTCATTGAAGGCGATCCTGCGCTTCGAGCGCAGGTAGCGGGCGATATTCGGCCGCGCGGCCACGGCATCGTGCAGCGCGCACAAGGCGGGGTATCGGGGCGCCAGGCGCGCCATGGCTTGCGGAAACGCATAGCGCAGGCCCGCCAGCATCTGGAACAGCGACAGGTCGCCATACGTGAGTTTCGCGCCCACCAGGTAGTGCCCGCGGCTGCGATTGCTCAGCAAGACTTGCGTGAAGTAATCGAGGAACTTGGGCAGGCGCGTGGCGCGGAAATCCGCGCTGCGCAGCATGGCCGCCTGCTGTTGCTCTGCGTAATACAGGTTCATCGACAGGGGATGGTGGGTGTCGTGCACTTCCGTCAGCCAGTCGGCCATCGTCAGCTGCAGCTGGTTCAGCCACAGGCGCCCGCTTTCCGCGCGCGGCGCCAGGCCCAGGCGGCGGCCCAGATACAGCAGGATGTTCGGCGTCTGGCCGATCAACAGCTCGCCATCGCGCAGCACGGGCGGCGCGTACGCCGCGTGCGGCGTGCCGTCGCCGTCGAGGCAAGCCAGCATGGCCGGCATGCCCTGCCCCTTACGGTCGGGCAAACGGGCGATATCGCGGTACTCGGCACCCGCCTCTTCCAGGGCCAGGCGGATGAATTCGCCGCGCCCCTGGATCGTGGGCCAGTAGTACAGTTCATAGGCCATGGCGGCTCCTTTGATTTACCTCAATGGCAACATGCTTTCGCGTCCGGCTCACTGGCCAGCCCCAGGCTTTGCAGGATGGGGCAATCGGGCTTGTCGTCGCCATGGCACGATTGTGCCAGGTGGGCCAGGGTATCGCGCATCTCCGTCAGTTCCGCGATGCGCTTGTTGAGCTCGGCGACATGCGCCAGGGCGATGCCCTTCACGTCCGCGCTGGCGCGCTGGTCGTTTTGCCACAGCGACAGCAATTCGCGGATCTGCTCCAGCGAAAAACCCAGCCCCCGCCCGCGCTTGATGAAGCGCAAAGCATGCAAGTCGTTCGGCGTGTAGATGCGGTAGCCCGCGTCGCTGCGCGCGCTGGGTTTTAAGAGGGAAATGCTTTCGTAGTAGCGTATCATTTTTGCCGACACGCCCGTTTCACTGGCTGCCTGTCCGATATTCATCCTATGACTCCTTGGTATGCGCACTGGCTGCATCACTGCTGGCTGTCCAGCGGCGCAGCAGCAGGGCATTGCTGATCACGCTGACGGAACTGAAGGCCATCGCCGCGCCCGCTACCATGGGGTTGAGCAAGCCGAAAGCGGCCAGCGGTATGCCGATCATATTGTAAATAAATGCCCAGAACAGATTCTGCCGTATCTTGCTGTAGGTGCGGCGCGAGATATCGATGGCGTCCGCCACCAGGGCCGGATCGCCGCGCATCAGGGTAATGCCGGCCGCATGCATGGCCACGTCCGTCCCCGTCGACATGGCGATGCCCACGTCGGCGGCCGCCAGCGCGGGCGCATCGTTGATGCCGTCGCCCACCATGGCAACTTTCGCGCCTTCGCCTTTCAGCGCGACAATTTTAGCGGTTTTATCACCCGGCAGCATTTTCGCCACCACCGTGTCGATGCCCAGCAGCTTGCCGACGGCGTCGGCGCTACCCTGGTTGTCGCCCGTCAACATCACCGTGCGGATGCCCAAGGTGTGCAGATGGGCAATCGCGGCTTGCGCGTTCGGCTTGACCTGGTCGCTGAAGGCAAACAGGCCCAGCAGCTGTGTGCCCGAAGCCAGCCAGGAAATCGTGTTGCCCGTGTTTTCCAGGGCCAGGGCCCGGGCCGCCAAGGGCGCCATGTCCACGCCCTCTTCCTGCATCAGCCGCGTGCTGCCCAGCTTCAGCGCCAGGCCATCGACATGGGCCGCCAGGCCACGCCCCGGCAAGGCCGACAGGGCCGTAGCGGGCAAGGGCTCGATATGGCGCGCGCCAGCTGCGTCGAGCACGGCCGTCGCCAGGCTGTGCTCGCTGCCACGCTGGATGCTGGCCGCCAGCTGCAACAGCCGGGCTTCGGCGATGCCGTGCGCATGCAGGGCCGCCAGGGCGGGCTTGCCCACCGTCAGGGTGCCCGTCTTGTCGAACACGACGGTGGTCACGGCGTGCGCCACTTCCAGCGCTTCCGCATCCTTGATCAAAATGCCATAGCGGGCGGCCACGCCCGTGCCGGCCATGATGGCCGTCGGCGTGGCCAGGCCCAGCGCGCAAGGGCAGGCGATGACCAGCACGGCGACGGCATTGATGATGGCGTTCTCCAGCTCGCCCGTGGCAAGCCACCAGCCCAGCATGGTCAGCAGCGCCAGCACCAGCACCACGGGCACGAAAATCGCGCTGACCTTGTCGACCAGGTGCTGGATGGGCGCCTTGGCCGCCTGCGCATCTTCCACCAGGCGGATGATGCGCGACAGGGTCGTCTCGCCGCCCACGGCTTGCGTGCGTACCAGCAACAAACCATCGGCATTGATGGCACCGCCCGTCACCTTGTCGCCCGGATGCTTATCGACGGGCAAGCTTTCCCCCGTGATCAGGGACTCATTGATCTGGCTGGCGCCTTCCACCACGACGCCATCGACGGCCACCCGCTCGCCAGGGCGGATCACCACCAGGTCGCCCACCTTCACCTGTTCCACGGGCAAGTCCAGCTCGACGCCATCGCGGCGCACCCGGGCCGATTCCGGACGCAGCACCTGCAGCGCACGGATGGCCGAGGCCGTCTGGCGCTTGGCGCGGCTTTCCAGCCATTTGCCCAGCAGCACGAGGGTGATGACGACGGCCGATGCCTCGAAATACAGATGCGGCAGCACCTCGCCCGCCGTCAACCACTGGTAGACGGACAAGCCATACGCGGCACTGGTCCCCAGCGCCACCAGCAGGTCCATGTTGCCGCTGCCGGCGCGCGCCGCCTTCCAGCCTGCCTTGTAGAAGCGGGCGCCGAAATAGAATTGCACGGGGGTCGCCAGCGCGAACTGCAGAGCGCCGGGCAGCATCAAATGGAGACCGGCCCATTCGAGCAGCATGGGCAACATCAGGGGGAAGGCGAGGATGGCGGCCAGCGCCACTTTCAGGCCGTCGCGGTTGGGCTGCACGGCGGGCGCGCTGGCCTGGCTGGCGGCCGGTACCTTTGCTTCATAGCCGGCCTTGTCGATGGCGGCGATGAGGGTAGCCGCATCGGCCTCCCCCGTCACCTTGACGCGCGCGCTTTCCGTGGCCAGGTTGACGCTGGCAGCGAGCACGCCCGGCACTTTCAGCAGGGCTTTTTCCACCCGGCCCACGCAGGACGCGCACGTCATGCCGGCGATATCCAGGTCGAGTTCGCGTTGCGCCACCGTGTAGCCGGCCTTTTCCACGGCCGCCTGCAAGGTGGCCAGCGGAATCGGCGTAGCCGAGCTGACCCTGGCCAGCTCGGTGGCCAGGTTGACGCTGGCAGCGGTCACGCCAGGCACGGCGGCCAGGGCTTTTTCCACGCGGCCCACGCAGGAGGCGCAGCTCATGCCTTCGATGGCCAGCGCCTGCGCATGGTCGGCGGCAGGGGGAGGACTGGAATTGGCGGGAGCGAGTGCGGTCTGGTTCATGGCAGATCCTGTGCGAAAGAGTAACTAATGCAGTCAGGATCGGCTATCCAATGATGGGAAGGTCAAGCCCTATTTGCAAGGTGCGGGGCTTACCTGATTGACATCATCAGCGCACCACACAATCGATGGCAGCCGCCTTGTTGCCGCCGCCCCCGCCCGATGGCGGCGTCGGCACCGAAAACGCCGGCGGCGGCGCGAATTGGAGGCCGGGATTGACGGGCACGACCACAGGCGGCTGCCGGAAGCTGGGCGTGAAACCGAACTGGCCGGCGGCAAAGTTTTGCGACCCGGCGGGATTGGTCACATGAATCAGGCCGTCGAGCACCTGCACATACAGCCCAGGCGGCAGCATCGTCGGCGCAGCCGCCGGCACGGACGGCCCGCCTGGCGGGGCCGGCGGCACGACGCTGGCAATGAAGGTGGTGCCGCGAATGCCGATGGTGGCGGCCGGCGTCTTCATCTCGAAACGCTCCTTGTTGCGCTTGCCCAGCAAGCCCGTCACGGAGCGCAAGCCGCCCTTGAGCAGGCTGAAGATAGCGTGATCGCCATCGGGCTGTTCGGCCACATAGCTGAATTGCTCGATCACGAAACTGGTATTCGGCTTCAGGGTGATTTCGCTATTGTCGATGAGCTTGATCAAGGCATAGGTCTCCTTTTCCGTCAGCAAGGTGTCCCCCTGCTCGACCTCGGACTTGATGGCCAGGATTTTCACCTTGCCATCGGCCTTCCTGGCCATCAGGGGGCCACTCAGCTGCATGACCGTGCCCGCCACTTGCCCGGCCCAAGCGTGCGCACCCAGGCACGTCAGGACCAGCCACAACAAGGCCTTAATTGCAGTACATTTTTTTAGCGGCATCATCGAATTTGTATCCTGTTGGTTTGTCTGTAGCGCCCGTGACATCCTTGTCATCCTTCTTCTTGTCATCGGCCTTCGTGTCCGCCAGCAAAACTGGCGGGGCCACGTCATTGGACCGGTCCGCCTGCTTGATGATCCCCAGCGCATTATCGATGGCCGTGTTCAGGCCAGGATTGATGACGGGTGGATCGATGGTCGTGGCAGGCAGGAAAATGGCATCCGCCATGCTCACCGTGCCGTTCGGCGCCACCAGGGTCACGCCGCTGCGCTGGCGGTTGATGCGCACGCCCGGTGCGCCCGTGATGCTGCCCGTTTTTGCCAGCACGCTCATGCCGGTCGCCGCCGGCAGGGCGAGGCTGGCCGTGTCCGCAAAGCGCACGTTGGCGCCCGCGCTGGCGCTGAAATTGCCGCCGCCGAGAACCTTGGCATTGCCTTCGAGACGGATATCGCCCCCCGCCACCAGGCTGATGTCGCGTGCCGCAGCCAGCTGCGCGCCATCGCCCAGCACCACGTCCGTGCTGGCATTAAGCGCGATAGCGTTGCCCTGGATCTTGCCGCCCACGGTGACGGGGCTGTGCGCCGTCAAGGTCACATTGCCGCCATTCGCATTGATATCGCCAGCCGCGATACCACCCGTGTTGTCGATGGCGATATTGCCTGCCCCCGTAACGAGCGTGCCCAGGGTCAACTGACCCGGCGCCGAGGTATTGTTCAGCACGATGCCGCCGCCCGCGCTATTGCTGGCACTAAAACTCCCCACCTGGTTGCCCGCATTGCCCAGCACGATGCCATTCTGCGCCTGCGCCGTCAGGCTGCCGGCGACCAGCGCGCCGTCCTGGCCGATGGCGCCGGCCAGGGCATGCAAACGCACCTCGTTCGCCGCCAGGCTGGCGAAGCGCAGATCGCCGCTCGCTTGCGTGATGGACAACTGGCCCGCCAGGCGGATGGCGCCAGCCACCTGGCTGAAGCTGTTAGCCACGAGCAAGTTACCCGTACCGCTCAGCACACCGCCGTTTTGCGCGTAGCGGCCGGACGACAGGCTGCCATTCAGCAGCAGGCTGCCGCCGCTGATTTCCAGGCCCGCCAGGCCGCTCAGCACGGAACGGTCCAGCACGCTTTCGCCCAGAGTCAGGCTGCCCCCCGTCAACAACAAGCCCGATGCCGAGTTGATATTTTTCAGGATGGTGTTGCCTGCCGCCGCGTTGTAGGTGACGACGCCCGTGCTGTTGGAAAAATCGACGGCCAGCACGTTCGCGCCTTCCGGTACCACGCCGCCATCCCAGTTGGCCGCGTCGCTCCACAAGCCGCTGCCGCTGCCAACCCAGGTGGATACTTGCTTCTGCGTAATCGCTGCCTGCGCCGTGCCGCCCGTGGTGTCGAGCGTGTAGTTGCCCGCGTCGGCACCCGCCAAGCGGAATCCGCTGGCCGTCACCACCTTGCCGGCGCCGGCATTCTTGTCGGCAAAGCTGCCGCTGCCGCCCACCACGCTGACCACATCCTGTCCCAGGATGCCCGTCGCCGTCGCGCTGACCGTGGCGCTCGTGCTGCCGTCGTACACCTTGCCGGCGGCACTCACGCCACCCAGGGTCAGGCTGGCTGGCGTGATGCTGGCCAGCAAGCCCGTCGGCAAGACGATAAAGTAATTCGCCGCATCGGCGCCCGCCAGTGCGGCGCCAATCAGGTTGACGGCCTTGCCTGTCCCCACATTCTTGTCAGAGAAATTGGCGACGGCAGAGGCCGTCAAGCTGTCGCCGGCAACGCGGTCATCGCCCAGCACCACCTGCGCCCCCGTCATGCCGTCGTAAACCTTATTGCCGACCACGCCGGACAGATGCAATGCCCGCGCGGCGATATCGGCGGTGGTGCTGCCGGTATTCGCGCCCAGCACGTAGTTGCCCGCATCGAGGCCAGCCAGCGCAACATTCGACACATTGACGGTCTTGCCCGTGCCCGCATTCTTGTCGCCAAACGTTGCATTGCCCGCCACCGTCAGGGTGTCGCCGGCGATGCGGTCGTCGCCAAACGTCACGCCGGCAGCAACGGTACCGTCATAGGTCTTGTTGACGCCGCTCAAGCTGACATTCAACGTGCGCGCGGCGATATCGGCCGTGGTGCTGCCGGTATTCGCGTTCAGCACGTAGTTGCCCGCATCGAGTCCAGCCAGCGCCACATTCGATACATTGACGGTCTTGCCCGTGCCCGCATTCTTGTCGCCAAACGCCGCATTGCCCGCCACCGTCAGGGTATCGCCGGCGATCCGGTCGTCGCCAAACGTCACGCCGGCAGCAACGGTGCCGTCATAAGTCTTGTTGATGCCGCTCAAGCTGACATTCAGCGTGCGTGCCGCGATGTCGGCCGTCGTGCTGCCGGTATTCGCGCTCAGCACGTAGTTGCCCGCATCGAGGCCAGCCAGCGCCACATTCGATACAGTCACGGTCTTGCCAGCGCCCGCGTTCTTGTCGCCAAACGCCGCGTTGCCCGCCACCGTCAGCGTATCGCCGGCGATCCG
>NZ_JBWKUP010000023.1:0-86525 GCF_059420905.1 Janthinobacterium sp. GW821-FHT03C08 | reverse complement strand
GGCTTGACGGCCAGCATCACGGCCAAGGCCTTGACGGTGACGGGCCAGCTGGCGGGCAATAAGGTCTATGACGGCAACGTGCAGGCCAGCTTGTCCGTTGGCACCTTGAGCGGGCTGGTCGCTGGAGAGACTCTCGGTATTGCGGGCCAGACGGCAACGTTTGCCGACAAGAATGCTGCCAGTGCCAAGGCCGTGACGGTGACCGGGACGACCCTGGTTGACAGCAGCACTGGCCTGGCCAGCAATTACACGGTGAGCAACCCGACCGGCTTGACGGCCAGTATCACGCAAGCGGCATTGGGCGTGCTGGTGAACAATGCTGAAAAAGACCAGGGCCGCGTGAATCCGGACTTTACGGCCAGCTACACGGGCTTGCTGGCCGGAGATACGCTGGCCGCAGAGGTCAGCGGCAACCTGGTGTTTAGCACGCCGGCCACCACGGGATCGGCGGCGGGCAGCTATCTGGTATCGGCCGCCGGCCAATCGTCGACCAACTATGCGCTCACCTACACGCCTGGCGTATTGACGGTGAAGCCCACCGTAGCGCTGCAAAGTGCCGTGACCAGCGTGATCGCTGCCGCCAATGTGGCGCCATCGCAAGGCAATATGGTGCAGGCCGAAGTGGTGGCGAAAGGCGAGACCATCACCAGCAAGGAAGACGTGGTGGTGGCATTGCAGGGCAGCGAACCGCCTCCGGCCAGCTCGCCGGTGGTGCAGGTGGCCGCGTCGGTCAATGCGAATGCCTTGCCGGGCTTGCGCCTGAGCGTGGTCGACACGGGCTTGCGCCTGCCTGGCGAAGCGGGCAATACCAGTATCGAAAGTCAGTAAACATTTGCCAGCTGGCCTGGCCAGTTAAAAATGCCGCTTCGTAATCTTTGCGAAGCGGCATTTTTTTTGCTGCTTGCTATCCCGCGCAAGCGGTAAATGGCCATGGCCATTTTCAATCTGGCTGGAATGCAAGAGCCTCCAACCTTATCGGCGTGTCAGGCTTGCCGCGCGCCGGCTCCGCCTTGCTGGCCATGCGGCGCATGGTCAGCGACGATGTTTTTTAGCTGGACGTGATCGACAAGAACCACGCCTGGCTGCACTGCGTAAAGCTGCTGCCGCAACTGGCGCCAGAGGCCAGGGTAGCCGCCTGCCTACGGGAGCCGGGCCAGGTCCGCGGCTTCACCGAGACGCAGCAGCGCATCGTCCTGCGACGACTTCGTCGCCCCCCTGGCACGGGCTGGACCGCACCAGCGGTGCGCCCCTGAGGGCGCTGGATGGCGTGCGTTTCGAGGCCTTGATGGCCCGGTCCGTGGAATGCGTGACGCAAATCGACAGTGCCTGCGGCTGGTTTTGCGACGTGGATTCTCCGCAATGGCCGCGCGCCGGCGCGCCTTCCTCCTGAAACGGGCGCGGCAGTGCTAATACCACTTGCCGCGCCACCGCTCGCGCGGTATTGCCGGCATCGCTCGCGGCAAGATCTTTTTTTCCTCGCCTCATTCTTTGCCTCCCACGGCGTGGCCAGACCGCCTGCAGTCACTGGTATTGTAAAAAACACCGTTATATAAAACCACTTGACTACCAATTTTCGGCGTCGCATTCTCTGTGCAGAAAGCCGATGCTTCGCTGCGCTTTCTTTACGTACAAAAAAGCTACCCCGATAGTTTTCGTATAACGTTCAGGAGACATTGTGAAGACACGGCATATAAGCCGGCTGGCCTCGCCCTTGATGGCCGGCCTGCTGGGCAGCGCGCTGCTCGCTTGCGGCGGCAATTCCACCACCGAGCCCCCATCGACCCTGCTGGCCGCCACGGCCGCCAGCGACAGTTGCGCAGCCTGGAGCGCCGCTGCCGTCTACACGGCGGGCCAGTGCGTCGTCTATGACGGCAAGGTCTACCGCGCCAAATGGTGGGTGCAGGGCACGGCGCCAAGCAACGACCAGTGGGGACCGTGGAGCCTCGACACGACTACGCCCACCCCGACACCAACGCCGACACCCACGCCGACACCCACGCCTACCCCGACGCCAGGCGTGCCCACCAAGGCCCAGGCCGAGGCCAACGAGGCGGCGCTGACGAACAACGATTTCTTCCGCAAGGTCAAGGCCTCGATCCGTACCCTGGGCAATACGGCCGTCGAAGCCGTGCAGCCTGGCCTGGCCAGCAATCCACTCAACGTCAAGCGCGTCGAGCGCCTGCTGCCGGCGGCGAAGTGGGATTACTATTTTGCCGCGCGCGACGCCAGCTACACTTACCAGCGTTTCCTGCAGGCCGTGGCCAAGTTTCCCGCCGTGTGCGACGACTACGCCGACGGGCGCAATGCGGACGCCATCTGCCGCCACAGCCTGGCCACCATGTTTGCCCACTTCGGACAGGAGACGGGCGACCATAACGCCAGCAGCCCGCTGCCGCAATGGCGCCAGGGCTTGAAGTATTTGCGCGAGCTGGGCTGCGATGAAACGGGCGCCGGCTGCGGCTACAACATCGAGTGCGCCGACCCCGTCTTCAACAAGGTATGGACCTGCGGTACCAACGCCGATGGCAGCTTCAAGAAATACTTTGGCCGCGGCGCCAAGCAACTGTCCTATAACTACAACTATGGGCCGTTTTCGCAAGCCATGCATGACGGCGATCAATCCGTGCTGCTGAAGAATCCGGACCTGGTGGCGTCGACCTGGCTGAACCTGGCCTCGGCCACGTTCTTCTTCGTCTATCCGCAACCGCCGAAGCCATCGATGCTGCACGTGCTCGACGGCACCTGGGTGCCGAACGCGGCCGATACGGCGGCGGGAGCGGGGAACAACTTCGCCACCACCATCATGATCATCAATGCCGAATGCGGACAGGGCACGGAAAAGCAGGCCGCGCAAAACCGCATCGATTACTACAAGCAGTTTGCCGCCGACATGGGCTGGGATTATTCCGGCGAACAATTGTCGTGCGCCAACATGCAGCGTTTCACCCCGGCCAGTTCCGCTTCCTACAACATCTATTGGGAAAAGAACTGGAGCGCGGGTGGCGAAAACCAATGCCAGCTGGTCAGTTATCAAACCCCGTACAGCGCCTTGCTGGCCGGGAACTACGTGAAATGCGTGGAAGCCAACTGGAATGTGAAGTTGCAGTAACAGCAAGTGCAGGAAGCCGGCCAGGGATAACAGTTGACAAGAGCCCCTTGAGGGGCCTGCAACAGCTCTCGATGTACAACCATAACGGAGACAGATACCACATGAAATCGAATGCATTATTGATGGCCTTGCTCAGCGGCGTGCTCGTCGCTTGCGGCGGCGGCCAGGAAGGCACGACGGCCACGCCGAACACCTTGCTCGCCACCGTCGAGGCGTGCGCAGTCTGGGATGCCGCCACCGTCTACACGGGCGGCCAGTGCGTCACTTACCAGGGCGTCAGCTACAAGGCCAAGTGGTGGACGCAAGGCAATGTCCCCAGCGCCGCCGACCAGTGGGGGCCATGGGCCGTGACGGATACGCCGACACCGACGCCGACGCCCACCCCGACGCCGACTCCGACGCCCACCCCGACGCCCACCCCGACGCCAACCCCGACGCCGACTCCGACTCCGACGCCGACTCCGACGCCTACGCCAACGCCGACGCCGACGGCTTGCCGTCCGGACGGCCTGATTTCGGCCGTGCCGAATGTGCCGTATTGCAAGGTGTATGACGCGAATGGCCGCGAAGTGCTGGGCAATGGCTTGAACCGGCGCATCGTCGGCTATTTCGCCAGCTGGCGCACGGGCGCCGATGGCAGCCCGACCTACCTGGTGAATAACCTGCCGTGGGACAAGATTACCCACCTGAACTATGCGTTTGCCTCCGTCGATCCGGCCACGTCGAAAATCGCCATCGGCAGCGGCGCGGCCAATCCGGACACGGGCCTCACCTGGCCGAACATCCCGGCCGCGGCCATGGACCCGTCCTTGCCGTACAAGGGCCACTTCAACTTGCTGTCGCAATACAAGAAGAAGTATCCGGGCGTGAAACTGATGATTTCCGTGGGCGGCTGGGCCGGCAGCGGCGGCTTCTATACGGCCACGACGAATGCGGATGGCAGCGTGAATACGGCCGGCATCAATACCCTGGCCGATTCCATGGTGGCCTTCGTGCGCCAATACAACTTCTTCGATGGCGTCGATGTCGATTACGAACATCCGACGACCAACAATGAAGCGGGCAATCCGAACGACTTCGCCGCCTCGAAACCGCGCCTGGCGGGCTTGATGACGAGCTACAACGTGCTGCTGAAAGTACTGCGCCAGAAGCTCGACGAAGCGGCCGTGCAGGACAATAAATACTATCTGCTGACCATCGCCGGCTCCGCCTCGGGCTGGGTGCTGCGGGGCGAGGAAAACATGTCGGGATTGAAATATCTCGATTACGCCAGCCTGATGACCTACGACTTGCACGGCGCGTGGAACCAGTACGTGGGACCGAATGCGGCGCTGTTTGACGATGGCAACGATGGCGAATTGCGCGCCGGTAACGCCTATCAGTACCAGAACATCGGCTATCTGAACACGGACTGGGCCTATCGCTACTACCGGGGCGCCATGCAGGCGGGCCGCATCAATATCGGCGTGCCGTTCTACACGCGGGGCTGGAAGGATGTGACGGGCGGCACCAACGGCCTGTGGGGCACGACGGCGCTGACCAATTCCACGGTCACCTGTGCTGGCGTGAAAACCTGCGGCATGGGCGCCACCGGCATCGACAACGTGTGGTACGACCTCGATACCCAAGGCAAGCCCACGCCAGGCGGCGGCAACCCCATCTGGCATGCGCTGAACTTGCAAAACGGCATCGTGCCGAGCTACCTGGACGCGTATAAGGTCACGGACAAGGCGTTGGTGGGCAGTTACGTGCCGTACTACAGCAGCACCATGGTGGCGCCGTGGCTGTGGAATGCGACCAAGAAGGTGTTCATTTCCACGGAAACCACGCAATCGATCGCGGCCAAGGCCCAGTACATCGTCAACAACAATATCGGCGGCGTAATGATCTGGGAAATGGCGGGCGACTATGCCTGGGATGCCACGCGCAACGGCGGCAAGGGCGAGTACTTCATGGGCACCACCCTGACGGACGTGCTGTACCAGGCCTTCCGCACGGCCGGCGTGTATGGCAACAAGCGCGCCGAAATCGCCATGCCGGGCACGGCGGCCAACATCAGCATCACCCTCGGTGGCTGGAAGCTGGGCGACAACAACTTCCCCATCAACCCGGTGATGACGGTGAAGAACAACACGGCGTCGACATTGCCGGGCGGCACCGTGGTGGAATTCGACTATCCCGTGTCCGCGCCGTCGGACATGAGCGACCAGTCGGGTTTCGGCTTGACGGTGATCAATGCCGGCTACACGGGGCCGAACAATATTGGCGGCTTCACGAAGAACTACAACCGGGCCCGCTTCGCGATTCCCGCCTGGCAATCGCTGGCGCCGGGCGGTTCCGTGGCGCTGACCCTGAACTACCGCCTGCCGATCTCGGGACCGGCCAACTACACGGTCACCGTGGGCGGCACCAAGTATGCGCTGACGCAAGAGTATCCGGAACTGCCGGTGGCCTTGCCGTAAGTTGAATCCGGCAGGGTAAACAAAGAAGGGCGGAACCGAGGTTCCGCCCTTTTGTATGCAGCTTCTTGTGTAGTAAAACGCCGGACAAAACCGCCACGAGCGGCAGTGATTTGTGGCTAAGAAGCGCAACCGTGCTAGAGCACGGTGAGCATCGCAGGCCGCACAGCAGGTTTGGTTCGGTGTTTAGAACCAGGTTTCCACTTGGAAGCCGTACGACGTGCCGCTGGTATTGTTGTTGTAGATCGGACCGCCGTTGTTGGCTGCATTGACCGAGGCGGTGGCCGCATCGTTCCACTTGCCGTACGTCACGAAAGCGCGCAGCTCGGGACGCGACCACAGGCCAGGACCGGCCGAGATCGTCGGCGCGATGGTCAGCTTGGTCAGGCGCTTGGCCGGCAGGCCGCCCGCTTGCGTCACGCGGTCCGTGCCCAGTTCGCCCACCAGCTTGAAGTTGTTGGTGAACGCGTAGACGGGACGCACGCCGACCGAGGTCCAGGTCGAGGAACCGCTGGCGTTCGATTCGTCTTTTTGCCACAGGGCAACGAATTCCATGCCGAAGTTTTCCATCGGCTGGATCGCCATGTCATTGAAGACGCGGGTGCGCTTGCGGTCCGAACCGAAAGCCGTGTTGCCCGAGGCGCCGAACTGGCCGTTGCCGTCGCCGCCGATACCAGGGCCGACGCCGTACTGCACGCCGAAGGTATTGCCGCCGCCAAACACCTTGCCTTGACGGTGGAAGGCCGACAGTTGCCAGCCGTTATGTTTCGGGCCGTAGATGTCGTTGTCCTTGCCTTCGGCCGTGATGATGGTGGCAGCCAGGTCCAGGGTGCCGTTTTCATTCACGGGAATTTCGCCGTAGATGAAGTTCTGGCGCACGGCCGAACGGGTGCCGAGGATGGCGCCCGTGACGGGATCGCGGGCATTGATGTCGTTATCCTTGAAGAAGGCGTACGAGAATTTGCCCGGGCCGGCGGGAATGCGGTCCAGGCCGGCGCCCGTGCCGTTCATATTGATGTACTGCATATCCAGCATGTGGATGTCGGGACGGTAGTAGAAACGCTTGCCGACCCAGGCCGTGCCGCCGTTCAGGAAATCGAGTCCCTGCGCTTCGACGTAGGCCTTGACGATGCCCAGCTTGTGGTCGCCGAAATCGGAATTCGGCGCGTAGGCGTTGACCCAGATGGTGGCCAGGTAGTTCACGCCGCCGGACTTGGCGATGGACTTGGTATAGCCGAATTCCGTGTAGGCGTCGCACTCATTGCCCAGACGGTATTTCATGGTATTGCCGCCCAGACCGAAGCAGCCTTGTGAGCCGCCATCGCCCGAGGTATTGCTGCCGGCGCCAGCGCGCAGGTAGCCGTGGAAGCCTTCGGCATCGGATGGGTACATGGGGTCGGCAAGGGCGGAAGCGCTGGCGATGGCCAGGAGCAGGGCGGGCAAGGTTTTCAATGCTGTGCGGTTCATGCAGTCTCCAGAAGGATGTAGGTGGTAGCGGCGGCGCCTGAGGTCGCCACCGCGCACGGTCTAATGCCGAAAACCAAGTCTAGCAGCGCTTTTTTAACCAGCCTGATACAAAATGGGCAAGTCGCGATACTTTCTTTCAGAGTGTTGTTTTTGCCTCATGTCGATACTCTTGCGCATAGCGGGCCTGCAAAAGAGTATCGAATTGCGGTTTCGGAGTATCAGAAAGTATCAAAGTCCGGTGCTACATTGTGGTCGTGGTGCTAAGTACCTGAGCATTGCCAACGACAAAAAACACTGGAGACACACAATGAAACGTACCGCCATTGCCGCGCTGTGCGCCGGCGCCTTCTGCTTCGCCTCGTCCGTCTGGGCCGCAACCGACCTCGTCATCGCCACCGTCAACAACGGCCACATGATCGAAATGCAAAAGCTCAGCAAGTTCTTCGAGCAAGCCAATCCCGACATCAAGCTCAAGTGGGTGACCCTGGAAGAGGGCGTCTTGCGCCAGCGCATGACGACCGATATCGCCACCAAGGGCGGCCAGTTCGACGTGATGACCATCGGCCTGTATGAAACCCCCATCTGGGGCAAGAAAAACTGGTTGATCCCCATCAAGCCGGATGCCAAGTACGACATCGACGACTTGCTGCCCGCCATCCGCGAAGGACTGTCCGGCGACGGCAAGCTGTACGCGTCACCGTTCTACGGCGAAAGCTCGATGATCATGTACCGCAGCGACCTGGTCAAAAAAGCGGGCATGACCATCGAAGACCGCCCCACGTGGAACCAGTTGCGCGACGTGGCCGCCAAGCTGCACGACCCGGCCAACGGCGTGTACGGCATCTGCCTGCGCGGCAAGCCGGGCTGGGGCGACAACATGGCCCTCATCACCACCATGGCCAATTCCTATGGCGGCCAGCTGTTCGACATGCAGTGGAAGCCGCAATTCACGAGCAAGCCGTGGAAGGACGCGGTCAATATGTACGTCGACCTGATGAAGAAATACGGCCCGCCGGGCGCGGCCGCCAACAGTTTCAATGAAAACCTGGCGCTGTTCAACCAGGGCAAGTGCGGCATCTGGATCGATGCGACGATCGCCGCCTCTTTCATCACGGACCCCAAGCAGAGCAAGGTGGCCGACAAGGTGGCATTCGCCCAGTCGCCCGTGGGCGTGACGGAACGGGGCGCCAACTGGCTGTGGATCTGGTCGCTGGCCATCCCGTCGAGCTCCAAGCACCCGAACGAGGCGCAGCGCTTCATCAACTGGGCCACGTCGCCCGACTACGTGAAACTGGTGGCCAAGGAAACGAGCTGGGCCAACGTGCCGACGGGCACGCGCAAGTCGACATATGCGAGTCCCGAGTTCCAGAAAGTGGCGAAATTCGCGGCCGCCGAAGGCAAGGCCCTGTCCACCACGCGCGCCGTGCAAAGCACCTTGCCGCCGTCGCCTTACGTGGGCGTGCAGTTCGCCTCGATTCCCGAATTCCAGGTGATCGGCGTGGCGGCGGGCCAGCAGATGGCGGCGGCGCTGCTGGGCAAGGTGACGGTGGAGCAGGCGCTGGAATTGTCGCAGCAGACGGCGGAACGCGAGATGCGCAAGGGTGGCTATTACAAGTAAGAGGATAGCCTGACCAAACCTGCTGCGCGTCGCGCTTTGCGGCCGGCGATGCTCACCGGCTCGGCGCCCCCGTACTAAAGTACGGTTGCGCTTCTCGGCCACAAGGGGGCGCCGAGCCTCACTGCCGCTCGCTACGGTTTTGTCAGGCATCTTTGTTGTGCCGTTTGGTTTGTAAAACAGGTGACATGACTGGCCTTGCTATTGCAGAGATCAATCACTCACCTCACGTCTCAAGAGAACCCTATGAAACGCTTTATCCCCCGGACTTTGCTGACGCCGGCCGTCGTTGCCGTCTCCGTCATTTCCGTGATCCCGCTGCTGATCACCCTGTATTACTCGTTCGTGCGCTATTCCATGCTCGATCCGAGCGGCCATCCTTTCCATGGCCTGGCCAATTTCCACTTTTTCTTTACCGATGCCTCGTTCCTGCCGGCCTTGCAGAACACGTTTACCCTGCTGTTTTCCGTCATGCTGGTCACGGTGGTGCTGGGCACGGCGCTGGGCTTGCTGATCAATGAAGCGTTCCCGGGGCGCGCCATCGTGCGCGTGCTGCTGATTTCGCCGTTTCTCGTCATGCCGGCCGTGAATGCCCTGATGTGGAAGAACATGCTGCTCAACCCCATCTACGGCCTGTTTGCGCAGATCAGCATCTTCTTTGGCGCCACGCCCGTCGACTGGCTGTCGGCCCACCCCTTGTTCTCGATCATCATGATGGTTTCGTGGCAATGGCTGCCGTTTGCCTGCCTGATCTTCATGACGGCCCTGCAATCGATGGACCGCGAGCAGCTGGAAGCGGCCCGCATGGATGGCGCCACCTATCTGCAACAGTTGCGCTACCTCTACATTCCCCACCTGGGGCGCGCCGTCTCGGTTGTGCTGATGATCGAGATGATCTTTTTGCTGTCGATCTTTGCGGAAATCTTTACCACCACGGGCGGCGGTCCCGGCTTCGACACGACGACCATCACCTTCATGATCTATCAGCAGGCGCTGCTGTCGTATGACGTGGGAGCGGCCTCGGCCGGCGCCCTGTTCGCCGTGCTCATTGCCAACATCGCCGCCTTCTTCCTGATGCGCGTCATCGGCAAGAACCTGTCGAAATAAGGAGACCTTGATGCATAGCAAACTTCATCTCTATAGCCGCACGGCCGCCGCCTGGCTGTGCGCGCTGCTGCTGTTCTTCCCCATCTTCTGGCTGGGCCTGATGGCCTTCAAGACGGAAGGGCAGGCCATCGCCACGCCGCCGCTGCTGTTCTTCACGCCCACGCTCGACAGCTTCCGCGAAGTGCTGGCGCGCGACAATTACTTCGGCTACGCGTGGAACTCGCTGTTTACCAGCGTCGTCTCGACGGCCATCGGCCTCTTGATCGCCATCCCGGCCGCGTATTCCATGGCCTTCTTTCCCACGGGCGGCACCATCGGCTTGCTGAAATTCATGCTCAGTTCGCGCTACATGCCCGGCGTGGGCGCCCTGATGCCCATCTATATCTGCTACCAGTACTTCGGCCTGCTCGATACGCGCATCGGCCTGACCATCATGTTCATGCTGATGAATCTGCCCATCATGATCTGGCTGCTGTACACGAGCATGAAGGAGTTGCCGCGCGAAATCCTCGAGGCCTCGCGTATGGACGGCGCCACCGTGTGGGACGAGTTCCGCCACGTCGTGCTGCCCCTGTCCGTGGGCGGCATCGCTTCCACCGCCCTCGTGTGCATGGTGTGGTCGTGGAATGAATCGTTCTGGTCGCTGAACCTGGGCGCCTCCAACGCGGGCACCCTGGCCTGGCTGATCGCCTCATATTCGAGTCCGGAAGGCCTGTTCTGGGCCAAATTGTCGGCCGCGTCGCTGATGGCGATTGCGCCCATCATGGCGCTGGGCTGGTTCTGCCAGAAACAATTGGTCCAGGGCATGACCTTCGGCGCTGTTAAGTAAACACTATTGGATGACATCATGGCTTACCTTCAACTGAGCAATATCGAGAAATTCTTTGGCGAGCACCGCGCCATCAAGGGCATCGACCTGGAGATCCGGCAGGGCGAGTTTGTCGTCTTCGTGGGACCGTCGGGTTGCGGAAAGTCAACCCTGCTGCGCCTGATCGCGGGCCTGGAACCCATCGACGGCGGCAAGCTGTCGCTCGACGGGCGCGACATCACCAACCTGCCGTCGTCCAAGCGCGACCTGGCGATGGTGTTCCAGTCGTACGCGCTGTATCCGCACATGACGGTGTTCCAGAACATGTCGTTCGCCCTGAAACTGGCGGGCGTCGATCCCGCCATCATCCGCGAAAAAGTGGACAAGGCGGCCGCCATCCTCGACCTGGGAAAATACCTGGAACGCACGCCGAAGGAACTGTCGGGCGGCCAGCGCCAGCGGGTGGCCATCGGCCGCGCCATCGTGCGCGACCCGAAGGTGTTCCTGTTCGATGAACCGCTGTCGAACCTCGACGCGGCCCTGCGCGTGCAGACGCGCATCGAGATCGCCAAGCTGCACCGCGAGCTGGGCGCCACCACCATCTATGTCACGCACGACCAGGTGGAAGCGATGACCCTGGCCGACAGGGTGGTGGTGCTGCGCGACGGGCAGATCGAGCAGCATGGCTCGCCCCTGGAGCTGTATGACCGTCCCGCCAACCGCTTCGTCGCGCAGTTCATCGGCACGCCCAGCATGAACGTGGTGCCCGCCGACGCGGCGCCGCAGTTGCTGGCGCAGGCTGGCAGCGCGGCGCAGGGGGACGGCTTCGTCGGCATCCGTCCCGAACACGTGCACCTGGGGGCGGCGCAGCCGGGCAGCGTGCCCGTCACCGTCGACCTGGTGGAATCCCTGGGCGTGGAAACCCTCACCTATGTGCGCCTGCCGAACAATGTGCAGGTGGTGTCGCGCGGGGCGGAGCGCAGCAGCCTGCAGCCGGGCCAGCAGACGCACCTGACGTTCGAGCCGGGCTTCGTGCATTATTTCGACCGCGCCGGCAAGACCTACGCGGCGGCGAAAGGAGCGCTGTGATGACGGCTATCGCATTGAACCAGGCGAACCTGGCGCGGCTGCCAGCGAATGTGGCCGTGCCCGCGTATGCGCGCGAGGCGCTCGTGCCCGGCATCGTGCATATCGGCGTGGGCGGTTTTTTTCGCGCCCACCAGGCCGTCTACCTCGATGACTTATCGGCCCTGCCCGGGCAGGCACAATGGAGCTACTGCGGCGTGGGCCTGCTCGCGCATGATGCGGCCATGCGCGACGCCATGCGGGCGCAGGACGGCTTGTACACGGTCGTCGAGCGCAGCGCGGCCGGAGATGCCGCGCGCATCGTCGGCTGCATCGGCGAATACCTGTATGCGCCCGACGACCCGCAGGCCGTGCTGGAAAAGCTGGCCGATGCAGGCACGCGCATCGTCTCGCTGACGATCACGGAAGGCGGCTACTACGTCAACCAGGGCACGGGCGAGTTTGATGCGGATCATCCCGACATTGCCTACGAACTGGCGCACCCGCAGGCGCCGCGCTGCTCGTTCGGCTACCTGGCCGCCGCCCTGGCCCTGCGCCACCAGCGGGGACTGGCGCCGTTTGCCATCATGTCCTGCGATAACCTGCAAAACAATGGCGACGTCACGCGCAAGATGCTGCTGGCCTTTGTCGCCCTGCGCGACCTGGAACTGGCGCGCTGGCTGGCCACGCATGGCAGCTTCCCCAACAGCATGGTCGACCGCATCACGCCCGCCACCACGGACGAACACCGGGCGCTCGTGCGCGACACCTTCGGCATCGTCGACGCCTGGCCCGTCGTGTGCGAGCCGTTCCGCCAGTGGGTCATCGAGGATGAATTCCCGCAGGGCCGCCCGGCCTGGGAAAAGGTGGGCGCGCAGATGACGCATGATGTGCTGCCGTATGAAAAGATGAAGCTGCGCCTGCTCAACGCCAGCCACCAGGCGCTGTGCTACATTGGCATGCAGCTGGGCTACACGTTCGCGCACGAAGCGATGGGCGATGCCGGCATCCGCGCACTCGTGCGGCGCATGATGGATGACGAGGTCACGCCGCTGCTCGATACGGTGGAAGGCATCGATCTGGCGCAGTATAAAGATACGCTGATCGAGCGCTTCTCGAATCCGGCCGTGCGCGACCAGCTGGCGCGCATCGGCACGGAAGGCTCGGCGCGCATCCCGAAATTCGTCCTGCCGTCCGTGCGCGAAGCGCTGGCGCGGGGCGGCGCCATCAAGCTGCTGGCCTTCACGGTGGCGTGCTGGTTCCGCTACCTGGAAGGCCACGACGAGCAGGGGCACGAGATGCCTTTGAGCGATCCGTACGCGGCGCGCCTGCGCGAGCTGGCGCTGCAGGGCGGGGCGGATGCCACGGCGCTGCTGTCGCTGCGCCAGCTGTTCGGCGACTTGAGCGACACGCCAGCCTTCACGCAGGCGGTGGGCGAGTCGCTGGCCAGCCTGTACGGACTGGGGGCGCGCGCCGCGCTCGAACAGGTCGTGGCCTGACGGGGAGGGCGCGCCATGCAACGCAAAGCCGATTCCTCCCTGCCGCAGATGGAGCACGAGCAGCAGCGCGACGCCACGCCCGGCTTCGAGCCGAAAGGCAGTTTCGGCTTCATCCGCTACCTGGAGCACGGCTTTCCCAATTCGCTGGTGCGCTGGCATTACCACGACGAGTACGAGCTGCACCTGATCGTCGAGAGCAGCGGCAAGGTGTTTGTCGGCGACTATATCGGCCAGTTCACGCCTGGCCACCTGGTGCTGACGGGGCCGCGCGTGCCGCATAACTGGGTCTCGCTCGACACGCCGCCAGGGGGCGTGGCCCTGCGCGACATGGTGATCCAGTTTTCGCACCCGCCGCTGGCGTCGATGGCGGCCGTCATCCCGGAACTGAAGGGAATCTTCCCGTTGCTGCAGCGCGCCCTGCATGGCGTGGAATTCTTCGGCGTCAGCGAGCTGTCGCTGCGGCGCTTCCGGCGCATCCGCGACACGAGTGGCCTGCCGCGCTTCATCGAATTTCTCACCCTGCTGGGCGAGCTGGCGCAGACCAGCGACTACCAGCTGCTGTCGACGGTGCCGATGCAGTCGAGCGACGACGACGTGGCGCTGGCGCGCATCAGTTCGGCCATCAACTACATCGTGCACAATTACAGCAGCCAGTTCTCGCTGAAGCAGCTGGCCGAGCAGGTGGACATGCCGGAGCGGACGTTTTCGCGCTTCTTTCGCAGCGCGACGGGCAACAGCTTCACGGATTTCGTCAACCGCCTGCGCATCAACAAGGCATGCCAGCTGCTGATGGAGACGGAGCGCTATGTGAGCAACATCTGCTACGAGGCGGGATTCAACAACGTGGCCAATTTCAACCGGCGCTTCCTGGAATTGAAAGGCATGACGCCGAAGGAATTCCGCCAGCAGGCGCTGGGCCGCTTTGGCGAGTGAAGCTTTTTGAGGTACATTCGAGGGCACGGGCGGGGACAGCCTGGGAGAGACGAGCATGGAACACCTGTGGCACAAGGACGGCGAGCGCAAGGCGCCCGAGCTGGAACGCGAAAGCTACGACGGCATCATCAATTACCTGGAACATGGCTATCCCAGCTCGCGCGTGCGCTGGCACTGCCACGAGGAATACGAGCTGCACCTGATCGTCGCCACCAGCGGGCGCCTCTTCGTGGGCGACTATATCGGCGAATTCTCGCCCGGCCACCTGGTGCTGACGGGGCCGCGCCTGCCGCACAACTGGATTTCCAACGTGCTGCCGGAGGGCGGCGTGGCCCTGCGCGACATGATCGTGCAGTTCGCCCACGCGCCGCTGGCGGGCGCCGCGCGCGTCATTCCCGAACTGCGCGAGCTGCTGCCCCTGCTCGAGCGCTCCAGCTACGGCGTGGAGTTTTTCGAGATGGGACAGGAGGCGGAGCAGCACCTGGCGCGCATTCGCGCCACGCATGGCGCCGAGCGTTTCGCCGAATTCGTGCAATTGATGAGCAAGCTGGCGCGCACGGCCAACTACCGCCTGCTGTCGAGCGCCTCCCTGCGCTCGTACGACGACGATGCCACTCTGGCCAAGGTGAATGCCGTCCTCAACTACATCACGGAGAATTACCGCGAACCGATTTCGGCGGAAATGCTGGCCGAGCAGGTGGGCATGTCGCTGAGTAAATTCTCGCGCTTCTTCCGCAAGGCGACGGGTAACAGTTTTACCGATTTCATCAGCCGGCTGCGCATCAACAAGGCGTGCCAGCTGCTGATGGATACCGACCAGTATGTGTCGAACGTCTGCTACGACGTGGGTTTCCAGAACGTGGCCAACTTCAACCGCCGCTTCCTGCAGGTGAAGGGCGTCACGCCCAAGCAGTTCCGGCGCCAGGCGGACGGCCGCTTCGGCGGCATCGGCGGACCTGTTGCGGATACGCCAATGGCCGCGCCCCTGTCATAACCTTGTCATTATGTTCAGTTAGTCTTCCCGGTTTCACTCCCAACCTGAACCGAGGAATGCATGAACGCTGTAGCGACCCTGAAACCGAGTCCGAAACTGACCCTGCTGGCCATTGCCGCAAGCTTGTGCCTGTCCGCCTGCGGCGGCAGCGATAACAAGGAGCCGGCCAAGCCGGTGGCGACGACGGGCGTCTTCCTCGACGGCGCGGTGGAAGGTCTCGATTACGTGGCCGGCAGCGCGGCCAAGGCCAGCACCAACGCCAAGGGCGAATTCACCTGCATGCCGGGCGATACGGTGACCTTCAGCGTGGGCGGCCTGGCCCTGGGCACCTCGCAGTGCGGCGCCCTGGTCACGCCGCTGGCGCTCGCTGCCACGGCCAATGTGCAGGACGACAAGGTCGTCAACCGCCTGATGGCGCTGCAATTGCTCGACGATGACAGCGATCCTTCGAACGGCATCCGTATCACGGCCGACGTGAAGGCCGCGCTGGCGGGAAAATCCCTCGATTTCAGCGTGGCTCCTGCCGTCTTCAATACGGCGCTGGCGGGGCACCTGGCGGGACTGGGTGCAAAATTCGCCGTCCGCAGCGTCGACGCGGAGCGCCGCGCCCTCGTGCGCGAGCATTTCGAGGACACCCTCGCTTCCAAGGTGGGCGCGCCCGTCAACGAGGCGCTGACGCAGGCCAATCCCGTCGGCGAAGTGAAGGTCACGGTGACGCGCTACCAGATCCAGGCGGCCGATAAATTCTACGTGCCGTACGAAGGCGCGAACGCCAAGATCAAGGGCGAATTCCCGAACGGCTTCCTGCCGTCGTACGGCTCCGGCCTGGCCTACAAGGGCAAGAACGCCGCCGGCGACCTGGAATTCTATGGCTTGACGGACCGTGGCCCGAACGGCGACGGTCCGCTGGTGCCCGATCCATCGGGCAAGGGCACCATCGGCAGCAAGATCTTCCCGTCGCCCAGCTTTACCCCCTCGTTTGGCGTGATCACGGTCGGCAAGGGCGGCGCCATCCTGACGTCGTCAACGCCGATCAAGGTGTCGGCCACGGTGAACAGCTCGGGCTTGCCCGTGCCCGTGGGCGCGGTGGGCAATTCGGCCGAGATTCCCGTCATGGATGCGATGAAGTTCGACGCCGCCGGCAAGGCCGTCTTCAATGCGGGCGGCCTCGACTCGGAAGCCATCGTCGTCGACGCCAAGCGCAATGCGCTGTGGGTGTCCGACGAATACGGCCCCTTCATCGTCAAGCTCGACGCGGCCACGGGCGTGATCCAGGCCAAGTACGAACCGGGCAAGGGCTTGCCGGCGCTGTTCGCCAAGCGCCGCGCGAACCGCGGCATGGAAGGCATGACGCTCGATGCCAGCAACGACAAGCTGTACGCCTTCCTGCAAAGCCCCTTGAGCGACGGCACGGCCATGTATTCGGTGACGAAGAAGGCGGAGCAGGTCGAGCGCTTTGCCCGCTTCACGCGCTGGATCGAATTCGACCCGGTGACGGGCACCAGCGGCAAGATGTATGCGTATCCGCTCAATGCTGCCGACTACCAGGATGGCCGCACGGGCAACGCCAAGCTGGGCGACATGGTGGCGCTGGGCGGCGGCAAGTTCCTCGTCATCGAGCAGGGCGCCGCGCCGTCGGGCAAGGTGTTCAACAAGCTGATGCTGGTGGAATTGAAGGGCGCCACGGACATCGCCGCCGCCGCCTTCAACGCCACCACCTCGGACCTGGAAAAAAGCAGCATGGGCGGCGCCCCCGTCAATGGCGCCGACTGGGCGGCTGTCACGCCGCTGAAGAAAACCCTGCTGCTGGACTTGAACGCCATCGGCTGGGCGGCGGAAAAGGCCGAAGGCCTGACCCTCGTCGACGACTCCACCATCGCGCTGGCCAACGACAACGACTTCGGCATGAAAACCAAGGTCTTCGACGCGAATGGCGTGGAAGTGGCGGACGCCGACGTGACCAAGTGCACCGTCGACGCGAACGGCGCCATCGTCACCAGCAGCGCCCCCGGCTGCACCGCAGGCAATACCATCCGCGTGGCGCGCGGCGACGACCGCGAACGCCCGAGCCGCTTGTGGATCGTGAAGTTCGCCAAGGCGCTCGCTGCATATTGATCGCGTATTGATATTGCGCAGTTGATGGATGAAAAAAAGCCGCACAGTGCAAACTGTGCGGCTTTTTGACTGCGGGCCAGGCTTACTTTTTGGTATAGGTGTTCAACCAATCGAGCACCGTGTGATGCCACAGCAGCGAATTGGCCGGCTTCAGCACCCAGTGGTTTTCGTCCGGGAAGACCAGCAGCTTGCTCGGGATGCCGCGGCGCTGCAGCGCCGTGAAGGTGCCCAGGCCCTGTGCTGTGGGGATACGGAAGTCCAGGTCGCCCTGCACCACCAGCATCGGCGTCTTCCAGTTCTTCACGAAGTTCACGGGATTGAACTGCTCGTACTTGGCCGGCGCGTCGTAGTAGGTGCCGCCGTTTTCCCATTCGGTGAACCACAGTTCTTCCGTGGCGTAGGCCATGCCGCGGTTGTCGAACACGCCGTCGTGGTTGACCAGGCACTTGAAGCCGTCCGGCCAGTTACCGGCGATCCAGTTCATCATGTAGCCGCCGTAGGACGCGCCCAGCGCGCAGCTGCGTTCGCGGTCCAGCCATGGGAACTTCTTGGTGGCCGCTTCCAGGCCCTTTTGCAGGTCGATCAATGGCTTGCCGCCCCAGTCGCCGCTGATGGCATCCGTGAACTTCTGGCCGTAGCCGGTCGAGCCGTGGAAGTCGATGAAGACGGTGGCGTAGCCGGCGCCCGCGTACACCTGCGGATTCCAGCGGTAGCTCCAGCTGTTGCCAAAGCTGCCCTGCGGGCCGCCATGCACGAGGAAGGCGATCGGATACTTTTCGCCGGCCTTGGCATTCCATGGCTTCATGACGTGGCCGTAGACGGTTTCGCCATCCGCGCCCGCAAACGAGAACTGTTCATATTCGCCGAAACGCACGTCGGCCAGCGCTGCCGCATTCTGCTTCGTCAGCTGCTGCATCGGCGCTGTTTCCGATTTGGCATCGAGCTTGCGCGCATACAGCTGCGCGCCCGAGGCCAGGTTGGCCTGCGCCAGCACGATGGTATTGCCGCGCACGTCGAATTCGCCCACGGCGCCCTTGCCCGTCAGGGCCGTGACCTTGCCGCTGGCCGCGTCGATGTGGAACAGGCGGTGCTGGCCCACGTCATCGGCGGCGACGAGGAAGGCCTTGCCGTCCGGCGTCCAGCGGAAGTCGGCCACGGAGCGGTCCCAGTCGTCGGCGACGGTGCGTTTCTTGCCCGTGGCGACGTCCATCAGGACCAGGTGGAAGCGGTCCGCTTCAAAACCGGGTTTGCTCATGGCGACATAGGCCAGGGTGCGGCCATCGGGGGAATAGGCGGCTTTCGCATCCCAGGCCGGATTGTCGGCCGTGAGGTTGCGCGGCGCCTGGCCGCCGGCGGCAGGAATCGTGTACACGTCGAAGTTGGTCGACCACGATTCCGCGCGGCCGGCCACGCGCACGGAGAAGGCCACGGTCTTGCCGTCCGGGCTGAAGTTGTACTCGCCGTTGTCGCCGAAGGGCTTGGATGGCGCGTCGCCGTCGAGGGTGCCGCTCAGGCTGACGGGTGCGGCGCTGACCTTGCCGCTGGCGTCGATGGGCGCCGAGTACAGCGCGTTGCGGCGGCCGTCGGCCCAGGTATCCCAGTGGCGCACGAACATCTGGTCGTAGACCATGCCGCTGGCCTTGTTCTTGGCTTTTTCATCGAGGCGCTTCTTCGTGCAGGCGAGGTCGGCGCAATCGAGGTAGACGCCCATGCTGAAGGCGAGGCGGTCGCCCTGCGGCGACAGGCGGTAGGTGTCCACGTCCAGCGGCAGGTCGGTGACCTTGGCCGCTTCGCCGCCGTTCAGGGGCAGTTGCCACACTTGCGAGGAGCCGGAGCGGCTTGAGAGAAAGTAGATGGCATCGCCGTTCGGCGACCATTGCGGGTCGCCGGCGCTGGCATCGCCGCGCGTGAGCTGGCGCGGTGCCGCATTCGGCGCGCGCAGGTCGATCATCCACAGCTGCGTGTTGCCGCGGTTCTTGTCCAGGTTGGTGGTGCGCACCGTGTAGACGACGCGCGTGGCGTCCGGCGACAGCACGGGGTGGCCCACCCGTTCCATGGCCACCATGTCTTCCACGGTGAAACCGCGCGGCGCAGCCAGGGCCGGCACGGCGGCGGTGGTGGCCAGGGCGGCACTGAATGCTCCCAAGAGCAGCAGACGTAAACTCATTCAAACTCCCGATTTTATGACGACGTTATCGATATGGTATTGACGTGGCCGGCTGTACCGCCGGCAGGCCGACATCATAGCAATAAAGACGCGCCTGCTGCGGGAGTTGACCGCCGGTTAGCCGGCCTTGTGCGCCAGTTGGTCGGGCACGGCACCTTCCCGCAGCCGGTACCGGCGGGGTGTCGATACAGAAACAGCTGTTTTTATGCAAAGTGCTAGACTGCCGGCCTTTGACCACTACCTTTGACACCCATGCGCCTGACTACTCTTGCCCTGACCGCCGCCGCCCTGTTCGCCACCTTGCCAGCCCATGCGGCCAGCATGCCCACGCTGGAGCAGATCCACGCCGCCGTGCAGGCGGGCGTGGCCAAGACCCAGGCGAGAACGCAGTCATCCGTGCCGATCGCCGTCAAGGTCACCAGCCTGCAGGGCTGCCAGGATTCGCTGGAAGTGCCCGGTGAAGTCGTGTGCCTGGTGGGCATGAGCGCCGGCATGCGCGACGGCTTTACTGTCCTGCCCCTGCGCAGCGAGAACGGCACCTGGACCGGCGTCGAGCGCAAGCACGCCAAATTTGCGGGACCGTCGCCGGCCGAGGCGCAGGCGATGATACGCGCGTGGGCCAAGGAAGAAGTGGCGCGCGACCCGGAAGCAGCCAAGGACGTGCAGATGCAGGAAGCGCAGACGACCATGCAGGTCAAGGCCATCAATGAGTGCGAAGTCAAGCGCCAGACGGGCTACCTCGTGTGCGATACGGAACTGAGCGTGCCGAGCCGCCCTGACGGCATCAAGACGGAACTCACGTTCAAGCTGGAAAGCGCGGGCTGGCGTTACGTGCCGCGCTAGGCTTCCGCCGGCGCCGCCTCGTCGCCGGCGGCGCGCCAGCAGCCGCGCCCGGCGCTCTTGGCGGCATATAGCTGCGCGTCCGCCTGGGCGAGCAGCGCCTGCCCGCTATTCGTTTGCCGCGGCTGCATGGCGGCCACGCCGATGCTGATGGAAACGATGCCGCTGTCAGCCCCGGCGTGCGGCATGGCGCAGCTGCGCACGGCCGCATCCAGCGCCTGCGCCACCCGCTGCGCACCGGCCAGGCCGGTGCCGGGCAGCAGGCAGACGAACTCTTCTCCTCCGTAGCGCGCCAGCACGTCTTCCGGGCGCCTGAGCTGCTCCGCCATGGCACCGGCGACCCGGCGCAGGCAGGCGTCGCCGGCCTGGTGGCCATAGTGGTCGTTATAGCGCTTGAACCAGTCGATATCGATCATCAACGCGGCGCATGGCCGCGCATCGCGCATGCAGGAGGACCAGGCCCGCTGCAGGCGGTCCTCGAAATGGCGGCGGTTGGTCAGGCCCGTCAGGCCATCCGTGAAGGCCAGCGTGCGCAGCTGGTCTGCCTGCCGCTTGAGCAGCAGGTGGGCGTCGACCCGGTTGCGCAAGGTGCGCGCGTTGACGGGCTTGTTGACGAAGTCCACGCAGCCCGCATCCCAGCATGCCGATTCATCGGCCACGCCATGGCTGCCCGTGACGAAGATGACGGGAATGGCGCAGGTCTCCGGCGCCGCGCGCAGCTGGCGGCAGACGCTCAGGCCATCCATGCCGGGCATGTCGACATCGAGCAGCACCAGGTCCGGCATGGCGCTTGCGCACAGCGCCAGCGCCTGGAGCCCGTCCGTGGCCATGAATACCTCGTGCTGCTCGCCGAACAGGGCATGCATCAGGCGGATGTTGGCAGGCTGGTCGTCGACGACAAGCAGGCGCGCACGGGGCGGGCAGGTGGCGGTATCAGCCAGCGGCGGGTTCATGATGGCTCCGGTCCGCCAGCAACTCCTGGCATAGTGCTTGCGCGGGCGCAAATTGCAGCGTATCGATCAGGCCGGCGAGGGTGGCGCAGGCTTGCCCATGGCGGCTGGCCAGCTGCGGGCGCAAGCGCTCGAACGCGCCCAGCGCCTCCATGTTCGCCGCCGCCAGCAGCCGGGCCAGCTGCTGCAGCGCCGCCGTCAGCTGCGTGGCGGGCGGCGTGCCGGCCTGGCTGGTGGCCGGCAACTGCAGGGCCTGGCGCACGGCGGCCTGGCGCACGGGCTGCAGCGCTGCCAGGGTCGTGTCGAGCAGGTCGGACGCGCTGCCGGCGGGAGCGGCCAGCAGCTCCTGTTCCGCCTGCGCCGCCAGCGCCGCCAGGCACTCGGCCCCCGCCGTGGCGGCCACGCCCTTGAGCGCATGCAGCAGGGCAGGCAGTTCCTGCGGCGCACTGGCCGCCGCCTGCCGCATTGCCGCCTCCAGGCGTTCCAGTTCCATGGGCAGGGTCAGCAGGAAATGGCGCAGCGCGCCCGTATTGCCGCCCATGCGCCGCAGCGCGGCTGCATGGTGCAGCACCTGCGGCGGCGCGACGTCATGCTCCGCTGCGTCGTGTGGCAGGGCGACGGCCGCCGGCTGGCCTGCCGCGCCGGGCATCGTTGCCCGGCGTATCGTCTCGACCAGTTGATCCAGCACAAATGGTTTTCCCACGTGGTCGTTCATGCCGCTGGCCAGGGCGGCGGCGCGGTCGCCCGGCAGCGCATTGGCCGTGATGGCGATGATGGGCAGCGCCTCCCGCCCGGGCAGGCGGCGGATGGCTTGCGTCGCCGCGTAGCCATCCATGTCGGGCATCTGCACGTCCATCAGCACCGCGTCGTAGCGCGCATGCGGCACGGCGAGGGCGGCGACGCCTGCGCGGCCGCCATCGGCCAGGTCGATGCTGGCCCCTTCGCCTGCCAGCAGTTCCATGGCCACCTGCCGGTTCAGGGGATTGTCTTCCACCAGCAGGATGCGCAAGCCCGGCAGGCGCGGTGCCGCGGCGGGGACGTCGGCGTACTGGCAGGCTGCGCCGCAGCTGGCCAGCGCCGCGTCGATGCTGCTGCCCGTCAGCGGCCGCACCAGCGCGGCCCGGTACATGGCGGCTTCCTTCGGCATGCTGGCCAACAACTCCTGTTCCGGCATGCTGAGCATGGCGATCATCGGCACGGGCGCCTGACCCTGGCGCGCCAGGTCCGCTTGTAGGACGGCGCCGTGGGGCGTCGACGCTGCCCAGTCGGCCAGTACCAGGTCCGGCGCGACGCCCGCATGTAGCACGGTGCGTGCCTGCGCCATGCCGGCCACGGCCGTCACCTGCCAGCCGCGCGCCGCCAGCATGGCCGACAGCACCTGGCGCGCCGTTGCATTGTCATCGATGAGCAGGCAGTGGCCCGCTGCCGGCGGACGCGCAGGCGCTGCCGCCCCGGACGCACTGTCGCAGGCGATGCTGAAGCGGAAGGTGCTGCCCTGGCCGACCGTGCTGTCGAATGTCAGTTCGCCGCCCATCAGGCCGACCAGGCGCCGGCTGATGGCCAGGCCCAGGCCGGAACCGCCGTAGCGGCGCGCCGTCGACGCTTCGGCCTGGGAAAAACCGTCGAAGATGCGCGCGCCATCCTCGGCGGCGATGCCGATGCCGCTGTCGCGCACGAAAAACTCCAGCGCCAGGCTGGCGTTGCCACGCCGGTGGCAGCGGCAGCCGAGCACGACCTCGCCCTGGCGGGTGAATTTGATGGCATTGCCGGCCAGGTTGATCAGCACCTGCTGCAGGCGCAGGGCGTCGCCGCACAACAGGGGCGGCAGCGCCGCATCGATGTCGAACAGCACGTCGACGGGCTTGTCGCCCACGCTGGCGGCCAGCACGACGGCGACATCGTCGAGCACTTGGGCCAGGCTGAAGGGCTGCGGGTCCAGGCTCAGCTTGCCGGCCTCGACGCGCGAGAAATCCAGGATGTCGTCGATGACGCGCAGCAAGGTGCGGGCGGCGCCGCCGGCCTTGTCCGCATAGTCGGCCTGGCGCTGGTTGACGCCGCTGTGCCGCAGCAGCTGCAGCATGCCCAGCACGGCATTCATGGGCGTGCGGATTTCATGGCTCATGTTGGCCAGGAAGTCGGACTTGGCGCGGCTCGCTTCTTCCGCTTCGGCCGTGCGCGCCTGCAAGGTCGCGTTGAGCTGCTGCATGACCAGCTGTGTCTGTTTTAACTGGGTGACGTCCGCCACCAGCGTGACGAAACCGCGCACCTTGCCGTCATCGAGGTCGGGAATGTAATGCAGCAGCGCATGGTGGAGCGTGCCGTCGGGCATGACGATGTCGCGCTCGAAGCTGCGTCCCTCGCCCTGCAGCGCGGCGGCGATATCCGCGGCGTTGGCGGCGAACAGCTCGTCGCCCAGCAGTTCGCGCATGGCGACGCCGGCCATCTCGCCAGCGCTGCGGCCAAACCATTGCCGGTAGGCCTGGTTGGCAAAGCGGCAGCGCAAGCCGCTGTCCCAGTAGGCCATCATGCCGGGAATGCTGGCGGCCAGGGTGTCGAGGAAACGGTGGCTTTCCCGCAGCTGCGCTTCGGCGGCGCGCCTTTCGCTCAGGTCGGCCGCCATGCCGAGAAAGCCGATGACCTGGCCCGCCTGGTCGCGCAGGGCCGTGACCGACAGCAGCACGGGCACGCGCCGCCCATCGCGGTGGAGCAAGGTCCATTCCTGCTCGCTGGCCATGCCGCGCAGCGATTTGATGGTCAGCACCTCCATGCCGGGCGCCACGGCGCATCCCAGCGCAGCGGACAGGGCTTCGGCGCGCAGCGCCAGCTCGGCCGGGTCATGGAAGAGCAGGGGCGTGTGCTGCCCGATGAGTTCGTTGGCCGCATAGCCGAGCAGGCTTTCCGCCGCTGGATTGAACAGCGTCACCAGGCCGGCCGTGTCGCAGGCGATGATGGCGTAGCCGGCATTGTCGAGGATGACTTTTTGCAGCGCGGCAATATGCTGGATTTCCTGCGTGCGCTGGGCAACCTGCTGCTCGAGCGAACTGTTCAATTCGTGGATGGCCGCCTCCGCGCGTTTTTGCGCGCTGATGTCGCGCACTGTCTTGGCCGCGCCGATGACCGCGCCTTCGGCATTGCGGATGGGCGAGACCGTGACGGAGACATCGAGCGTGCTGCCGTCGCGGCGGCGGCGCCGCGTCTCGAAGCCCGATACCACCTCGCCGCGGGCCACGCGCGCCAGGATCTGCCTTTCTTCGTCCTGCTGCGTGGCGGGCACGATCAGCCGCAGCAGCGGCCGGCCGATCGCCTGCGCCGCGCTGTAGCCGAAGACCCGTTCCGCGCCGCCATTCCAGGCGGTCACGACGCCATCGAGCGTCTTGGCGATGATGGCATCGTAGGAACTCTGCACGATGGCGGCCAGCTCGCCCGCATGGTTGTCAAGCGCAGGGCGGGCGGCGGCAGGCTGCTTGCGTGGGCTGGAAAGGGTGGGCATATCGCCTCCATCGTCGATGGCGCACGGAGGTGCGCGGATATGGCCATGATGCGCCATGAAATTTGTTGTTGTCAATAAAAATTCAGTTTAATTGGTATATTCATTTAAAAATGACGTAAAATCGATAATAAATGGTTGTCTTCGTGATTTTTAGTGAGAATTAGCCGATTTGTTGTGATTTTGCAATATTAAGTGATTTATTTGTTTTAATTGTTTATTTCCGCGTATGATATTTTTAATGCGCCCGTTTATTGCCGTCATCTGCATGTCTGGAGAGCCTTGTGCTGAAAAAAATAGCGACTACCGAACTGGCCTTGGGAATGTATGTCGAGCGGCTGGGCCGTTCCTGGCTCGATACGCCGTTCTGGAAACGATCCTTCCTGCTGCAGTCCTCCACCGACCTGGAGCGAATCCGCGCGGCCGGCCTGCGCGAAGTGTGGATCGACACGGCGCGCGGGCTGGCGCCGCCGGAAGCGGCGCCGCAGCCCGTGGCGCTGCCTGCCGCCCCGGTCGATGCGGCAGGCAGCGCGGCGCCAGACGCGGCCATGACCGCCGCGCCGGCCGGCACGGCCCTGTCGCGCGACGAGGAGATGCTCCAGGCGCGGCGCCTGCTGGAACACTCGCGCCAGGCCGTGCAGACGATGTTCGACGAGGCACGCATGGGCAAGGCCCTGGCCGTGGGCGAGGCCTATGCGCTGGTCGACGATATCGCCGCCTCGGTGCTGCGCGGTGGCGCCATGCTGCTGGGCCTGGCGCGCCTGAAGACGGCCGATAACTATACGTATATGCATTCGGTGGCCGTGTGCGCGCTGATGACGGCGCTGGCCAGGGAGCTGGGCCTGGCGCCGGAGCAGATCCGCTCGGCCGGCCTGGCGGGCTTGCTGCACGATATCGGCAAGATGGCCGTGCCGGCCGCCATCCTCAACAAGCCTGGCAGCCTCAGCGACGAGGAGTTTTCTTCCGTGCGGACCCATGCGGCGGCCGGCCACCGCATGCTGCTGGAGGTGGACGAGATCGATCCGGTGGTACTCGACGTGTGCCTGCACCACCATGAAAAACTCGACGGCAGCGGCTATCCGGCGCGCTTGCAAGGCGCGCAAATCAGCCTGTATGCGCGCATGGGCGCCATTTGCGACGTGTACGACGCGATCACCTCGAACCGGCCGTACAAGCAGGGCTGGTGTCCGGCCGACTCGCTGCGCCGCATGGCCGCCTGGCGCGGCGGGCACCTGGACGCGCAGCTGTTCGCCGCCTTCGTCAAATGCCTGGGCATCTATCCGCTGGGCACCCTCGTTCGCCTGCAATCGGAACGCCTGGCCGTGGTGGTGGGGCAGGCGGCGGGCAAGCCGCTGACCCAGCCCACCGTGCGCGTGTTTTTTTCCATCCGTGCCGGCACCTGTATCGCCCCCAGCGTGCTGGACCTGGCCGCGCCGGGTTGCCAGGAACGGATTGTGTCCACCGAAAGCGCGGAACGCTGGCGCTTGCAGGACGTGGAGCGCTACTGGGCCGGGGAACCCGCCCTGGCATAGCAGTCGGCAAGAGTGGGATAAAAGTACATTTTGATAATGGCAAAATATTAAAATAGTGGTGCCAGTGCCGTACCTGTTTTCCTGGCTGGCGACCGTCCGCTGTCCGCACACCCGTCACCGTACGGGCTACCTCCGAGGATGTGACCATGCGACTCAATCTTCCCGTCAGCAATACCGAGATCACACTGAGCGATAGCGAGACCATCGTCTCGACTACCGACTTGCAAGGCAATATCACCTATGCAAACCCGTATTTCATCGCCGTCAGCGGCTACAGCGCGGAAGAGCTGATCGGCGCGCCGCAGAACATCCTGCGCCACCCGGACATGCCGGTGGAAGCGTTCGCCGATTTCTGGGCCACCATCCGCTCGGGGCGTTCGTGGAGCGGCATGGTGAAGAACCGCTGCAAGAACGGCGATTACTACTGGGTGCTGGCGAACGTCACCCCCGTGGTCGAGGATGGCGTGGCCGTCGGCTATATGTCGGTGCGCACCAAGCCCACGCGCCAGCAGGTCGCGCAGGCGGCGGCCTTGTATGCGCGCATCCAGGCGGGCCAGGCGGACGGCATCGCCATCAGCCAGGGTGCCGCCGTGCGCACGGGCTGGAGGGCGAAATTGCTCGGCTTGCGCGACTTGCCGCTGGCGACGCGCATCGGCTGTAACCTCGGCTTGCTGACCGCCGTCCTGCTGCTGCAGCTGGCGTGGAATGTGGGCGTGCTGCCGGCCGCCGTGCACGGCTGGCTGACGGGCCTGTCCGCCGTGGCCGTGTGTGCATCCCTGTATTTCTGGCATAGCCTGTACCGCGCCGTGCTGCAGCCGCTGCAGCAGGCGCGCCAGGCGTGCGACGTGATGGCGGGCGGCGACCTGACGGGCGAACTCGACACCACGCGGCGCGACGAGATGGGGCAGCTGCTGCGCTCCTTGCGCCAGCTGCGCGTGAACCTGCATTCCATCGTCGGCGACGTGCGCGGCAATTTCCTGCGCATCAGCATGGCCAGCCAGGAAATTGCCGCCGGCAATATGGACCTGTCGGGGCGCACGGAAGCGCAGGCGTCGGCCCTGCAGCAGACGGCGTCGAGCATGGAACAGCTGGCCGCCACGGTGCAGCAGAACAGCGGCAATGCCGTGCAGGCCAGCGACATGGCGGGCAAGGTGCATGGCCTGGCCGGGCGCGGTGGCGAGATCGTCGGCCAGGTGGTGAAGATGATGGGCGACATTAACGCTTCATCGCAGAAGATCGGCGACATTACGGGCATCATCGAAGGCATCGCCTTCCAGACGAATATCCTGGCCCTGAACGCGGCTGTCGAGGCGGCGCGCGCGGGCGACCAGGGAAGGGGCTTTGCCGTCGTGGCGGGCGAAGTGCGCAGCCTGGCCCAGCGCAGCGCTTCGGCGGCCACGGAAATCAAGCAATTGATCACGGCCTCGCTGGCGCAGGTGCGGGAAGGCGCGAAGCTGGCGCAGCAGGCGGGCGCCAGCAGTGCCGAAATGCTGGGTGCCGTGCAGGGCGTGCACGGCATCATGGAAGAAATCGCTTCCGCCTCGCGCGAGCAAAGCCACGGCATCGGCCAGGTCAACATGGCCGTCACGCAGATGGATGAGGTGACGCAGCAGAATGCGGCCCTGGTGGAGGAATCGGCGGCCGCCTCCGCCTCGTTGCAAGACCAGGCCTTGCAGCTGGAGCAGGCCATGTCCCTCTTCAAGCTGGAACGGCGGCGCGGCGGCCAGGCGGCCCCGGCCGGCACCGTGCGCGCGCCGGAGCGCCGCCGCGCTACAGCAGGCGCTCTGACAACGCCGTGAAGGGTACTTTCGGCACGAGAAAGGCGAACGGTGCGGAGACGGGCGGCAAGTGCGCCAGCAAGCCGCAGCTTGCGCGCGAGGCGGTCAGCGCCTGCACTTGATCCAGATCAACGGGCAAGTCGATTTCACCGAAGACCAGCTTGCCGTTGCGCGGCACGGACGCGATGGCCGCGTCCTGGCAGGCGAGGAAGGCGACGGCATCGCGCCAGTTGCCGAACAGCGGCTGCCAGTGCTCATCGAGCGTCCGGCTTGCGGCAAACTCTGCCTGGATATCCAGCGCGGGCGCGCTGCCGGCGCCGGGCGTGATCGTGCAGCGTGCCTGCGTGGCGGACACGTCCAGGGTCATGGCATCGGCCAGGTGCGTGGGCAGAATGTCGCTGAACAGGCGCGTGCCCAGCGCATGGGGCAGGCTATCCATGATGTTCTTCAGGAAATATACGCAGGGCACGTCCGGCGCGCCCGGCGGCGTGTGGTCCAGGTACAGGCGCCAGTTGCTTTGCAGGGGCGAGGGCAGCAGGCGGCGCAGCGGCCCCGGCAGGACCGGGCCGAAATGCCCGTGGCGGTAGGTCAGCACGGTGAATGGCGTCTTGCCGTCGCGCTGCCACAAGCGCACGCCCGGCGGCAGCAATCGCCGCGCGGCAGCGGCATCGACGAGCCAGCTCACGTAGACGACGTCGCGCACGTCGCTGTGCAGGGGCAGGAAGGGCAGGCGCGACAGGATGGCCTGGCGTACGGCGGCAAACCGCGTGCAGTTGGCGAGCGCGGCAATCAGGCGCCCCGGCCAGCCCGCGCGCGGGTGGCGGTAGGTGTTGTCGTGCAATGGAGAAACTTTCGGGGAAAAACGGAGGGGGTAACATTCACGCAACAGCGCCCGCCCACAGCATCGCCGGCCGCGCAGGGCGCCGCGCAGCCGCTGCGGGCGGGCGTCGCTATTACTGCATGAACCAGCCGTGGCTGACGACGATGGACTGGCCGCTCAGGGCGTTCGACGGGAAGGCTGCCAGGAAGATGGCCGTTTGCGCCACGTCCTGCGTAGTGGTGAATTCGCCGTCGATGGTGTCTTTCAGCATCACTTTCTTGATCACGTCTTCTTCGCTGATCTTCAGCTGGGCTGCCTGCTCGGGGATTTGCTTGTCGACCAGCGGCGTGCGCACGAAGCCGGGGCAGATGACGTTGGCACGGATGCGGTCTTTCGCGCCTTCCTTGGCCACCACCTTGGCCAGGCCCAGCAAGCCATGCTTGGCGGCGACATAGGCGCTCTTGAACGGCGAGCCTTCGTGCGAGTGCACGGAACCCATGTAGATGATGGCGCCGCCGCGGCCCGCCTTGATCATTTCGCGCATGCAGGCGCGCGTGGTGAGGAAGGCGCCGTCCAGGTGTATGGCCAGCATCTTTTTCCACTGTTCGAACGGATAATCGACGACGGGGCTGATGATCTGGATGCCGGCGTTGCTGATCAGCACGTCGATGCCGCCGAAGTGCGCGGCCGCATCGGCCACGCCCTTGTCGACCTGCTCTTCGCTGGTGACGTCCATGGCGACGGCAAACGCCTGGCCGCCCGACTGCCTGATTTCCTCGGCCGTCTTGTTGGCCGCGTCCAGGGCCAGGTCGGCGATGACGACCTTGGCGCCTTGTTTCGCGTATTCAATAGCTATTTCCTTGCCGATACCACTGGCGGCGCCGGTAATCAGTGCGACTTTGTCTTGGAGTTGCATATTAATCCTTTGCGTTGCGGGTTGGAGTGATCGTGCGATGCGTGACTATGCCAGTATAGCGAGAAAACGCCTGCGGCATGTCGCGCGCACGCCTGTCAGCCCGCTTGCCCTGCCTGCATTTCCTGCAGGCGCCAGGCGCCGGGATTGGTGCCGGCCCAGGTGCGGAAGGCGTGGTTGAAGGCGCTCTGTTCCTGGTAGCCCAGCAGGAAGGCGATATCGACCAGCGACAGCCCCGGCTGGCGCAGATAATCGCGCGCCAGGCCGTAGCGGGCCTGGTCCAGCAGGGCCTGGAAACTGGTGCCCGCATCGGCCAGCTTGCGCTGCAGGGTGCGCGGCGTGACGGCCAGCGCGGCGGCGATGCTGGCCAGCCTGGCCGAACCGTGGCGCAAGCCCGCCACGATGGCCGCGTGCACCTGGGCGTCGATGCCTGCCGCCGCGCCCGCGGCCGTCTGCCGCTGCGCCAGCAATTGTTCCGCGTGCTGGCACAGCACGGCATACAGGCTGACGTCGGCGTTCGGCACGGGCCAGTCCAGCAACTGCGCGTCGAAGGTGGCCGTGTTGGCGGGGGCGTCGAAGGCGGGCAGGCTGCCCAGCACGCGCACGTATTCGTCGCGGTGCGCCGCGTGGCGCAGCAGTGTTTCGCCGCCGCCGTCGTGCGTGAACGCCAGCCGGGCCGGCGGCAGGGGCATGCCGGCCAGCCAGTCGCCGCACACCTTGACGCCGGCAAAGACGCTGTCGACCAGGTGCCGGCTCGCTGCCGGATAGTGGCTGCTCCAGCGGTAGTGGGCCACGGCGCCGTCGCGCTGCAGGGTGGAGCGGCCCAGGTCGTGCGCCAGCCGTTCATAGCGCGCCGTCTGTTCCAGCGCCTGGCCCACGTTGCTGCAACTGAGCAAGATCAAGCCATAGGTGCTGTACGCGCCCATGCGTACGCGCTGGCCCACGTGCAGGCCGAAATGGGCGTCGCCCGCCAGCTGCGCCCCCGCGTCGAGCAGGCGCACATAGTCGCGCGCGGCCACCGTGGCCGACGGCCCGTCCAGGTCGTGCGGCGCCATGCCGGCCGCGTTGGCCAGGGCGGCGGCACCGATGCCGTGCGCCTCGGCCGCCTCCAGCAACGGCTGCAGGTAGGCGATGGCGACCCGGCCTTCCGTGTGGCGGCTGTCAGTGCTGTCATGATGGAACAATGCGTTTGTCATGAAAAACCAATACCCGTGGCGCGTGGCGGCATATGCTGTTGATCAGGCAAGAGATCAGGAAAACACAGTATAGCAAGCCGCCGTGGCGCGCAACTGGGCCAATACGAGGGGATGTCGATGCAACGCTGGAATGGCTGGGGTGACGAGAGCATCGTGCATGTGCTGGGCGAAGACGCGCTGGCGTTCCTGCGCGCGCGGCTGGGGCCGGGCAGCGCCATCGTGGACGCCAGCTTTGACGACGCCTGCGCGCAGGTGCCCGCCTCGCGCCTGGCGCCGCATCCCTTGATCGATACGGCGCCGGCCACGCGCGTGCGCCATGCACTGGGTCAAAGCCTGCCTGACTGGTTCAAGCTGCGCCATGGCCGCGTCGGCTGTGTTCCCGACGGCGTGGCGTTCCCCGACAGCGCGCAGCAGGTGCGCCAGCTGCTCGAGTTTGCGCGCCAGGCCTGCGTGGCCGTGATTCCGCGCGGCGGGGGTACCAGCGTGGCGGGACACCTGACGGTGGCGCCGGGGCCGCGCCCCGTGCTGTCGCTCGACCTCACGCACCTGTGCGCGCTGGCCCACCTGGACCGCGAGGCGCAGCTGGCCACGTTCGGCGCGGGCGTGTACGGCCCCGACCTGGAAGCGCAGCTGCGCGCGCACGGCTACACTCTGGGCCACTATCCGCAGTCGTTCGAGTATTCCACCCTGGGCGGCTGGATCGCCACGCGCTCATCGGGCCAGCAGTCCCTGCGCTATGGCCGCATCGAGCAGCTGTTCGCGGGCGGCGTGCTGGAAACGCCGGCCGGCACCCTGGCCATCCCCACCTTCCCCGCCTCGGCGGCCGGCATCGACCTGCGCGAAATGGTGCTCGGCTCCGAAGGGCGGCTGGGCATCGTGACGCAGGCCACCGTGCGCATTTCGCCGCTGCCACCGTACGAAGCGTTCCACGCCGTGTTCTTTGCCGGCTGGGAGCAGGCGCAGGCCGCCGTGCGCACGCTGGCCCAGTCGCGCCTGTCCCTGTCCATGCTGCGCCTGTCGAACGGGCCGGAAACGCAGACCATGCTGACCCTGGCCGGGCACAAGAAGCTGGTGGGACTGCTGGAACGCTATCTGTCCCTGCGCGGCTGCGGCGACGGCAAGTGCATGCTGATGGTGGGCGTCAGCGGGGAAGAAAAGCCGGCGCGGGCGGCCCTGCGCGCCGCCCTGGGGCTGGCGCGGCGCCATGGGGGCGTGCACGTGGGGCGCCACATGGGCGACAAATGGAAGCAGGGGCGCTTTCGCAATGTCTACCTGCGCAACGGCGCCTGGGAACATGGCTACGTCATCGACACGGTGGAAACGGCCGTCGACTGGCCCCGCGTCACGCCCATGATGGCGGCGCTGGAGCAGGCTGGCCGCGCCGCGCTGGCCGCGCACGGCGAGCAGGTGCACGCGTACACGCACCTGTCGCATGTGTACGCGCAGGGCGCCAGCGTCTACACGACCTATGTGTATCGTCTGGCGCCCACCTACGAGGAAAACCTGGCGCGCTGGCGCAGCCTGAAAAGCGCGGCCGGCGCCGCCATCGTCGCCAACGGCGGCACCATCAGCCATCAGCACGGCGTGGGCACGGACCATGCGCCGTGGCTGGCCGCGGAAAAGGGAGAACTGGGCATCGCCGCCATGCGCGCGCTGCTGCGCCAGTTCGACCCGCAGGGCATGATGAATCCCGGCAAGCTGCTGCCCGACGCCGGCGGCCCGTCATGAACAGGGAGGAGCTGCCTGGCATCCTGGCGCGCGAGTGGGATGTGCTGATCGTCGGCGGCGGCATCACGGGCGCCGGCATCCTGCTGGAAGCGGCGCGGCGCGGCTTGAAGGCGCTGCTGGTGGAGCAGCGCGATTTTGCCTGGGGCACGTCGAGCCGCTCGTCCAAGCTGGTGCACGGCGGCTTGCGCTACCTCAAGCAGGGACAGTTCGCGCTGACGCGCGAGTCGGTGCACGAGCGGGTAGCCTTGCTGGCGGATGCGGCCGGGCTGGTCGAGGCGCAGGGTTTCGCCTTCGGCGATTATATCGGACGCAAGCCGGGCCGGCGCCAGTTCATGCTGGGCCTGGCTATCTACGACCTGATGGCGGGGCGGCGCGCGCGGCGCTATGTCGATGCGGCCGATTTTGCCATGCTGGCGCCGCACGTCCGGCGCGACGGCCTGCGCGGCGGCATGCTGTACCAGGACGCGAAGACGGACGATGCGCGCCTGGTGCTGCGCGTGCTGCAGGAAGCGCGGCGCCATGGCGGCGTGGCTGTCAACTACCTGGGCGTGGCGTCCTTGCTGCGCGAAGGAGATAAGGTCGTTGGCGCCACCTTGCACGATGCGTTCGATGGCGCGGCAGCCACCGTGCGCGCGTGTCTGGTGATCAGCGCCACGGGCGCCTGGGCCGACGCCTTGCGCGGCCAGGTGGGAGAGCCGCCGAAATTGCGGCCCCTGCGCGGCAGCCATCTGCTGCTGCCCGCCTGGCGTTTGCCGCTGGCGCAGGCCGTCAGCCTGATGCATCCGCGCGATGGCCGCCCCGTGTTTGCCTATCCGTGGGAGGGCGTGACCCTGGTGGGCACCACCGATGTCGACCACGGCGCCAGCCTGGAGCTGGAGCCGGCCATCACGCGCGGCGAGCTCGATTACCTGCTGGCCGCCTTGCAGTGGCAATTCCCGCAGCTGGCGCTGGGCGAAGAGGACGTGCTGGCCACGTTTGCCGGCGTGCGCCCCGTCATCGACAGCGGCCGGCTTGACCCGTCGAAGGAAGCGCGCGAACATGCGCTATGGCTGGAAAACGGCTTGCTGACGGTGGCCGGCGGCAAGCTGACGACATTTCGCGTGATCGCCCTCGACGCACTGCGCCGCGCGGCGCCGCTGCTGCCGGGCTGGCAGGCGGATTTGCGTCCCTTGCCCATCTTCGACGCGGTGCCACCGCTGTCGGGCAAGGCCTTGCTGCTCGACGCGGAACAGCGCGCGCGCCTGCTGGGCCGTCATGGCGCACACGCGCAGGGGCTGTGCGATGCGGCCCACGAGGGCGAACTGGAGCCGATTCCCGGCACGCAGACCCTGTGGGCGCAGTTGCGCTGGGGCGCACGCAACGAGGACGTGCAGCACCTGGACGACCTGCTGCTGCGGCGCACGCGCCTCGGTTTGCAGCTGGCCGGCGGCGCGCTTGCTATCATGCCGCGCCTGCGCGCCATTTGCCAGGCGGAGCTGGGCTGGGACGATGCGCGCTGGGACGCCGAGCTGCAGCGCTACCTGGCCCTGTGGCGCCGCCATTACAGCGTGCCGCGATACGATTGAAAACCATAAGAATAAGGAGAGCATCATCGACATCACCCTGTTTGGCGAGGCCCTGGAACTGGGCAATGCCCGCATCACCTATGACAGCCTGTCGCCGCTGGACCTGCGCCAGGGCGTCGCCGCCCTCGTCGACGACCTGGGCGAGGACCTGCTGCAAATCACCTGCGCGAACGGCGACATCGTCGACGTGGGCTGGTATCCGGCATGGAGCGAGGAGGGGGGATTGCGCGTGGTGGCCGTGCGGGATCAGGACTGGGAAGCGCCCGTCTTCAGCGCCAGGCCGGAACTGACGCCGCCAGCGCTGCTGCAGGCGCTGCGCGCCGCGCTGGCCAGCGTGGCCTGAGCCATGGCCGCCGTCGCGGGCGATGGCCCGTACATTCTTTCCATCGACAATGGCACGCAAAGCGTGCGCGCGCTGCTGTTCGACCGGGACGGCAAGCTGGCCGCCAAGGCGCAAGTCTTCCTGGAAGCGTACTACTCCGAACACCCCGGCTGGGCCGAGCACGACGCGGACGGCTACTGGCAAGCCGTGTGCGCAGCGTGCCAGCAGCTGTGGCGCGTCACGGACATCGCAAAATCGTCGGTGGCCGGCGTGGCCGTCACCACGCAGCGCGGCACGGTGGTCAACGTGGATGCATATGGCGCGCCGCTGCGGCCCGCGATCACCTGGCTGGACCAGCGCAATACGCGCGACATTCCCCGCCTGGCGCCGTGGTGGCGCGCCCTGTTCCGCGCCACGCGCCTCGATGGCACGATCCGGTATTTTCGCCGCGAGGCTGAGATCAACTGGATCAGCGCGCACCAGCCCGACATCTGGCGGCGCACGCACAAATTCCTGCTGCTGTCGGGTTTTCTGAACCACCGCCTCTGCGGGAAATATATCGATTCGACGGGCTCGCAGGTGGCGTATATTCCGTTCGACTACAAGCGCCACGCCTGGGCCGGGCGCTTCGATTGGAAGTGGCAGGCGCTGGCCATTCGCCGCGCCATGCTGCCCGAGCTGGTGACGCCGGGCACGCGCATGGGCGCCATCACGGCCGCCGCGGCCGCCGCGACGGGCATTCTTGAAGGCACACCCTTGCTGGCGGCCGCCGCCGACAAGGCGTGCGAGGTGCTGGGCGCCGGCTGCGTCGAGCCGCACGTGGCGTGCCTGAGCTACGGCACCACGGCCACCATCAACACGACGAATCGGAAATACGTGGAAGTGACGCGCTTCATTCCGCCATATCCGGCCGCCATGCCGGGCGCCTACAGCACGGAAGTGCAGATTTTTCGCGGCTACTGGATGGTCAACTGGTTCAAGGAGCAGTTCGGCGACCGCGAACGGGCCGCGGCCGCCGAAGATGGCACGGGCCTCTGCGCCGAGGCGCTGTTCGACCGCCTGGTCGACGCCGTGCCGCCCGGTTCCATGGGCTTGATGCTGCAGCCGTACTGGAGTCCCGGCATCAAGGTGCCGGGGCCGGAAGCGAAGGGCGCCATGATCGGCTTTGGCGACGTGCATACGCGCGCGCACATCTACCGCGCCATCCTCGAAGGCCTCGCGTATGCGCTGCGCGAGGGCAAGGAGCGCATCGAGGGGCGCAGCGGCATCGCCATTACGGAGCTGCGCATCGCCGGCGGCGGCTCGCAGAGCGACGCCGCCATGCAGCTGACGGCCGACATCTTCGGTTTGCCGGCAGCGCGCGCCCACGTGTATGAAAGCTCGGGCCTGGGCGCGGCCATCGCCGCTAGCGTGGGCCTGGGCTGGCATGCGGATTTCCCCGCCGCCGTGCGGGCCATGACGCGCAAGGGTAAGGTCTTCCAGCCGCATCCCGAACACCGCAAGACCTACGAGCAGCTGTACCGGCGCGTGTACCGGAAGATGTATGCGCGGCTGCAGCCCCTGTACCGCGAGATCGCCGAGATCACCGGCTACCCGGAGTAGCCTCCATTAAATCGTATTGCGAATCATTCGCATCTGAGTTATGATGTGCTCCGCATTTCACTTAGGCAACATATCCCCGGTGACTGCAGTGCGCCGCCGGCCATGCGCCGGCGGCGTGTCCGCGCGGGCAGAATGCCGCCGCAACGCTTCCTTCAACGCCGCCGCTTGATCGTGCCCAGTCCGTTTTCTCTGCCCTGCATTTTTTCATTCCACAAGCATGAAGTAGTCGGCAAGGACAGCAATGAAGACGATACGCAAACACCGCATGCGCGCCAGCGCATTGACCCCGATGGCCGCCGCGCTGGCGCTGGCGCTCGGCACCCTGGGCACCGGCGCCTGGGCCGCCAACACCGCCGATGCCGCCAGTCCTGAGAACGCCACGCAGATGCCGGCCATCAGCGTCTTTGGCGACGCCATCAGCGCCGGCACGGCCGGGCGCTCGTACATCAGCAGCGCCGACATCGAGCGCCAGCAGGCGGACAACGTCGCCTCGCTGCTCGACACCTTGCCCGGCGTGGACCTGGCCGGCACGGCCCGTCCCAGCGGCCAGAGCCTCAATATCTGGGGCTTCAACAAGGTGCAGGACGTGAAGGTCATCCTCGACGGCGTGCCCAAGGGGTTCGAAAAATACCGCCAGGGCTCCATCTTCATCGAGCCGGAATTGATCAAGCAGATCGAAGTGAACAAGGGCGCGCATACCAGCCTGTATGGCAATGGCGGTTTCGGCGGCGTCATCACGGTCGAGACCAAGGATGCGAAGGACATGCTGGAAGGCGACGAGAAAATCGGCGCCATGGTGAAGTATTCGCGCCATTCGAACAATGGCGAAAACGACGCCACCGTGGCCGTGTATGGCCGCACGGAAGATGGCCGCTTCGATGCGATGGCGTTTACCACGCAGCGCAAGTCCGACGATCTGCGCAAGCCCGATGGCAAGCCATTCCGTTTTTCCGCCATCGACGCGCCATCGAGCCTGGCGAAACTGAATATCCGTTTGACGCCGGAGCAGCTGCTGACCCTGACGGCGATGAAGAGCGGCAGCACGGGCTGGGGCCCGTTCGCCGCCATGGGCGAGGACGTGCCCACGCCGACGGAGGCGGAAATCAGGAAGTACGGGCTGGAAGAGGCATGGCAGCGCAAGGCCGTCTACCGCGACCAGAACGACGACACGTATTCCGTGAAGTGGCAATACGCGCCGCAGGACAATCCGTGGATCAAGCTGACGGCCAGCGCCGGCTATTCGCACACGGACCAGCACGACAAGCGCCTGCCATCGGCCTCGCCGGGTTCCTACCTGGGGTCGCTGGGCAACGAGAGCTGGGCCTCGTACGTGGACCGCATCGCCGAAGTGCGCAACGAAAGCGTGTTTGGCACGGGCACCGTGTCGCACGTGCTGCAAACGGGCCTGCAGTGGCACAAGAACGTGCGCGACACCCTGATGTACTACCCGTCGTCGACGGCGCTGAAGGACCCGACGTACAACTATGGCTACTTCCAGCCCTACTACATGCCGGCCGGGCGCCAGGAAACGACGGGCCTGTACCTGCAGGACGCCATGACCTATGGCAGCGTGACCCTGACGGCGGCGCTGCGCCACGACCGCGTCGTTTCCGAGGGCGTGCCGAACAAGGCGTCGCGCTATAACAGCCCGCTGGCCGCCGCCGGCCATGATTTCAGCGAAAAGGTGCACGCGGACTGGTCGCCCCGCCTGGGCCTGTTCTGGAAGGCGTCGAATGCCGTGGCGCTGTTCGGCGACTTGAGCCGCACCTGGCGCGCGCCGACGATCGACGAGATGTACTCGAATGAGTACTATGTGTCGGAAAGGCTGGGCTCATCGACGCCGGGCACCAGCCGCGACCTGGCCGTGGAGCGCGTGACGGCCGTGCGCGCCGGCGTCATGCTGCACCGCCAGAACGTCTTCATGGAGCGCGACGACGTGCAGCTGCGCCTGACGGCCTACCGCAACAAGGTCAGCGACAATATCGGCCCGCGCCTGGGCATCCTGATCGAAGGCTATGTGCCGGGATCGGGCAAGGTGCCGCCGGCCCTATCCGACTACCGCAACCTGGCCGGCTTCCATACGCAGGGCGTGGAAGTCGAGTCCTACTACAATTCGCCGCGCCTGTTCGCCAGCGCTTCGCTGTCGAAGCAGCGCGGCACGCGCACCGGCTCCCAGCGCGACCCGTGGGGCGCGGACGAACCCGTGTCGACGATCGCGCCGGACAAGCTGATGGCGGGCCTGGGCTGGCGCATGCCGGACCTGGGCGCCAGCATCGGCTGGCAGGGCCGGTTTGTCGCGAAGCAGGACCGCGTACTGCCGGTGGGGAATGTGTACCGCCTGCCGCCGTCGAAAGGCTATGCGCTGCACACGCTGTTCGCATCGTGGAACGGCCGGCAAGGCGTCTGGCGCGGCACGGAAGTGCGCCTGACGGTCGATAATGTCTTCAACCGCAACTACATGCCCTACCTGAGCGAGGCGGTGACGGGCGTGGGGCGTAATGCGAAGCTGAGTGTGTCCAGAAAATTCTGATTACTTCTGAAAATGGCGGGCCGGAGACGCGGGCCTGAGAAAATGCCGATGGCGGCGTTGCAGCTTCCTTGCCGTACTTGCGTACTGTCTGCGTCGCTGCGCCTTGCCCTCGACATTTTTCAGGTCTGCTTGGCCCGGGGTGTCTTTGCGTGGGGCGTGGACCTACTCCCGGTTCGCCGTATCTTGCGTTGTATTTAGGCCTTAACGTAACACTAGTGCCTTGACCGTTTCCCAGGCCGTGCTGCCCGAATGCGTGGCGCGCACCTGGTTGCGGCCCCCTTCCTTGGCCACGTACAGGGCGCGGTCGGCGGCGACGAACAGCGCCTTGCGGTCGTCCAGCTGGTGCGGTTCGATGGTGGCCACGCCGATGCTCACGGTGATCCATGGCGAGGTGGCGGACCGCGGATGCGGCAGTTGCAGCGCTTCGATGCGCGCGCGGATGGTTTCGGCCAGGGCCAGGGCGCGGTCGGCATCCGTGTCGGCAAACAGCATCACGAATTCTTCGCCGCCGTAGCGCGCCGCCAGGTCGCCGGGGCGGCTGGCATGCGCGGCGATGGCCTGTGCCACCTGCTGCAGGCAGGTGTCGCCGGCCGGGTGGCCCAGGCTGTCGTTGTACAGCTTGAAATGGTCGACGTCGAGCACCACCAGCGACAGGGCGCTGCCGCCGCGCACGGCGCGCTGCCATTCCTTTTCCAGGAAGCTGTCGAAATGCCGGCGGTTGGCGATCTTTGTCAGCGGGTCCAGGTAGGCGGCCCGCTGCAGCGCGTCTTCCGACTGCTTGTGGTGCGTGATGTCGTGCAGCAGGCCGATATACAAGGGCTGGCGCAAATACATGGGCGTCAGGGTCAGATCCATGCTGAGCTTGTCGCCGCTGCGGTGGCGGATCGCCACTTCGCGCGTGCCATGGTTGTGCGCCGTGTCCGGATTGGCCGCGTACATGGCAAAATAATCCAGGTATTCCTGCGTCACGAGGGGGCTGAGCAGCTCGCCGATCGAGCGCCCCGCCAGTTCATTCTCGCGGTAGCCCAGGTATTGGTCGCAGGCGGGATTGGTGTACTGGATGCGGCCATCGGCCTCGATGATCAGCAAGCCCTCGGCCATGTTGTTGACGATGGTGCGCAGGCGTTCGGCCTGTTCCTGCTGGGTTTCATTGTTGCTGCGGATTTGCAGCTGGGCGCGCACGCGGGCGCACACCTCGGCCATGCGCAGCGGCTTGCTGATGTAATCGACGGCGCCGCAGTCGAAGCCGGCCACCACGTCTTCCGTTTCCGTCTTGGCGCTCATGAAAATGACGGGGATGCGCTGCGTCAGCGGGTGCTGCTTGAGGCGGCGGCAGGTTTCGATGCCGTCCATGTCCGGCATCAGCACATCGAGCAGGATCAGGTCGGGGTGGGCGCGCTGGGCAATCGCCAGCGCCCGTTCGCCGGACGTGGCGACATAGGTTTGATAGCCCTGTTCGCTCATGAGCTTGCGCAGCAGCTCGAGGTTGGCCGGCGCATCATCGACAATCAAAATGGCGGCTTCGCGCCGTTGGGAAGATCCCACACTGCCTGAACTCATTGCTACCGGCCTTTTCGGATGTGCTGCTACAGGAACCTGTCCAGGCTCCAGGCCAGCGTTTGCTGCACTGTCGGCGGTACCGAAGTCCCGCGCGCCGTACCCGCCGCGGCTGGCGGCGGACAAGGTGGTGCCGGGAATGTTGCCCAGGCTGCGGACCGCGGACCGTGAGCGCATGTACACATGTGTAGTCAAAGGCTGACCGGGTTCAAATCTGGCACTTCGGCCAAATCATACCGCTTTGCCAATTTTTTGGGTGAAAAATCGACGCTCCGCGATGCGGAAACCATTAATTTTATGCTATTTTTAAAAATAAATACACGAAGTTGTTGCCGTGTAGACTGTTTTTAGAGGGAAAAGACGCGTGCCCGGCGGCGGCCAGGACAGCGGGAACGCCCCGCAAGGCGGGGCGTGGAGGAGGGGCGTCAGACCTTGGCGGCGATCAGCTTGCCCAGGATGGCGATGCCTTCACGGATGCGTTCCGGCGGCACCGTGACGAAGGACAGGCGCAAGGTGTGCGTGTCCGGCGTGTTCGCGTAGAACGGCGCGCCCGGCACGAAGGCCACCTTGTTGGCGATGGCTTCGTCGAGCAGCTGCATCGCGTCGATGTGCTTGGGCAGGGTGACCCAGATGAACATGCCGCCTTCCGGCTTCGTCCAGGTGACGCCGGCCGGGAAGTGCTCTTCCAGCGCCGACAGCATGGCCTGGCACTGGTTGCCGTACAGGCTGCGGATGCTGGGGATATGCCGCTCGAGGAAGCCATCCTTGATCACTTCGTGCACGACCATCTGCGTCAGTTGCGAGGTGTGCAGGTCGGCCGCCTGCTTGGCCAGTTCCAGGCGGCGCACCAGCGGTGGCGGGGCCACCACGTAGCCGAGGCGGATGCCGGGCGTGAGCACCTTGGAGAAGGAACCCATGTAGATCACGCCGTCCGGGTTCATGTTGACCATCTTCGGATACGGCTCGCCGCTGTAGCTCAGGGCGCCGTACGGATCATCCTCGATCAGCGGCAGGCCATGACGGGCGCAGGTTTCCACCAGTTCCACGCGGCGCGCCACGGACAGGCTGCGGCCCGTCGGGTTCTGGAAGTTCGGCAGCGCATACAGCAGGCGCGCGCCATCGGCGACGGGGTCGATGGACGACGGCACCAGGCCTTGGTCATCCGTATCGACGGAGACGAATTCGGGACGGTAGACGGAAAACGCCTGCAGGGCGCCCAGGTAGCTGGGGGTTTCCACCAATACCTTGCTGCCTTCGTCGATGAGGACCTTGCCCAGCAAGTCCAGCGCCTGCTGCGAGCCGGACGTCATCAAGACCTGTTCCGGCAGGATGCTGCTGCCATGGCCGGAGAGCGAGTCGGCGATCCACTGGCGCAGCGGCAGGTAGCCGTCGGTGGGGCCGTATTGCAGGGCCACCTTGCCATTGCTGGACAGGACCTTGTCGAAGGCCGTCTTCATTTCTTCGACGGGGAAGGTGGCGGGCGAGGGCAGGCCGCCGGCAAACGAGATGATTTCAGGGCGCTGCGTGATCTTCAGGATTTCGCGGATGAACGAGCTTTGCAGCTGTTCCGCGCGTTCGGCAAAGCGCCATTGGATCGGATTCGGATTTTCAATTTTCATGCGAGTCTCACGGAAGATGCCGAGCTGCGCCGGCTGGTTTTGTTGGCCCGCTTGTGGCGGTGCGTGCGCAAGCGGCGCCGGATAGGCGCCGCCATGGTGCTGCGGTATTGTACGGCTTGCACGCCGCTCTGCCCATCCGCACGCGCAACGGCGTTGCAAACGGGCGTCAATGGCGCTTTATTTCAGCTTGCGTCCCGCCGCCACGACGGCGATCACGGCGCCGGCAAACAGCAGGCTGGCGCCCGTCAGCGGCTCTCCCAGCAGGACGGCGGCGCCCAGCAGGGTAAGGAAAGGCTGCAGCAGCTGCGTCTGTCCCACGCGCGCCACGCCGCCCAGCGCCATGCCCCGGTACCAGAAAAAGAAGCCGATGAACATGGAAAACACGGAAATATACGCAAAACCCAGCCAGGCGGCGGTGCTGGCCTGCGCCATCAATGTGCGCTGGGGCCAGGCGCTCCACAGCACCACGGGCAAGACAAAAGGCACGGCCAGCAGCAGGGCCCAGGAAATCACGTGCTGTCCCGGCATGCTTTGCGCCAGGCGCCCGCCTTCCGCGTAGCCGAGCGCGCCCAGCAGCACGGCGGCGAACATCAGCACGTCGGCCACGTGAAAGCTGCCGCCACCCTGGCGCAGCGCGAAGACCACCACCAGGGCCGTGCCGATCACGGCCATCAGCCAGAAGCCGGGGGAGGGCCGCTCCTTGCCGCGCAGTACGGCAAACACGGCAGTGGCCAGCGGCAAAATGCCCACCAGCACGGCGCCATGCGACGCGGGCAGGCTGCGCATGGCGATCGAGGTCAGCCAGGGAAAGCCCAGCACGCAGCCGAGCGACACGAGCGCCAGCGGCAACCACTGCTCACGCCGCGGCAGGGGCGCGCGCTGCTGCCACAGCCAGATGCCCGCCAGGCTGGCGGCCACCAGGGCGCGGCCCAGGGCGACAAAGGTGGCATCGAGTTCGGCCACGGCCAGGCGCGTGAAGGGCAGCGTGAGGCTGAAGAGGGCGACGGCGATCAGGCCCAGCAGCAGACCCTTGTGGTCGGCGCTGAGGCGGGGAGGGGAGCTGGCGGAAGCGGTGCTGGTGTGCGATGGCATGGGTGTCCTGGAACTGGCGGTATGGATCAAATGTGCGGCAGGCATGGATGTATCTATCCTGTACTGCTATCCTAGGGCGCAATAGCAGTACAGTACAAATACACTTCAACGCATAATTTCATATACTGTGATGGTGAAATGAGCAATACACATCCCCTGCTGTCGCGCGCCTCGGGCGAAACCCTGATCGACCAGATCGTCCGCTCGGTGGCGGCGCGCATCGACGACAAGCTGCTGCGCGGCGGCGCGCGCATGCCGTCGATCCGCCAGTGCGCCGCCAGCTATGGCGTGTCGTGCGCCACGGTGGTGGCCAGCTACGACAAGCTGGTGGCCCGCGACTACCTGGAATCGCGGCGCGGCGCCGGCTTTTTCGTGCGCGAGCGCTCGCCCCTGAACACGCCCGCGCCGCCCGGCGCCCTGGACGCGGGGGCACAGCCCATGGACGTCGTCTGGCTGATCCGCAATATGTTCCGCCAGACGCCAGTCATCCCCGCGCCCGGCTCCGGCATGCTGCCGGCCGACTGGCTCGATGGCGACCTGGTGGCCCGTGCCTTGCGCGATGTCAGCCGCCAGCCGGGCAGTCTGCTGCTGGGCTATGGCGCGCCGCAGGGCTTCCTGCCACTGCGGCAGCAGTTGCAGCTGAAGCTGGCGGGCCTGGAAATCGCCTGCCCGCCGGAGCAGATCGTCACCACGGTGGGCGTGATGCAGGCGCTGGACCTGGTGGCGCGCGAGTTTGCCCGCCCCGGCGACTGCATTTTCGTCGACGATCCGGCGTATTGGCTGATGTTCGGCGCCTTTGCCGCCATGGGCATGCAGGTCATCGGCATTCCGCGCTTGAAAGACGGCCCCGATATCGCCATGCTGGAGCAGCTGGCGGCCCTGCACCGCCCCAAGCTGTACGTCATCAACTCGGTGCTGCACAATCCCAGTTCGACGTCGCTGTCGGCGGCCAAGGCTTTCCAGGTGCTGCGCCTGGCCGAGCAGCACGATTTCCTCATCGTCGAAGACGATATCTACTGCGACATGCACCCGGGTGCCGTCGTGCAGGCGGCCACGCGCCTGGCCGCGCTGGACCAGTTGCGCCGCGTGATTTACCTGGGCGGCTTTTCCAAGAGTCTGGCGGCGAACCTGCGCGTGGGCTTCATCGCCACCTCAAAGGAGCGGGCGCAGCGCCTGGCCGACCGCAAGATGCTGGCCACCCTGACCACCAGCGACATCGGCGAGCGGGTGGTGTATAAAATCCTCTCGCAGGGCTTGTACCGCAAGCACGCCGAGCGCCTGCGCGCGCGCCTGGACAAGGTGCGCGAAGGCACGTATCGCCGCATCGAGCGGACCGGCTTGCGTTTCGATCCGGCGCCGGCCGGCATGTTCATCTGGGCCGATGCGGGCTGCGACACGAACGTGCTGGCCGAAAAAGCGCTGGCCGAGGGCCTGGTGCTGGGTCCGGGCAGCCTGTTCTCGCCGCGCCAGCTGCCATCCACCTTCATGCGCCTGAACCTGGCGACGCTGCAGGATGAACGGGTGTGGGAATTTTTCGCCCGCGCGCTGGGGTAGGCGCGAGTTTCAGCGGCGGCTCTTGAAATCGCTTGTACAATCCCCAACTCCGTAGCATCCGTCCCATCCACAAGACTATGAGGTAAAAATGGCTGTTTCCGAAAAGCAAACCCTGGGTTTTCAGACCGAAGTGAAGCAAATGCTGCACCTGATGATCCATTCCCTGTACTCGAACAAGGAAATCTTCCTGCGCGAATTGATCTCGAACGCGTCCGACGCGGCCGACAAATTGCGCTTCGAAGCGATCGATAACGATGCCCTGTATGGCAACGATCACGAATTGAAGATCAAGGTCAGCTTCGACAAGGATGCGCGCACCATCACCATTTCCGACAACGGCATCGGCATGACCCGTGACGAGGCGATCTCGCACCTGGGCACCATCGCCAAGTCGGGCACCAAGGAATTCTTCGGCAAGCTGTCGGGCGACCAGCAGCAGGACGCGGCCCTGATCGGCCAGTTCGGCGTGGGCTTCTATTCGGGCTTCATCGTGGCCGACAAGATTACCGTCGAAACGCGCCGCGCCGGCGTGGACGCTGCCGAAGGCGTGCGCTGGGAATCGGCCGGCGAAGGCGATTACAGCATCGAAACCATCGACAAGCCGTCGCGCGGCACGGACATCATCCTGCACCTGCGCGAAGGCGAGGATGAATTGCTGTCGAGCTGGAAGATCAAGTCCATCATCCGCAAGTATTCGGACCATATCTCGCTGCCGATCGTGATGCAGAAGGAAGAATGGGACGAAGAGAAGAAGGAAACCGTCCTGAAGGACGAGTACGAAACCGTCAACCAGGCCAGCGCCCTGTGGGCCCGCAACAAGGCCGATATCACGCCGGAACAGTACGACGAATTCTACAAGCATGTGTCGCACGATTTCCAGGCGCCGCTGACGCACACGCACAACCGCGTCGAAGGCCGCAGCGAATACACGCAGCTGCTGTACATCCCGGCCAAGGCGCCGTTCGACATGTGGGACCGCAACAAGCGCGGCGGCATCAAGCTGTACGTCAAGCGCGTCTTTATCATGGACGATGCCGAGCAATTGATGCCGACCTACCTGCGCTTCGTGCGCGGGGTGATCGATTCGGCCGACCTGCCGCTGAACGTGTCGCGCGAAATCCTGCAGGAATCGCGCGACGTGAAAGTCATCCGCGAAGGCTCGACCAAGCGCGTGCTGGGCATGCTGGAAGAACTGGCGAACGCGGACGAGCAAGAGAAGAAGGACAAGTACGCCGTCTTCTGGAAGGAATTCGGCCAGGTGCTGAAAGAGGGCATCGGCGAAGACGCGGCCAACAAGGAACGCCTGGCCAAGCTGCTGCGCTTTGCTTCGACGGCCAACGACAGCGACGAGCAAATCACCTCGTTCGCCGACTACGTGGCGCGCATGAAGGAAGGCCAGGACAAGATTTACTACGTCACGGCCGACAACTACGCCGCCGCCAAGAACAGCCCGCACCTGGAAATCTTCCGCAAGAAGGGCGTCGAAGTGCTGCTGCTGACGGACCGCGTGGATGAATGGATGCTGTCCTTCCTGCAGGATTTCGAAGGCAAGGAACTGGTCTCCGTGGCCAAGGGCGGCCTGGACCTGGGCGCCCTGGAAGACGAAGCGGAAAAGAAAGAGCACGAAGAAACGGAAACCTCGTACGCCGACCTGGTGGGCAAGATGAAGACGGTCCTGGCCGACAAGGCCAAGGATGTGCGCGTGACGTTCCGCCTGACCGATTCGCCAGCCTGCCTGGTGGCCGATGAAAACGAATTGTCGGGCAATTTGCTGCGCATGCTCAAGGCTGCGGGCCAGAGCGCGCCGGAATCGAAGCCGATCCTGGAGATCAACCCGAACCACCCGCTGGTGACGCGTCTGAAATACGAAGACGCGGAAGGCGGCAAGTTCGGCGACTGGGCCAACATCCTGTTCGACCAGGCCATGCTGGCCGAAGGCGGTTCGCTGGCCGATCCGGCCAGTTTCGTCAAGCGCCTGAACGAATTGCTGCTCAATTCGGCGAAGTAATCTCCTTGTCGTAGACGCAGCCAAGCCGGCTCTTTCCTCGTGAAAGGGCCGGCTTTTTCTTTAAGGGGCATCATGAAAATGCGTTGGATGGCGGGCCTGGGCGCGCATGCGCTGGGCTGCCTGCTGTTTATTGCCTTGAGCTGGCTGGGTTTTTTCCTGTACACGCAGCTGTTTGGCAGTCTGGGCTCGCGCGGCGTGGCCGGTGGCCTGGCCTTGCTGCTGGTGTTTTACGTGTATGCGGGCACGAACCTGCTGCTGGCGCTGCTGCCCGAAGGCCGGGTCAAGCCGGTCTTGTGCGGCGTGCTGGGAGCGGCGGTGCTCGCGTACCTGCTGCCGCAGCATCCGCTGCGCGCCATTTATTTCAGCATGCTGTCGGGCGGTTTGAGCTGGCTGGCCGTGCTGGCCAGCGTGCGCCTGAGCCGCTATCTACGCGGCTGACAGGCTGGCGCAAAAGGCGGCAATCGCGTCGGCCGCCGCGGCCGGTGCCGCCTGCAGCAGCATGTGCGGCGCGTCGATGTCGACCAGCTGCGCGCCCGGTGCCAGGCGCAGTATCTGCAGGGCGGTCGCCGGCGGTACGAGGCGATCGTGGCGGGCGCGCAGGTACAGCACGGGCAGGCTGCCGCGTGCCAGCGCCGGCGTGGCATCGGCCGTGATCACGGCGCGCAGGCGCTGGCGCAGCACGCCGGGAGGCACCTGCGCCAGCGCGCCGGCCAGGTCCGCCTCCAGGTCCGGCGTGGCGAAGGGCGCCAGCAGCGCCTGGCGCAGGGCGAAGCCGGGCATGAAGCCGAAGGGAAGCAGGTCCAGCAGGTGGCGTAGCGGCGCGAGCAGGGGGCGCGGGTTGCACACGAAGGAGCAGCACAGGATCAGGGCGCGCATGCCAGGCGGCGGATCGGCGCGCAAAGCTGCCCCCAGCGGCCCGGAAAACGATTCGGCCAGGACGATGAAAGGCCGGTCGCTCGGCAGGCGTTCGCGCACGAACGCTTCCAGTGCCGGATAAGCGAGCGGCGTAGCCGGGTAGGTGAAGGCGAGGCTGTCCATGTCGGCCTGCGCGCGCAGGGCCGCCTCAAAACGCTGGAAAAGCCGGCCCGTGCCATCCATGCCGGGCAGGAGGACAAGCAGGGGGAAGGCGTGGGCAAGTGGCGTCATCTTGGCCATGATAGCAGCCAGGCCGCCGCGCACGCCACCCGCCTGGCGCCCGGCATGGGCGCTGGCGCCATGCTAGAATCACCGACGCGCCACGCGTGGCCGGAATAACGGGTAGATCCCGGGCAGACAGAAACATGCATATCACTTTACCGACTTACCGTTCCCTGGGTGGTGCCTTGCTGGTGGCCGCCAGCTTCCTTTCTCAGCCTGCCTGGGCCAGCGCCAGTACGGCGTCGTCGCCGATGGCCGCGAAAAGCCTGGCCTCGCTGCTGGCGGGCGGTCCCCTGCCGCGCCTGAGCGAAGACCCGCAGGTGCGCGCCGCCCTGTTCGATTTCTTCGGCTATGCGCGCGGCAGCTACACGGAAGACGATGACTTGCTGCTGGCGCAGGCGCTCGAAGCCATCAGCGAAAAGCGCGACGCGACGCGCAGCGTGCTGCCCGACGGGCGCCAGCTGCTGGCGTCGATGAATGACCGTAACCAGGGCCGCGAGCGGGGCGCCATGCTGCTCGACAAGCGCGGTGCCATCATCGCCTTTGGCCTCGTCAACGGCCATTGCCACCTGGAGGGCCAGCCGCTGGCCAAGGTCTGCAATCCCGATCCGAACACGGTGCTGACGGTGTTTCACCGCAAGGGCATGCTGGTCGGCGAGGCGGCGCCCCTGCTGGCCTGGGCCAGGCAGCTGCCGCCCATGCTGGCGCTCATCGCGGGCGACAGGGAAACGGGGGCCGACGGGCAGAAGATCGCCACGGTCGAATATGTGCTGGCGCAGCCGCCGCTGCCGGGCTGGAACCGCGCCCAGCTGCCGCCTGCGTTCCCGCCGGCGCTGCTGCCGCTGCTGCTTGACAAATCCACCGTGCTGACCTCGGCCGGCGCCGGCGTGTTTGCCTATCCGCTCACGCTGAAGGGCAAGAAGCAGAACAATGTGCTGGACCAGGCCGAAGGCCGTCCGCCGCGCGACCTGGAAGTGGCGTTGCGCAGCTATGCCAGTTTCGACGCGGTGGTGGAGCGCTACCGCCAGATGGCCAAGGGCGCGAGGCTGCAGCGCAACGAGCGTACCGCCTACCTCGATGGCGACATGGGGCAGGGCAGCTACCGCGTGTACATCCGCAACACGGGCGCGGACGGCGTCATGATCGACGTGGCGCTGTGGCAGCGCCGGCTGGCGGCCAGCCGCTGACGCCAGTCACCGCGGTCAGTAAAAGCGCGCCTCGGCGTAGCCCAGCGCTGCCAATTGCGCCGCGATTTCTTCATCGCGTTTTCTTTTTCCCGTCGCCAGGGTCAGGTGTTTTAGTGTCGCCGGCAAGCCGCCGGCCAGCAGCGCATCCGTGTCGAGCTGCGTCAGGTACGCGGCCAGGTCGCGCAGCGCGGGCAGGCTGGCCACGCCGTGCAGGCGCTCCAGGGTCTTGCAGTTGCGCAGGACCAGCCATTCCAGCGCAGGGTTGGCCCCCAGCCGGATTTCCCTCAGCTTGATCTGGTCTTCCACCGACAGGCGCCGCAAGCGGGGAAAACGGCCGATGTCGCCCAGGTCTTCCAATCCCCGCACGCGCACCACGTCCAGTTCCTCCAGCAGCGGCGCCGTGACGTGGGCGATCGACGCGCGTCCGCCCAGGATGAAGCGCAGCTGCGCCAGTGCCGGCATGGCGCTGATGAAGTCCACCTGGTCCCTGCTCTTGACTTGCGACAGCGACAGCTTGGCCAGCGCGGGCAGGGCCGTGATGGCGCCGATGTTTTTCACGTGGCCCGTGCTGTGCAGCTGCGCCAGGCGCGGCCAGTGCCGCAGCGGCGCCAGGTCGATGTTGGCCTTGCGCGTCTCGCCCAGGCTCAGATACTCCAGCGTGCGCAGGTTCGCCAGCGCCAGGATGTCGTGTTCCTGCATCTCGTAGACGCCCAGCTGCAAGCGCCGCAGGTGCGGCAGCTCGCCCAGCGTCTGCAGGTTGACCGCGCTGGTATGGCAGTCCAGCGAGAGGCTGGCCACCTGTGGCAGCTTGCGCAGGATGGCCGCGTCGAACGGCGTGAAGTGATGGCCGAAGAAGCGGATTTCCAGCGCCGCGCCGCAGGCGGCGGCCAGCGCATCGAGGTCCGCCAGCAGCGGTGTGGCATCAACGTGTTCGCCGAACTGCACGATGACCTTGCCGTCCGCGGCGATGGCGGCGCGGATCGCCCCGGCATCGATGCGCTCGGGATTCTGGATGCGCTGCGGCTGTCTTGTTTGCGTCATCGTCACAGTCCTATCGGGTAGTCGACTTTCCTGGGGGGAGGGCAGCCTTCCGGCCCCGGGAACGTCTGTTTGCCCGTGTCGTCGTAGCGCTTGCCGCATTCGACGAGCACGCGCTTGCGGAAGGTGTAGATACTGGCCACCTTGCCGTTCGGGTGGTAGCAGATATTGTCGCCATCGCGGTCGGCCGAAGCGTAGCTGATCATGGTCTGGCCGTTCACCGTGCGCGTGCTGTGGCCGCTGCGCGGCTCCGTGCATTTGAGCTGGCCGCTTTCATAGTATGCGTTGACGACGGAGGTGTCGGCGGCGCGGTCGACCAGCAGTTCATTCTTGCGCTTGCCGTTCGGGTAGTTCTCGTATCCCTCCTGGCGCTGGCCGTACTGGAAGGCGTAGTAGTACTGCGGCTTGCCGTCCGGGTAGTACATGTGGTGGTACTCGCACACGTCTTCGCGCGTGCTGCCATCCTCCTTGAAGGTGCAGCGGTGGATGTCGTTGAGCAGCTGGCCGTCTTCATAGTATTCGCGCAGGTGGGTGAGCAGGCGGCCCTGGTCGACGACGGCCAGGCGTTCGGGCTTGCCGTTCGGGTAGTAGCGCGCGTCGAGGCCCTGCTTCTTGCCGTTGTCCCACAGGGTGTCGAGACGCAGGACCTTGCCGCTGTCGTCGAACGCCTGTTCGCGGCCATCGAGCTGGCCATTGCGGTAGGTGGCCGTGTAGACCACGTATTCCTTGCCGGGCGGGCCCAGGTAGCGCGTGCGCGCGCCTTCGAGTACGCCGGCCTGGTAATGGTCGCGCTGGCGCAGCGCGCCTTGCGCATCCCTGTCCAGCGCCTCGCCCTGTTTCTTGCCTTTCACGAAAGTGACGCTTTGCGTGGCCTGGTCCTTGAGCTTGAGTTTCCACGGCCCGTCGCGCAAGCCGTCGATGAAGCTGCCGTCACCGTCTTCCGTGATCCACGCGCCGTGGCGCGTGCCGTTGACGTAGTTGCCCTGCGTGCGCAGCTTGCCGCCCATGCGGCGCTCATGCGGGCCGTTCAGCTGGCCGTCCGCGTAGGTGTCGAAGCCCGTCACCTCTTCTTCGTCGGCATAGTTGACGACCGTCCAGCGGCCCTCGCGCTTGCCGGCCCGGTACATGCCGCTCTCGCTCTGCCTGGGATAGTCGAATTGCCACAGGCCTTCCTGCAGGCCGCCGACGTAATGGCCCTTGACGCGGCCTTCGTGCATGCCGTCGCGCACCCAGAGTCCCTGGCGCTTGCCTTTCGCGTACTGGCCCCGTTCGACCACCGAGCCGTCGTCCCAGGCCAGGCTGTAGATGACGGACGGACCGTCTTCGCTGCCCGTGAACTGCTGCGGTGCCGTTTCCCACGTCACTTGCCACAGCCGGTAATTGGGCAGGATGCCCGCGCCCGCATCACTGTACAAGGTGTAGCTGGCCGTCAGGTAATGGCCACCTTTTTTCAGGAAGGTTTTCTTGTAGGTGATGGCGTCCTTGCTGCCGGGCGCCACGGGCTTGCCGTCATCGCTGTAGTAGCCGACGATGGTGCCTTGCGTATGGTCGATGGCGTCGACCTCGGCATTGCCGCTCTTGCCCCGCGCGACGCTGTAGTCCATGGGCGCCAGTTTCGCCAGCGCGGCCTTGACCTGTCCCGCATTGGGGCTGGCGCTCTGCGCCACGATGCGGTTCAATGCCGGCTGCAAGCCGTCCAGGCGCCGGTACTTGCCGGAACTGCGGTGGTAACGGTAGGCGCGCAAGCCATTCCTGTCACCCTGGCGGAACAGCACCAGCATGGTTTGCACGTTGTCGTCCCCCTCCTTGTCCAGCGCGGCGTAGAAGACGGAACGGATGGCGGCGTTGTCGAGCCGGTCGAGCAGGACGGGTTTCGTATTGTCATTCTTGCACTCGCAGTAATAGCCATTCACGCCGTCTTTTTCCTTGAGGAAGGCGATATCGAGGCCGCTGTCCTGCGACGCGACGATGGCGGGGTGGGCGAGGCTCTTGCCTTCGTAGAAGGGCGCGCCATGCGCCAGCGCGGAGCAGAGGAGCAAGGGCAGAAGCAGACGTTTCATCGTGGGGCTGGCGCCGGGGCGCCGCTATGGAAAGGCCACGATTCTGCCTGCGTTCTTCCTTGTGGGCAAATGCCTGCCTATCGTGCGCACGTGCGTGCGCCGTCTTCTCAAGGCTGGTGCGCGGCGCAGAAGTCCAGCAGCAGCTGTTCGCCCTCCGGCCATGGGCCGTAGCCGGCGTCGCCATTGATATGGCCGGCGTCGCCGATCAGGGTGAAGTCGCTGCCCCAGGCGGCGGCAAACGCGCGCGCCCGCGCGAAGCTGACGTAGGGGTCATCGCCGCTGGCGATCACCAGGTTGGGGAACGGCAAGGCTTGCAGCGGCATGGGAGAGAAACCCGTGGTGCCGGACGGGTAGGAGGGCGCTTCCACATCGCTGGGGGCGACGAGGACAGCGCCGGCGATCCTGTGCGGCGAGCCGCTGGCCGCCCAGTGGGCCACCAGCGCGCAGGCCAGGCTGTGCGCCGCCAGCACGGGCGGACGCGCGCAGGCGGCGATGGCCCGGTCGAGTTCCGCCACCCATTCGTCCTTGTCCGGCGTCTGCCATTCCCCGTGCGGCACGCGCGACCATTGCGGGTGGCGCGCTTCCCAATGGGTTTGCCAGTGCTGCGGCCCGGAATTCCACAGGCCGGCCAGGGTCAGGACGAGAGGCGACATCAAATCTCCTTGTAAAATGCCCGACAAAATCGTAGCGAGCGACAGTGGATTGCGGCCGAGACGCGCAGCTGTGCGCGTGCACAGTGAGCATGGCAGGCCGCAAGGCGCGCCGCGCAGTCGATCTGGCCTGGCATTTTTATAGCTCGGTGCGCAGGGCGAACAACTCCGGGAACAATACCACGTCGAGCATCTTGCGCAAATAGCTCACGCCCGCCGTGCCGCCCGTCCCGGTCTTGAAGCCGATGATGCGTTCCACCGTCGTCACGTGGCGGAAGCGCCAGAAGCGGAAGGCCGTCTCCAGGTCCACCAGCTTTTCGGCCAGTTCATACAGGGCCCAGTGCTTCGACGGGTCGCGGTAGACTTCCAGCCAGGCCGCCTTGACGGAAGCGTCGGCGGCCGTGGGCAGGGTCCAGTCGGCGTCCAGGCGCTCTGGAGCGATGTGCAGGCCGCTGCGTGCCAGCAGCTTTATGGATTCATCATAGACGGACGGCGTGCGCAGCGCGGCATCAAGCACCTTGTAGGTGTCGGGCGCCGTCGTGTGCACGTTGAGCAGGGCCGCGTTCTTGTTCCCCAGGATGAATTCGATTTCGCGGTACTGGTAGGACTGGAAGCCGGAGGAGGCACCCAGGTAGGGGCGGATGGCCGTGTATTCCGGCGGCGTCATGGTGGCCAGCACGTCCCAGGCATGCACCAATTGATCCATGATGCGCGCCACGCGGGCCAGCATTTTAAACGCGGGCGCCAGGTCGCCGCTTTGCAGGTTGGCGCGCACGGCGTGCATCTCATGCAGCATCAGCTTCATCCACAATTCGCTCGTCTGGTGCTGCACGATGAAGAGCATTTCGTTGTGGTTCGGCGACAGCGGATGCTGGGCCGTGAGGATGCGGTCCAGCGCCAGGTAGTTGCCGTAGCTCATAGATTCGCTGAAATCCATCTGCGCGCCATGCCATTCGGCGTCTTGCTGGCCGCCCGCATGCATGGGGCAGCCGCTCGTGTTTTCCTTGTTCATAGTCTTGTCGTCGCTCATGGGATGGTTCAGGTGACGGCATCGCGCTTGGCCGCGATGTCGTAGGCTTGCGTGTCGAGGATGTCGCGCAGGATCTCGACGGCATGCCACACGTCGGCAAAGCTCGTGTACAGGGGCGTGAAGCCGAAGCGCATGATGGCAGGCTCGCGGTAGTCGCCGATGACGCCGCGCGCGATCAGTGCCTGCATCACGGCATAGCCGTGCGGGTGCGTGAAGCTGACCTGGCTGCCGCGGCGCGCATGCTCGCGCGGCGTGACGAGGCCCAGCGGATGGCTGGCGCAGCGCTGTTCCACCAGCGCGATGAACAGGTCCGTCAGGGCCAGCGACTTGCGGCGGATCGCTTCCATGCTCGTTTGCGCGAAGATCTCCAGGCCGCATTCGACCAGGGCCAGCGAGACGATGGGCTGCGTGCCGCACAGGGCGCGGGCGATGCCGTCGGCCGGGGCGAAGCCGGGTTCCATGGCGAAGGGTGCCGCATGGCCCCACCAGCCGGATAAAGGCTGGCGGAAGCGCGCCTGGTGCTTTTCCGGCACCCAGATGAAGGCGGGCGAGCCGGGGCCGCCATTCAGGTATTTATAGGTGCAGCCGACGGCCAGGTCGGCGCCGGCGCCATTCAGGTCCAGCGGCACGGCGCCGGCCGAATGGGCCAGGTCCCACAGCGCCAGCGCGCCCTGCGCGTGGCAATGGCTGCTGATGGCGGCCATGTCGTGCTGGTAGCCGGTGCGGTAATTCACGTGCGTGAGCATGGCGACGGCGCAATCGGCGGCGATGGCTTGCGCCAGTTCTTCGGGACTGTCGACCAGGCGCAGCTGGTAGCCACGGTCGAGCCAGGCGGCCAGGCCCTGCGCCATGTACAGGTCGGTGGGGAAGTTGCTGCGTTCGCTCACGATGATGCGCCGCGCTGCCCGCGCCGGGTCGCTCGCCTGCATCTGCAGGGCGGCGGCCAGGGCCTTGAACAGGTTGACGGAGGTGGTGTCGGTGATCACCACTTCACCAGTCTGCGCGCCGAGCAGCGGTGCCAGGCGGTCGCCAAGGCGCTTGGGCAAGTCGAACCAGCCGGCCGTGTTCCAGCTGCGGATCAGGTCCGTGCCCCATTCGGCCGTGATGACTTGCTGGGCGCGCGCCAGGGCCGCGCTGGGACGGGCGCCCAGCGAGTTGCCATCGAGGTAAATCACGCCGGCGGGCAGGTCGAACTGCTGGCGCAGGGGCGCCAGCGGGTCGTCCAGGTCGCGCGCATTGCAATCATGTAGTGAAATCATGGTGGCTTTCATGTTGAGACTTGTCTGGATGGCATGATATTACTTGAGGCTTGAAGTATCACGCAGGAGCCGGCAGTGTAACAAATCCCGCCGCGAACGCCAGATTTACGGTAGGGAAGGTGGCTGAAAAATGTCCGTCCACGGGGCGTCAACGAAAAAAATCACGATTTTTAAAAATATTTTCAAAAAGCCCTAAAGTTCCGCCAGACGCCGCCGTCAACGATTACATGAACGGTGAAATCGGCCGGATGGGGTGGTCAAGTTTTTTGAAATATTTTTCAAAAAAGCCCTAAAGTTCCTGCCGAGATCCCCGTTACATGGGTAGATAGGCTTGATTCAGGTCAAGTTGTTGTAAAAAAGTGATATTAAATGCGGGTGAAAAGTCAGCAAAACCTGACGTCCTGCATACCTCAAGAATCCGCGCCGTTGCAGGCGTGCGACCATGATCGAGCAGTGTTTGTCAGACAAACACCTACGGTCCCTTCCGTCATTCCCCGACCAAAAATACAGAGCTAGGCCTCTGTTGCGTTTGATGTTGCTCCTGCAGAATGTATCTCACTGGCAACACACACTGCCAGCAGAATTCAACGGATTGAGGAGATGGAAATGACTGCTAACGATATGATGGCTGAGATTCGCGACGCTAACCTGAGCTACCTGATGCTGGCCCAGCAAATGATTCGTGCGGATAAAGTGACGGCCATCTTCCGTTTGGGCATCGCCGCCGAAATCGCCGAACTGATCGAAGGCATGAGCAATGCGCAGATCCTGAAACTGGCTGGCGGCAACATGATGCTGGCCCGCTTCCGTTTCGATGACAGCGCCATCCTGGGCATGCTAACGAACTACAATAAAGACCGCTCGCTGGCCCAGTCGCACGCCGCCATCCTGATGGCTGGCCAGGGCGTCGAAGAAATCGCTTAAGGCTGTTTATTCGCACCCGTCAAACCTGGAGCAACTAGCATGGCCAAGAAAAGTGTCGTATCGGAAGCGCAGGAAATCCAGCTGGCCATCGAATTGATACAGTTGGGTGCCCGCCTGCAATTGCTGGAGACGGAAGTGTCGCTGTCGCGCGAGCGCCTGCTGAACCTGTACAAGGAATTGAAGGGCGTCTCGCCGCCCAAGGGCATGCTGCCGTTTTCCACCGACTGGTTCCTCACCTGGCAGCCGAACATCCATTCCTCGCTGTTCATCAACATCCATAAATTCCTCGTCGAGCACGCCGGCGCCACGGGCATCGAAGCCGTGATGAAGGCATACAAGCTGTATCTGGAGCAAATGCCGCCCGAAGCGGGCGAAGAGTCGCTGCTGTCGCTGACGCGGGCCTGGACCCTCGTGCGCTTTTTCAGCAGCAAGATGCTGGCCATGGCGCCTTGCGGCAAGTGTGGCGGCAAGTTCGTCGTCAACTGCCTCGACCTCAATGCCGATTATGTGTGCGGCCTGTGCCACATGCCTTCGCGGGCCGGCAAGACCAAGAAGGCGCGCGATGAAGCGGCCGCCGCCGCGCCGGGCGTGACCGCCTGAGCCGACATTTATCGTGTGCAGGGAAAGCCGGAGCCGGTCGCCAGACCGCACTCCGGCTTTTTTTGCCCTCATCGCTTACACTGGCGTTTTCCCCATTGAACTTGCCCATGCTGCAACAAATCCTGCGCGCCCCCGCGCTCAAGGCCATCCTGATCCAGGTGCTGGCCTTTCCCTTGATGTTGCTGCTGGTATATGGCCTGGCGCGTGCCGGCATCGCCATGTCCCTGCTGGCCGTGGCCGGCGTGCAGGGCGTGCTGGCGGCCGCCATCACGTGGCGCGCGGGCCTGGCGCGCTGGTGGTGCGCCATCGGCCTGCTGTTCGCGCCGGCCCTGCTGGCCGCCAGCCAGCTGGACTTGCCGCCTCTCGTCTTCCTGCTGGCGTTTGTTTTCCTGCTGAGTCTGTACTGGTCCACCTTCCGCACGCAAGTGCCGTTTTATCCGTCCGGGCCGAAGGCATGGCAAGCCGTGGCCGACTTGATCGCCGAGCGGCCCGGCGTGCGCCTGGTCGATATCGGCAGCGGCCTGGGCGGCCTCGTGCTGGACCTGGCGCGGCGCCGTCCGGATGGCCAGTTTTGCGGCATCGAACTGGCGCCGCTGCCGTGGCTGATCAGCCGCCTGCGCGCGCGGCTGGCGGGCAGCTCCGCCCGCTTCCTGCGCGGCGACTACGAGGCGCTCGATTTTGGCCGCTACGACGTGGTGTTTGCCTACCTGTCGCCGGCAGCGATGGCGGCCCTATGGGTCAAGGCGGAAGCGGAAATGTTGCCCGGTAGTATGCTTCTTAGTTACGAATTCAAGATTGCCGCGCGCGAACCCGATAAGACCATCGCCGCCACAGGGCGTGGTCCCTTGCTCTACATATGGTGCTTTTAAGCAATTGTCTGCGTTATTTGCTTGCCCGGAGGACAATCTCACGTTATTGTAGTTCCACACGGCATTTTGTTGAAATTGTGTTGAAAGGCAGGCCATTTCAATCTACCTACAGTTACTTTTTGTCGCTGTTCCCGGCCCGCGGTGCAGGGAGCTGGTTTGAGCATGCCGGGCGCGTCAGCCCGGTCCTAATTGGGAGTCAGGGCACTTGTTAGTCATAATCGGATACATCGTCGTCTGCGCCTCGGTTTTTGGCGGTTTCGCGCTGGCGGGCGGCCATCTGGCGGCGCTGTTCCAGCCGATCGAGCTGCTGATGATCGGCGGCGCCGCCCTGGGCGCCTTCCTTGTTGGTAACAATAACAAGGCGATCAAGGCCACCCTGGCCGCCTTGCCCAGCCTGTTCAAGGGATCGCGTTACACCAAGGAACTGTACATGGAGCTGATGTCCCTGCTGTTCGAGGTGCTCAGCAAGGTGCGCAAGGAAGGCTTGATGTCGATCGAAGGCGATATCGACAAGCCGGAAGAAAGCCCGCTGTTTTCCAAGTATCCTGCCGTGCTGGCCGACCACCATATCGTCGAATTCATGACCGATTACCTGCGTCTGATGGTGTCGGGCAATATGGATGCCTTCCAGATCGAAAACCTGATGGACAACGAGATCGAGACGCACCATCATGAAGGCGCCGTGCCGGCCCACGTGATTGCCAAGGTGGGCGACGGCTTGCCCGCCTTCGGTATCGTCGCCGCCGTGATGGGCGTGGTGCACACGATGGAATCGGTGGGCATACCGCCGGCCGAGCTGGGCATGCTGATCGCGCACGCGCTGGTCGGCACCTTCCTCGGCATCTTGCTGGCCTACGGCTTCGTCGGCCCCCTGGCCAGCCTGCTGGAGCAGAAGCTGGAAGAGTCGAGCAAGATGTTCCAGTGCGTGAAAGTGACCCTGCTGGCCAGCCTGAACGGCTATGCGCCGGCGCTGGCCGTGGAGTTCGGCCGCAAGGTGCTGTTCTCGACCGAGCGCCCGACGTTCAACGAGCTGGAAGACCACATCAAGAAATCGAAAACGAAGTAAGCAGTGAATATACGCCTGGACACCATGAGTCATTTGCAGCACACGGAAGGGGGACGCCATGGCCGATGAAGGCATGCGCCCGATTATCGTCAAGCGTATCAAGAAGACGGCTGGCGGGCACCATGGCGGGGCGTGGAAAATCGCCTACGCCGACTTTGTCACGGCCATGATGGCCTTCTTCCTGCTGATGTGGCTGCTTGGCTCCACGTCGAAGGGCGACTTGAACGGCATTTCCGAATTCTTCAAGACGCCGCTGAAGGTGGCGATGGCCGGCGGTTCCGGCAGCGGCGAGAGCAATTCCGTCATCCAGGGCGGCGGCCAGGACCTGTCGCGCCAGGATGGCCAGGTACGCAAGGCGCAGGAAGACCAGCAGCGCAAGTCCTTCGACCTCAATTCGGCCAAGGCCGCGCTCGAGCGCGAGGAGGGCCGGCGCCTGCAGGCGCTGAAAGCGCGCATCGAGGCGACCATCGACGCCAATCCCCTGCTGAAAAAATACAAGAACCAGCTGTTGCTCGACATTACCAGCGAAGGCTTGCGCATCCAGATCGTCGACGAGCAGAACCGTCCGATGTTTGCGCTGGCCAATGCGAACCTGCAGCCCTATACCAAGGAAATCTTGCACGCCATCGGTTCCGTGCTCAATGAAGTGCCGAACCGCATCGGCCTGTCCGGCCACACGGATTCGACGCCCTACATGAGCGATGCCGGCTACAGTAACTGGGAACTGTCGGCCGACCGCGCGAATGCGTCGCGGCGCGAACTGGTCATCGGCGGCATGAATGAAGACAAGGTGCTGCGCGTGGTGGGCCTGGGTTCGGCGGCGCACCTGGACAAGCTCGACCCGTTCAATCCGATCAACCGGCGCATCAGCATCATCGTCATGAACAAGCGCACGGAAGAGAACGTCCTGCGCGATGGTTCGGCGATGGAGCTGCCCGTGACCGACGCCGCTTCCGCCGCAGTTGCCTCCGGGCTGGCCGCCGGTACGCCGCCCGCGACGGCCCCCGTCCCCAGCCCGGCAGCGGCGAAAAAATAACACGCATGGACCGTCGACGCGTGGTGTATTGAAACAATGAGACCTTTATGACAAGAAAGAAAATACTTGGCTCGCATGTAAAGCGCCTGCTGTCCGGCGTGTCGGACCATGGCCGCAAGCACTTGACGGAGGTGGAAACCGACCTGGTGCAGACCGGCATCTTGCTGGAAGAGGCGATCGAGAAGCTGTCCTTCAATTTCATGGCCATCCATGCGGCCGTCGCGGCGCAGCAGGACACCATTGCCATGCTGCTCGACGGCGGCGTGCCGGCCGCAGAGCAGCGGGAAAGACTGCTGGCGCTGCAGGACGAGGTCGGGGGCTACGTGAATGCGGCCATCACCAGCCTGCAGTTCCAGGACATGACCAGCCAGCTGATCGAACGCACCTTGAAGCGCGTGACGGGCTTGCGCGAGTTCCTCGGGACCTTGGGATCGCACGGCGCGGAAATGCTGCCGGAGAGCGACAACGAGGAAATCGTCGCCTTGCTGGGGCGGGTCAGCATGGCGCTGGCGATACAAAGCCTGGAGTTGCGCAGCGTGCTGCGCAAGGCGGTCAGCCAGCAGCATCTGGAAAGTGGCGACATCGAGCTGTTCTAGCATGAGGATGCGGAACGCTTGCGGTTGCATGGATTGATTAATCAAATACTCGGGCAGGATGCCCGGAATAAGTGGGAGCAAAGATGGCCAAAACGATACTTGCAGTGGACGATTCCAGCTCATTGCGCCAGATGGTGGCGTTCAGCCTGAAAGCCGCCGGTTACCAGGTGGTGGAGGCCGTGGACGGCCAGGACGGACTGGAAAAAGCCAAGCTGCAAACCGTGGACCTGGTCTTGACGGACCAGAACATGCCGCGCATGGACGGCCTGGAGCTGATCAAGCTGCTGCGCGAACTGCCGACCTACCAGAAGGTGCCCATCCTGATGCTGACGACGGAATCATCGGACGAAATGAAGTCGAAGGGACGTGCCGCCGGCGCCAATGGCTGGCTGGTGAAGCCGTTCGATCCGCAACGCCTGATCGAAGTGGTCAAGAAGGTGATTGGCTGATGCCAGCCGCGCAGCGCAACGATGCAATTGACGGAGTCACCCTATGACCATCGATATTAGCCAGTTTTTTCAGGTCTTTTTCGATGAGGCCGAAGAACTGCTGGCTGAAAAAGAACGGCTGCTGCTGGCCGTCGATATTGCGGCGCCCGACGCCGAAGACCTGAATGCCATTTTCCGCACCGCCCACTCGATCAAGGGCGGCGCATCGACGTTCGGCCTTTCCGACATGAGCGAGGTGACGCATATCCTCGAGTCGCTGCTCGACCGCATCCGCCAGGGCCAGATGGCCCTGACGGCGGAACACGTCGACGCCTTTTTGGCGGCCAAGGACATTCTCAAGATGCAGCTCGACGGCCATCGTCTGGGCAGCCCCGTCGACCAGGATGCCGTGGCCGACGTGCGCATGATGCTGCAGTCGTTTTCGCAGGACGTGCCCGTGGCGGCGCTCACGCCCGTCGCGCCGGCTTTCCACACGGCGGAAAAGGAAGTCGTCAGCCACGCTGGCGGCCAGCGCTACCGCCTGGAGCTGCCGAAGATGGAAGAGCGCGAAGTCGATGCGCTGGCGGCCGAACTGGGCCTGCTGGGCGACGTGGCCGTGTCAAGCCTGCCCGACGCGCGCAAGGTGCTGGAAGTGACCACGCACGAAAGCCTGGACGATATCCTGGCCATCTGCTCGTTCGTGCTCAATCCGGACGACATGGTGATCACGCAGGCGCCGCCGCTGGCGCCAGGCGAAGCCGATGCGGCCCAGCTTGCCCGCGCGGCACAGGAAAAGGCCCAGGGCTACGGTTTCTTCGATCCCTTGCCGGGCGCAACCGCCGCCGCGCAGGCGCCTGCCGATCCCGGCTATGGCTTCTTCCAGCCATTGGATGAAATCCGCGCCGCCGCCGGCGTGCAGAGCGATGCCGAACGCGGCTACGGTTTCTTCCAGCCGCTCGAACAGATCCGCGCCGAGGCGGCCAAGGCCAGCCCCGCTGTTTCTGCGAGTGCCGCCGCGCCTGTGTCGGTCGTTGCCGCAGAAGCGGAGCAGGACAGGAAGCCGGCCAAGAAAGAGGGCGACAAGGCCGCTGCCGAATCGTCGTCGATCCGCGTCTCGATCGAGAAAGTCGACCAGCTGATCAACCTGGTGGGCGAACTGGTGATCACGCAGGCCATGATCGAGCAGCGCGCCGGCGCGCTCGACCCCATGCTGCATGAAAAACTGCTCGACAGCGTCAGCCACCTGACGCGCAACACGCGCGACTTGCAGGAAGCGGTGATGTCGATCCGCATGATGCCGATGGATTTCGTCTTTTCGCGCTTCCCGCGCATGGTGCGCGACCTGGCGACGAAACTGGGCAAGAAGGTCGATTTCATCACCAATGGCGCCGCCACGGAACTGGACAAGGGCCTCATCGAGCGCATCGTCGATCCGCTGACGCACCTGGTGCGCAACAGCATCGACCACGGCGTGGAAATGCCGGCCGCGCGCGTGGCCGCCGGCAAGACGGAGGCGGGCCGCTTGTTCCTGTCGGCCAGCCACCAGGGCGGCAACATCATCATCGAAGTGTCCGATGACGGCGCCGGACTGAACCGCGAGCGCATCCTGGCCAAGGCCATGCAGCAGGGCCTGGACGTGTCCGAGACGATGAGCGATGCCGAGGTGTGGCAACTGATCTTCGCGCCCGGCTTTTCCACCGCCGAAGCGGTCACCGACGTGTCGGGCCGCGGCGTGGGCATGGATGTCGTCAAGCGCAATATCAGCGCCATGGGCGGCGTCGTCGACATCCGCTCGGCGAAGGGCTTCGGCACGACGATTTCCATCTCGCTGCCGCTGACCCTGGCCATCCTGGACGGCATGTCGATCCGCGTGGGCGACGAAGTGTATATTTTGCCGCTGGGCTTTGTCATCGAATCCTTGCAGCCGGCCGTTGAAGACATCAAGGACATCAGTGGCAAGGGCCAGGTGGTGAAGGTGCGCGGCGAATACCTGCCATTGATCCCGCTGTACCAGATGTTCGACATCGCGCCGCGCTTTACCAGCCCTTCGGAAGGCATCTGCGTGATCCTCGAGACGGAAGGGCGCAAGGCGGCCCTGTTTGTCGACGATCTCGTGGGCCAGCAGCAAGTCGTGGTGAAGAACCTCGAATCGAACTACCGCAAGGTGGTGGGCATTTCCGGCGCCACCATCCTTGGCGACGGCGGCGTATCGCTGATTCTCGACGTCGCCGCCCTGATCCGCTCCTCTCGCCAGCTGGCTGACGAGTCCCTTTTCGCAACACAGACAGATAACAGATAGGAAAACCCACCATGTCAGATACTCAAGCATTATCCGGTAGCAAACCGGGCGACGGCAAGGACATCGCCGGCCGTGAATTCCTGGCCTTTACCCTGGGCTCCGAAGAGTACGGCATCGATATCCTGAAGGTCCAGGAAATCCGCGGCTACGAGGCGGTCACCCGCATCGCCAACGCGCCTGAATTCATCAAGGGCGTCATCAACCTGCGCGGCATCATCATTCCCGTGGTCGACATGCGCATCAAGTTCAACCTGGGCACGCCCGTGTACGACCAGTTCACGGTAGTGATCATCCTGAACATCGGCGGACGCATTGTCGGCATGGTGGTCGACAGCGTGTCCGACGTGACCACCTTGAGCCCCGAGCAGGTCAAGCCGGCGCCGGAAATGGGCACCGCCTTCTCGACCGACTACATGATCGGCCTGGGCACCATCGACGAGCGCATGCTGATCCTGGTCGATATCGACAAGCTGATGTCGAGCAGCGAGATGGGCCTGATCGACAAGCTGGCAGCGTAATGCCGGCGGGCGGCGCCGGGTGCGCCGCCGTTTTGCCACGCAAAGAATCACTACAGATATGCATGTACCGGCGCGGGCATTGGCCAGAGGCGCGCCGGCAGGCTGCAAGGTCCGACAGAGACCCGGCCACAACACGGCACCGCACGGTTGAGCGGGCGCCGTTCACACATATATATGGGAGACTGTAATGAGTTTGCGCGATTTTAAGATAGGCACGCGGTTGGGAATCGGTTTTGGCAGCATCCTGGCCATCCTGGTGGTGGTGGTCGTCTCGGCCAACGCCCTGAATTACCGCAACAAGGCGGAATTGCTGGACGGCCTGGCGCTGGCAGGCGAGAAAAACACGCAGGCGTCGCTGATGAAGAGCGCGATGCTGGAAACGGGCATCGCCATGCGCAATATCGGCTTGCAGGGCGACGTGGGCCTGATGCAGGCGGAAGAAAACAAGGTACGCGAGCAGCGCAAGCTGTATGACGGCGCGCGCGCCAAGCTGGCGACCCTGGGCCTGTCCGATAGCGAGAAGGCGCTGCTGGCCAATATCGCCAGGATAGACCTCGAAGTCGATGCGGCCTTCAAGGAAGCGATGGGACAGGTGCTGGCGTTTAACAGCGAAGGCGGGGCCAAGGTGATCGCCACGCGCATCGATCCGCTGAACAAGAAGACGCTGGCCGACATCAACAAGCTGCTGGATTTGCAGCACGTGGCGCAGCAAAGCTTCATGGACGGTTCGCTGGCGGCCGATGCGCGCCTGATGACGGTACTGTTCATCCTGGGCGGCGCGGCCGTGGCGATCGGTGCCTGGTGCGCCGTCTTCATCACGCGTTCGATCACGCAGCCCTTGTCGGGCGCGCTGGCCGTGGCGCAGAAGGTGGCGGCGGGCGAGCTGACGTCGCGCGTGGTAGTCGAAGGCAAGGATGAAACGAGTGCGCTGCAGCAGGCATTGAAGGACATGAACGACAGCCTGGTGCAGACGGTCAGCAATGTGCGTCACGGTACGGAAACCATTACCGTGGCGTCGCGCGAGATCGCCAGCGGCAATGCGGACCTGTCGGCGCGCACGGAAAACCAGGCCAGTTCGCTGGAAGAGACGGCGTCGTCGATGGAAGAGCTGACGTCGACGGTGAAGCAGAATGCGGACAATGCGCGCCAGGCCAACCAGCTGGCCGTGTCGGCGTCGTCGGTGGCGGAGCAGGGTGGCAAGGTGGTGGCGCAAGTGGTCGATACCATGGGTTCGATCAAGGACAGTTCGCGCAAGATCGTCGATATTATCGGTGTCATCGACGGTATCGCCTTCCAGACGAATATCCTGGCCCTGAATGCGGCCGTGGAAGCGGCGCGCGCCGGGGAACAGGGACGCGGTTTTGCCGTGGTGGCGACGGAAGTGCGCAACCTGGCGCAACGGTCGGCCGGCGCAGCCAAGGAAATCAAGGGCCTGATCGGCGATTCGGTCGACAAGGTCGACGCGGGCAGCCGCCTGGTGGACGAAGCAGGACAGACCATGGGCCTGATCGTCACGTCGATCCGGCAAGTGGCCGACATCATGGGCGAGATCACGGCGGCGACGCAGGAGCAGAGCCATGGCATCGAAGAGGTCAACCAGGCCATCGCGCAGATGGACCAGATGACGCAGCAGAACGCGGCGCTGGTCGAGGAAGCGGCGGCGGCCGCCGAGAGCATGCAGGACCAGGCGCAGATACTGGCAGATGCCGTCAGCATCTTCAAGCTGGGTAGCGAAGCGGTGGCGCCGGCCGCTCCAGCACCGGTAGCTGCACGGGCCACCGTGCCCGCGCGCCCTGCACTGAAGGTGGCGGCAGGCATGGGCCGGCAGGCGAAAGCGGCGCAGGCCGTGACGTCGGCGCCGGCGAAAAAGCTGGCGGCAGCCGGCGGCGACGATTGGGAAGAGTTCTGACGCCAGCCCGGTCCCGCTAGTTATACTTGCAAAGGCATTGGTCAGAGTAGTCATAGAGAGGTAAAAACAAATGCCGCAAACTAAAACGGATTCGGTCAAGGAGTTTGACTTCACCGGCAAGGACTTCGAACGGGTCCGCGCCATGATTTACAAGCGGGCCGGCATCGCGCTGGCCGACAGCAAGCAGGAGATGGTCTACAGCCGCCTGGCACGGCGGCTGCGCGCGACCGGCATTTCCTCGTTCGTCCGCTACCTGGACGACCTGGAAGCGGGGCGCATGGGCGACGAATGGGAAGCGTTCACGAATGCGCTGACGACCAACCTGACGTCGTTTTTCCGCGAGGCGCATCACTTTCCCCTGCTGGCCGAGCACGTGAAGAAACTGAGCGGGCCGATCACCATCTGGTGTTCGGCCAGTTCCACCGGCGAGGAGCCGTATTCGATCGCCATGACGGTGTGCGAGGCATTCAACACGCTCACGCCGCCGGTCACCATCATCGCCACCGATATCGATACGAACGTGCTGGCCACGGCCGCCAATGGCGTCTACAACCTGGACCGGCTCGACAAGATGCCGGCCGACCGCGCGCGGCGTTTTTTCTTGCGTGGCAAGGGCGACCGCGAGGGGCAGGTCAGGGTACGCCCGGAACTGCGCCAGATGATCACCTTCAAGCCGCTCAACCTGCTGGCCGACGGCTGGCCGTTGACGGGGCAGTTCGACGTCATCTTCTGCCGTAACGTGATGATTTATTTTGACAAGGCGACGCAGCGCAAGATCCTGTCGCGCTTTGTGCCGTTGATGAAGCCCGATGCCCTGCTGTTTGCGGGGCATTCGGAGAATTTTCTGTACGTGTCGGATTCATTGAAGCTGCGCGGTAAAACAGTCTATGAGCTCGATCAGCCGCGGGGCAGCGCACCCAAGGCATCGTCGCATCGTACATGAGAGTGAAATATGAGCCTGGAACCCAAAGAGCAATTCGCCACTAACGTCTATTACGACCGGACGTTCAATTGTGACGCCGCCAAGATACTGCCTGGTGAGTACTACTTCACCAACAAGGACATGCTGATCGTCACCGTGCTCGGTTCCTGCGTATCTGCCTGCATACGCGACCGTGTGACGGGCCTGGGCGGCATGAACCATTTCATGCTGCCGGACGGCGGCAGCGACACCAACAGCCCGATCTCGGCCTCCATGCGCTATGGCACCTACGCCATGGAGATATTGATCAATGACCTGCTGAAGGCGGGCGCGCGGCGCGAGAACATGGAAGCGAAGGTCTTCGGCGGCGGCGCCGTGCTGCGCGGCTTCACGGCGATCAACGTCGGCGAGCGCAACGCGGCCTTCGTCATCAACTACCTGAAGGCGGAAAAGATGCGCGTGGTGGCCGAGGACCTGAACGACATCCACCCGCGCAAGGTGTACTTTTTCCCCCGCAGCGGCAAGGTGCTGGTGAAAAAGCTGATGCAGACGCATAACGACACGCTGGTGCGCCGCGAACTCGATTACGCCAGCCGCCTCAAGGTGGCGCCCGTGGGCGGCGAGATCGAGCTGTTTTAAGCGCCGGAGCAAGCCTGCTGCGCGTGGCGCCTTGCGCCCTGCGATGCTTGCCGCGCCCCGGCACGGTTGCGCTGCGCATCACTGCCGCCCGCAATGGTTTGATCAGCTGTTTTTTTGATGAAGAATAAGGGCCGCCAGGCCTGGAAGGATGACTATGAAGATCAAGGTTTTGATCGTGGATGATTCGGCGCTGATCCGCAGCGTCATGACGGAAATTGTAAACAGCCAGCCCGACATGGAAGTGGTGGGCGCGGCGCCCGATCCGCTGGTGGCGCGCGAGATGATCAAGCAGACCAATCCCGACGTGCTGACCCTGGATGTCGAGATGCCGAAGATGGATGGCCTGGACTTCCTGGAAAAGCTGATGCGCTTGCGCCCGATGCCGGTGCTGATGGTGTCTTCGCTGACGGAGCGCGGTTCGGAAATCACCATGCGCGCGCTGGAACTGGGCGCCGTCGATTTCGTCACCAAGCCGAAAATCTCGATCCAGAGCGGCATGCGCGAATACACTGACATGATCGCCGATAAAATCCGCGCCGCGTCCAAGGCGCGCATCCGCGCGCGCACCCTGCCATCGGCCAGCGACAAGGCGGCCGCGCCGCTGCCGGCCCTGCGCAGTCCCCTGACGTCGAGCGAAAAGCTGATCATCGTGGGCGCCTCGACGGGCGGCACGGAAGCGATCCGCGAATTCCTCATGCAGATGCCGTCCGACTGCCCCGGCATCCTGATCACGCAGCACATGCCCGAAGGGTTTACCCGCTCGTTCGCGCGCCGCCTCGATTCGCTGTGCAAGATTTCGGTGCAGGAAGCGGCAGGCGGCGAACGCGTGCTGCCCGGCCACGCCTACATCGCGCCCGGCCATTCGCACCTGACCCTGACGCGCAGCGGCGCCAACTACATGACGAAGATCGACCAGGGCGAACCCGTCAACCGCCACCGTCCGTCCGTGGACGTGCTGTTCCGCTCGGCCGCGCAATCGGCCGGCAAGAATGCCGTCGGCGTGATCCTCACCGGCATGGGCAAGGATGGCGCGCAAGGCATGCTGGAGATGAAGGCGGCGGGAGCGTATAATTTCGCGCAGGATGAAGCCAGTTGCGTGGTGTTCGGCATGCCGCGCGAGGCGATCGCCATCGGCGCAGCACATGAGGTCGGCGCCCTGACGGCGCTGCCTGGCATGGTGCTGGGCCACCTGGCTGCGCATGGCATGCGCGCTTTGCGCGTGTAAGCCACGTTTTATATGATCTGAGGCAAGTTTGTTCGCCTAAAAGCAACGAAAATGCTATCCTACAACTTGCTGCCGTAGTGTCGACCATAATGTCGGCATTCATGTCGATATTATTAACAAACCGCTACAGAAACAACGGAGTTATTCATGGCTGATCCAAAGATGAAATTTTTAGTCGTTGACGATTTTTCGACGATGCGCCGCATTGTCCGGAATCTGTTGAAGGAACTGGGTTATGCCAACGTCGACGAGGCGGAAGACGGCGTCATGGGCCTGGCCAAGCTGCGCGCGGAATCGTATGATTTCGTCGTCTCGGACTGGAACATGCCGAACATGGATGGCCTGACGATGCTGCAGCATATCCGCGCCGATCCGGCACTGGCCAAGCTGCCCGTGCTGATGGTGACGGCCGAAGCGAAAAAGGAAAACATCATCGCCGCCGCGCAAGCGGGCGCCAGCGGTTATGTGGTCAAGCCGTTCACGGCCGCGACCCTCGATGAAAAGCTGAACAAGATTTTCGAGAAGCTGGAAAAAGCCGGCGCCTGATCTCGGTCTTTCCGCTGAAAAAAACGCTGCCAGTGCGAACTGGCAGCGTTTTTTTTTGCCCCTTGCTTCAGGCAGCGGCATGGAGGGACAGCAAATCGCCGATGCCGATGCGCCGGGCAAAGTCGATGCGCACCTGCTCGGCAATTTCCGACACTTCCCGGGCGCCGTCACCGATAAAGTCGATCACCGTGCGGAACGGGCGCTGGCCGGCGGGCAGGCCCACCACGCGCACGATCTCGCCGGCCACCGCCTGCGGGTCGGCATCGGGCGGCGTCAGGGCCGACAGGCGTTCCGCCACCTGGTCCATCAAGCCCTCATAGCGCGCATACGCGGCGCTGGTGACGTGGTCCGCCGGCTTGCCCGCGTTGGGGAAATGCGCCGTGCCGCGCGTGAAGGCACCCGGCGTGACGATGGACGTCTCGATGCCGAAGCGCGTCAGCTCATACGCCATCGTGACGGCGACCGAATCCATGGCCGCCTTGGCCGCCGCGTATGGCCCCATGAACGGCGGAAAGCCGCCGCGCGTGGTGCTGCTGCCGACCCACAGCAGCAAGCCGCTGCCGTGCGCCCGCATGGCTGGCAGGGCAGCCTTGTTGACGCGCTGGGCGCCGATCACGTTGGTGTCGAAGACGTGCTGGATTTCGTCCGGTGTAAACGCTTCCATGGGGCCCGTGACGAGGCCGCCCGCATTGTGGATGACGACGTCGAGACGGCCCTGTTCGGCCAGGATGGCGGCGATGGCGGCATCGGCCGATGCTTGTGACAGCACGTCCAGTTCCAGCGCGCGCAGGTCGCCGCCGTGCCTTGCAGCGTCGTCGCGCAGCTCCTGCGCGCGCGGCGCATTGCGGCCCTGCGTGTCGCGCATGCTGGCATAAACGACGTGGCCGGCGGCGGCCAGCGCGCGGGCGGAGAGGGCGCCGATGCCGGTCGAGGCGCCGGTAATCAAAATGATTTGTTGCATGATGGTGTCCTTTGCCAGATCCAGATTAAACGAGGCCGCCATTGGCGCGTAAAGTCTGGCCATTCACCCAGCGGCCATCCGGCCCGGCCAGGAAGGCCACGGCGGCGGCGATGTCGTCCGGCGTGCCCAGGCGCTCCAGCGGGGCCATCTTGCGCATGCGTTCTATCATTTCTTCCGTCTTGCCGTTCAGGAACAGGGCCGTGGCCGTGGGGCCGGGGGCGACGGCGTTGACAGTGATGTTCTTGCCGCGCAATTCCTTGGCGAAGATATTCGTCATCGTTTCGATGGCCGCCTTGGTGGCGCCGTAGACGCAATAGCCGGGCAGGGCCAGGCCGATCACGCTGGTCGAGAAATTGACCACACTGCCGCCGTGGCGCAGGCGCGTCGCCGCCTGGCGCATGGTGTTGAAGCTGCCCTTGACGTTGATGGCGAACAGGCTGTCGAAGGTGGCGTCGTCCGTGTCGGCCAGGGCGGGCAGCACGGGCGGCATGATGCCCGCATTGTTGACCAGCACGTCGACGCCGCCGAAGGCCGCTTCGGCCGCATCGAACAGCGCCTGCACATCGGCCGCATCGGCCACGTTGGCTTTCACGGCGATGGCGCTGCCGCCATCGGCGGCGATGGCCGCCACCAGCTTGTCCGCTTCGACGTTGCCGCTGGCGTAATTGACGACGACCCGCATGCCGTCGCGGGCCAGGCGGCGGGCGATGGCGGCGCCGATGCCGCGCGATGCGCCCGTGACGATGGCGACCTTGGCTGCTGTGTTCATGGTGTTTCTCCTGTGGTGGTGGGAGGCCCGCAATGCCGAGCCAGTGCAGCCATTGTGATCTTTATTTATTGATGGATAAAGGTGGCGGAACTGGTTTTAGTGTGCAATCTAAATTAACAATGATTGTTGAGCCTTCTGGCATGGTGTGGGCAGGAATGCCCCCTTTATCGGCCGGGCGCGCCTACCTATAGTGACGCTTTTCCCATGGAGGCCTGCATGTCCCGACAACTGTCCCTAGCCCGATTCTCCCTTGTTGCCCTTGCCGCCGGCGCACTGTTCCTGCCGCTGGCTAACTACGCCAGTTCTTTTACCGGCCGCCAGAAGGAGTCCGCCATGCAAGCGTCCGTCACCTATGTGCACCTGCTGCGCAAGACGCCTTTTTTCACGCGCCTGACGACGGCGCAACTGCGCGACGTCATCGCGCATGCGCAGGAATGGGAAGTGCAGCCAGGCACGACGATCGCGGACAGCACGGACGGCGATGGCGGCATCTGGATCCTGCTCGATGGCGGCTGGCAGGTGGAGGCGGACGGCAACGTTTATCCCGCGCTGCATGACGGGGCGGGGAAATGGTATGGCGGCCCCGCCACGCAGGGGGCGACGGTGGTGGCATCGCGGCTGGTGGTCAGCCAGCACAGCTATGTGATGCGCATCAGCGCAGGTGACTTTGCCCGCATGCGCGAGCAGGGCATCGATTTTGATGCCCACATGCGCCAGGGTCTGGCGTATTACGGGCGGATCTTGCGGCCTGCCGGCTGATTGCAAGAAATTGCGCAAAAGAATGAAATATTTCTCAAAGTTAACTTTACACGTCAAATGATTTGGCCCATGATCGCTGCAGTATTCCCCCTTTGTCCCCGACCCCGACAAGAAGGAGCGCAGCATGCGCCGAGCACCCGTTTTATTTTTCGCCCTGAGCACGGCCTTGCTGGCAGCTTGCGGCGTGAGCCTTGAGCAAACCGCCGTCGTGCCTGTCGCGTCTGTCGAGATGCAGGAGCCGGCCGCGCAATTGCCTGCCGAAGGCGATGGCCGGCACGCCTATCTGCACCGCGTGGGTAGCCGCGATTATGTCAGCCTGAGCCAGCATGGCCCCGAAGGCGGCTTGCCGATACTCACGGGGACGCAGCGCCATGCGCATGCCATCCGCCTGCTGGCAGCCGATCCCGCCCAGGTCCGCGCCATCCTGCGCAGCCTGAGGCTGCCTGCGCACCAGCGCAAGCTGTGGGCGGGCGAGGAAATCGCGCTCGATGCGGCCAGCTATGACATGTTGCAAGCGGCACGCGGCAGCAACAAGCCGCTGTTTGCCGAGCTCAAGCTGGTAGGGATGGAGAAGTAGTAAAAGAAACGGGGCCGAACGGCCCCGCTGTGACTGCGTTGAAAACATCTGACGAAACCGTAGCGAGCGGCAGAGAGTTGTGGCCGAGAAGCGCAACCGTGCTGAAGCGTGGTGAGCATCGCAGGCCGCAAATCGCGACGCGCAGTAGGTTTTGCTGTATGTTAAATTTCCAGGTTGTCGATGAGTCTAGTCTGCCCCAGCTTGGCGGCGGCCAGCACCACCAGCGGTTCGCCGGCAGCCAGTTCGGCGGCGTTGGGCGCCTGCAGGTTGGCGCGCTTGCGCACGGCGATGTAGTCCGATTTCCAGCCGCGGCCGTCCAGCAGCCGCATCGCCGCCTGTTCCAGTTCACCCACGGCCAGGTTGCCCTTGCGCACTTCCTCGGCCACGAAATTAAGACCCTTGTACAGTTCCGGCGCTTCCGCGCGTTCGCTTTCCGACAGGTACATATTGCGTGACGACAAAGCCAGGCCATCGTCGGCGCGGTAGGTTTCCGCGGCGATGATTTCCGTCGGCAGCGCGAACTGGCGTGCCATGTTGCGGATGATCATCAACTGCTGGTAATCCTTCTTGCCGAACACGGCCACGCGCGGGCCCACGCAGGAGAACAGCTTGGTGACGACCGTGCACACGCCTTCGAAGAAGCCGGGGCGGAATTCGCCTTCCAGGGTATTGCCCAGGTCATCGGGCGGGCGCACGCGGTATTCCTGCGGTTCCGGATACAGTTCCTTTTCCGTCGGGGCGAACAGCACGTACACGCCTTCCTTTTCCAGCTTGGCGATATCGGCTTCCATGGTGCGCGGATACTTTTCGAAATCCTCGTTCGGGCCGAATTGCAGGCGGTTGACGAAGATCGAGGCGACGACGGGGTCGCCATGCTTGCGCGCCAGGCGCATCAGCGACAGATGGCCTTCGTGCAGGTTGCCCATGGTGGGGACGAACGCCGTGCGCAGCTGTCCGCTGAGCTGGTCGCGCAATTCTTCAATGTCGGAAATAATTTTCATGGATTGCTTTCGCTAAAACCCCGTTGTACGGTGGTCAGTGACAAAGGGAGAGGATATCAGGCGGGCGAATAGGCCAGCCGGACGTAGATGGGTGCAAACGGTTCGGCTTGCGTAATTTCGATCAGGGTTTCCTTGGCCAGTTCCAGCAGGGCCACGAAGTTGACCACCACCACGGGCACGCCGCCGGCGATGTCGAACAGCTCGCTGAATTCCACGAAGCGCGACGATTGCAAATGGCGCAGGATGCTCGACATGTGCTCGCGCACGGAGAGTTCCTGGCGGCTGATGCGGTGATGCTGGGTCAGCTTGGCACGCTTCAGCACGTCGAGCCACGCCTGCTGCAAGTCCACCGGTTCCACGTCGGGCCAGGTGGGCGTGAGGCTTTGCTCGATGAAAATCTGCGTGCGCACGAAATCGCGCTCGAACTGGGGAATGGCGTTCAGGTCGTAGGCGGCCAGCTTGATCTGCTCGTATTCGAGCAGGCGGCGCACCAGTTCGGCACGGGGGTCGCCGCCATCTTCCTCGACATCGCTCTTGCGCGATGGCAAGAGCATGCGCGACTTGATCTCGATCAACATGGCCGCCATCAACAGGTACTCGGCCGCCAGTTCCAGGTTGCGCACGCGGATCTGGTCCACATATTTCAGATATTGCAGGGTCACCTGCGCCATCGGGATGTCGAGTATGTTGAAGTTTTGCTTGCGGATCAGGTAGAGCAGCAAGTCGAGCGGGCCTTCGAAGGCTTCGAGGAAGATCTCCAGCGCGTCCGGCGGAATGTACAGATCCGTCGGCATGCGCAGCAGGGGCTCGCCATACAGGCGGGCGATGCCCGCTTCGACCGGGTCGGCGGCGGGCGCTGCGTCCGTGGGTGCAGATGCTGCAGAGGCGCCGCTGCCGTCGCCGCCAGCGGCGGCTTCGGGCGACTCGATGACCGCGTTCACATCCTGGGCGTCCTGCCCGGGCGTGCCCGCCGACTCTTCAGGCAGCATCGTGCCGGTTCCAGGTCTTAGTTCTTGTTCTGGTAGACGTAGGCCTGTTGCTTGACGGCCGATGCCAGTTGGCGTTCCTGCTCATCGATGCTGACGGGCGGTTTGTCCCACAGCAGGGCGCGGCCCGCTTGCTGGCCCGCTTCCATGCCAGGATTCTTGGCTTTCAGTTCGGCGATGAACAGGGTGTGGTCGGATACGTAGTTGTTGTGTTTTGCAGGCAGTTTCATAGTGTCTTCTGAATGTCTTATAAGTAAGGTCAGCCGGCCGTATTCTACCGCGCCGGCTGCGCTGGCGGGTTGTTGTATGGGCAAGCCAGGGGCGAAAATGCTAAAAATCAATACCTTAGCAGGCGCCGCATCACCATCGGCGCCGGTTCGGCGGGGTTGGCGTGCGAATATTCCAGTTCCTCGGCCAGGTCGAATTCGAAGGCCGCGTAAAAATCGATGAGCTTGCGCTGGTCGCGCCGCACGGCCAGGCGCAATTCTTCCGCCTGGCACGACAGGCCGTGATGAATGATGGCTTCGAGCAAATGCTGCGACACATGGCTGCCCCGGTAGGCGGGCAGCACGCCCATGCGCGCAATCTTCCAGATGGCGGGATCGCTGTCGAGCGGCATCCAGCGCAGCGAGCCGGCCGGCACGTCGTCGACCAGCAGCACGAAACCGCCGCCCTGGCGCAGCTGCGCTTCCACCAGTTCGGCCGTCTCGTGGTGTCCGCTGGACGAGGCGGCGACCTTGCCGGCCCACGCGGCGCGGGTCAGGTCGGCAATCAGCTGTGCATCGGCATTTGTTGCTTCGCGCACCACGATATTCATCATCGGTTCCTGTCTGTCCTTAACGGATGCGCATGCCAGGTTCGGCGCCCGGCCACGGGTTCAGGATGTAGATGCCCGGATTGGCCTTCTCGTCGGCAGCGGATGCCGCCATGACCATGCCTTCGGAAATGCCGAACTTCATCTTGCGCGGCGCCAGGTTGGCCACCAGCACCGTCAGCTTGCCGACCAGTTCTTCCGGCTGGTAGGCCGAGCGGATGCCCGAGAACACATTGCGCAAGCGGCCTTCGCCCGCGTCCAGGGTCAGGCGCAGCAGCTTGTCGGAGCCGTCCACCAGTTCGCAGTTGACGATCTTGGCGATGCGCAGGTCGACCTTGAGGAAGTCGTCGATCTTGATCTCGGGCGCCAGTTCCTCGATGGCGGAGGCCGGTGTTTCAGCGGTCGGCACGGGCGCGGCGTCGTTGGCGGCGTCGCCGGCCGGCGCGGCGATGGCGACAGCTTGCGGTGCGTCAAACAGCGCTTCGATCATCTTTGCATCCATGCGCGTCATCAAATGGCTGTAGGCGCCGATGGTGCGGCCCAGCATGCTGTTCGAGACGGCGTCGCCGAACACTTGCGTATCCGCCCAGGTAAATTGCTCGTCGTTGAGGAACGAAGCCACGTTCTTCGCCACGCCCGGCAGGACCGGCGACAGCAGAATCGTCAGCTGGCGGAACAGGATCAGGGCCGTGGTGCACACGTCGTGCAGGTCAAACGTCTTCTCGACGTCCTTGGCGAGGATCCACGGCTTGTTTTCATCGACATACTGGTTGGTGATGTCGGCGATTTCCATGATTTCGCGCAAGGCCTTGCCGAATTCGCGGTTTTCGAAGTGCGCGGCGATGCTGGCCTGGCGCTCGACGATGACGCCGTTGACGTCCACCGTCAGTGCGCGGTTGATCCAGCTTTGCGCGCCTTCCGACAGCGTCGATGCCAGCTTGCCGTCGAAACGCTTGGCGATGAAGCCGGCGCAGCGGCTGGCGATGTTCACGTACTTGCCGATCAGGTCGCTGTTCACGCGGGCGACGAAATCGTCGCCGTTGAAGTCCAGGTCTTCCACCTTCGAGTTCAGCTTGAAGGCGATGTAGTAGCGCAGCCATTCCGGGTTCATGCCCAGGTCCAGGTAGCGCAGCGGCGAAATGCCCGTGCCGCGCGACTTCGACATCTTTTCGTTGTTGACCGTCAGGAAGCCGTGGACATTGACTTTCAGTTTGTCGATCACCGGGTGGCCGGCGAATTTCAGCATGGCGGGCCAGAACAGCAAATGGAAGGAAACGATGTCCTTGCCGATGAAGTGGATTTGTTCCGTGGCAGGATCGTTCAGCAAGGCGTCGAAATCGAGGCCTTTCTTGTCGCAATAGTTTTTCAGGCTGGCCAGGTAGCCGACCGGCGCGTCCATCCACACATAGAAGAACTTGCCCGGCGCATCGGGAATCGGGATGCCGAAGTAGGGCGCATCGCGCGAGATATCCCAGTCGGCCAGCTTCTCGCCCGCCTCGCCCAGCCATTCGCTGACCTTGTTGACCATTTCCGGCTGCAAGCGGCCTGGCGTATTCAGCCAATCCTTGAGGAATTCGAAGCAGCGCGGATCGGACAACTTGAAGAAGTACTGTTCCGACGGCTTCATCACGGGCGTCGCGTTGGTGAAGACGGAGAAGGGGTTGACCAGGTCGGTCGGCTGGTAGGCGGCGCCGCACACTTCGCAATTGTCGCCGTACTGGTTCTTGGCGCCGCATTTCGGGCATTCGCCCTTGATGTTGCGGTCGGCCAGGAACATGCCCTTGACCGGGTCGAAGAAGCGGTCGACGGTCTTCGTGACGATCAGGCCCGTATCGCGCAGCTTGCGGTAGATCGATTGCGACAGATCAACGTTTTCCGGCGAATCGGTCGAATACCAGTTGTCGAAGGCGATATGGAAGCCGTCCAGATACTGGGCGCGGCCGGCGGCGATGTTGGCGACGAATTGCTGCGGCGTGATGCCTTCCTTTTCGGCGGCGATCATGATGGGCGTGCCATGCGTATCGTCGGCGCCCACAAAGTGCACTTCACGGGCTGCTGCGCCATCGCGTTGCATTCGCTGGAACCGGACCCAGATATCGGCCTGGATGTATTCCATGATGTGGCCAATGTGAAAAGCGGCGTTTGCGTAAGGCAGGGCAGTGGTGACGAACAGCTTGCGAGTCATGATTGATGCACTTTTGGGATGGATAATAGGACATTTTAACAGCGGAAACGCAATATGAGCAGATGCGGCGCCGCCAAGTGATGCTTTTGCCTTCATCGCACCATGCAAATTTGCGCTAGACTGCGCGTATTGCACATATGAAGTACACACGGAGATTTACATGAGCATCACAGTAGAAGACGTCAAGGCCGCGCTGGCCCAGGTTATTGATCCAAATACACATAAAGATTTCGTTTCCAGTAAAACCGTCAAGAATCTGAAGGTCGATGGCAGCGACATTTCGCTCGACATTGAACTGGGCTACCCCGCCAAGAGCCAGATCGACCTGATCCGCAAATCCGTGCTGGCCGCGCTGCGCGTGCTGCCGGGCGTGGGCAATGTCAGCGTGGGCGTGTCGTCGAAGATCATTTCGCACACGGTGCAGCGCGGCTTGAAGCCGATGAGCAACGTGAAAAACATCATCGCCGTCGCTTCCGGCAAGGGTGGCGTGGGCAAATCGACGACGGCCGTCAACCTGGCCCTGGCCCTGGCCGCCGAAGGCGCCACGGTCGGCATGCTGGACGCCGATATCTATGGCCCGTCGCAGCCGATGATGCTGGGCATCAGCGGCCAGCCGAAGACGCTGGACGGCAAGAGCATGGAGCCGATGGAAAACCACGGCCTGCAAGTGTCGTCGATCGGTTTCATGATCGATCCGGACGAGCCGATGGTGTGGCGCGGCCCCATGGTCACGCAAGCCTTGCAGCAACTGCTGGACCAGACCAACTGGCGCGACCTCGATTACCTGATCGTCGACATGCCGCCAGGCACGGGCGACATTCAATTGACGCTGTCGCAGAAAGTGCCCGTCACGGGCGCCGTCATCGTCACGACGCCGCAGGACATCGCGCTGCTCGACGCGCGCAAGGGCTTGAAAATGTTCGAGAAAGTCGGCATTCCGATTCTGGGCGTGGTGGAAAACATGAGCACGCACATCTGCTCGAACTGCGGCCATGCGGAAGAAATCTTCGGCGCCGGCGGCGGCGCGAAGATGTGCGCGGATTTCGGTGTGGAATTCCTCGGCGCCTTGCCGCTGACCATGGCGATTCGCCAGCAGACGGATTCGGGCACGCCCACCGTCGTGGCCGAGCCGGAAGGCCCCGTCGCCGTGATCTACAAGCAGATCGCCCGCACCATCGCCATCAAGGTGGCGGAAAAGGCCAAGGATATGACAAGCAAGTTCCCGTCGATCGTCATCAAGAACGACTAGCGGCTGGGTGGCCTTGCAAACCTGGTTTTCAAGGTCGCCGTGGTGCTGTTGGATTGATATAATCTTCCCCGGCGCCACGACCGCCAGGGATATGGTTTCATGCAGTCCGTGTTGTTATTAAACAAGAGGAGACATCATGCACCTGAACACAGTATTCCTGCGCCGCAGTATCGCCGTGATCGCCGGCAGCCTGCTGGCCGCCAGCGCCTACGCCCAATCCGTGTCCTTCGTCGAGCCGGCTGACGGCGCGACAGTGACCAGCCCGTTCAAAGTGAAATTTGCCGTCAGCGGCATGGACGTCAAGCCGGCCGGCGACATGACGGCCAAGACGGGCCACCATCATCTGCTGATCAATACGGGGCCGATGAAGGCGGGCGAGATGATCCCGATGGATGACAAGCATTTGCATTTCGGCAAGGGCCAGACGGAAACGGACGTCACCTTGCCGCCGGGCCAGTACACCTTGACGATGCAGTTCGCCAACGGCGCACACCAGTCGTACGGGCCGGAGCTGAGCAAAAGCATCCAGGTGACCGTGAAGTAGGCGGCATTTGCCAGATAGCGTGCCGGGCGCCAGAAATGGCCCCCGGCACTGTTTTTTCAGCCCGCCTTTTTCGGCCAGATGCGCGACGCAAGCAGCGCGAGGGCAAAGACGCACACGCCCACAAACAGCGCGCGCTGCCAGTCCGGGGCGTGCTCGGCCGTAAAAAGATAGCCGTACAATACCGTGCCCGTCGCACAGCCTGCGCCCGTGGTGAATGCCTGTTTCATTGAATCTCCTCGTCTCGTGTCGGCCTTGCCGGCCAGCCCGGCCGCCTCTCATGGGCAGCCTGTCTGCGCTCAGATTATCATAAAAGCAATTACGTGGAGACATTTCTCTGCGTGCAAGGCCGGATGGCTTCTGTCATCATCGCGTCACATAGTTTGCGTATGCTGCCCGGTGCCGAAAAGGGCGCGTGGCGTCCTTGCGAATAAATTTGATAAACGAGCGGATATGACGAAGAATTTCTCCCTTTCCCGGCAACTGGCGCATGCGCTGCTGCTGGTGTCGAGCGTGGCGGCTTGCCAGGCGCATGCGGCCAAGGCCGTTCCTGCCGTTCCTGCCGTGCCTGTCACGGCGGCGCAGCCGAAGCTGGTGGTGGTGCTGGTGGTCGATGGCTTGCCGCAAGAGCAGGTGACGCGCTACCGCGAGCAGTTCGGGCCGGGCGGTTTCCGCCGCCTGCTGGAGCAGGGCGCGTGGTTCAGCGATGCGCACCAGGCGCATGGCATCACGGTGACGGCCATCGGCCACTCGGCCGTGCTGTCGGGCGCCTATCCCTACCAGCATGGCGTGATCGGCAATAACTGGATCGATCCTGTCACGAAGAAATCCGTGTACTGCACCGAAGACGGCAATTTCCACTACATCGGCGAAGAAACGAAGCCGGACGACGGCACTTCGCCCGTGAAGCTGCGCGTGAGCACCCTGGGCGACGAGCTGCGCTACGCCACGGGCGACAAGGCCAAGGTCGTCACCGTGTCGGGCAAGGACCGGGGCGCCATCTTGCTGGCCGGCAAGACGGGCACGGCTTATATGTACATGGAAAAGACGGGCAATTTCGCCAGCAGCACCTACTACATGCAGCAGCATCCGCAATGGGTGCAGCGCTACCAGGCGGCCAAGCCGCAGGACCGCTACTACGGCAAGAGCTGGACGCCGCTGCTGGCCGACGGCGCCTACGTCAATGATGCGCGCGACGACCTCGTGGCGGCCAAGCCGGGCACGCGCAACACCTTCCCCTTCGCCTACTACAGCGACAGCGGCAACCTCGATGGCGATTACTACAGCCGCCTGAAGGCCGGTCCCTTCCTCGACGAGCTGACCCTGGAATTTGCCCGCGCGGCCGTCGATGGCGAGAACCTGGGCCGCAACCCGGCCGGCGTGCCCGATATCCTGGGCGTGAGCCTGTCCGCACACGACTATGTGAACCATGCCTATGGCCCGGAAAGCAAGATGTCGCATGACCACCTGCAGCGCCTGGACCGCATGCTGGCCGGCTTCTTCGCCGACCTGGACAAGAAAGTCGGCATGGACAACGTGCTGGTGGTGCTGACGGCCGACCATGGCTTTGCCAACGTGCCGGAATTTACGGAAGCGCGCGGCGGCTTTTCCGCCAAGCGCATCGACGGCGACAAGCTGGCCGCAAGCCTGAACCAGCACCTGGCCACGACCCTGGGCGTGGACAAGCTGGTGACGACCTGGTCGATGCCGAATATCTACCTCGATTACGCGCTGGCGGAAAAGAGCGGCATCCAGAGTGCCGCCCTGGAAGACGCCGCGGCCCGCTTCCTGCTGCAACAGGACGGCATGGCGCAGATCTACACGCGCACGCAGATGGAGTCGGGCGCGGTGGCCACGCGCATGGATACCCTGATGCGCCGCGCCTGGAACCGCCAGCTGTCGGGCGACCTGATGGTGGTGACGAAACCGGCCTGGTACTTCGGCAAGGGCGTCGGGGGCACCTCGCACGGCTCGCCGTACACCTATGACACCAACGTGCCGCTGATGGTCTTCGGCCCGCGCTGGATCAAGCCGGGCGCGTATGGCGAATACGCGGAAGTGGTCGACATCGCGCCTACGCTCGCCCACCTGCTGCGCATCCGCCAGCCGTCGGCGTCGGAAGGGCGCATTCTGACGGAAGCGGTGCGGTAAAAGAACCCAGCGGCGAAAATGCTGGGGTCGGACCCTGAGAGTCTGGCCCCAGGGTTTGCATGTGGGTTGGTCGTTAAAATGGCACTACAGCAGCCAGTCGATCGGCAGCACCGACAAAATCGCCACGCCCATGCGCTTCCACACGCTGGCGCCCGGTTCCGTGTCGTAGCGTGTGGTCGTGCCGTTGGCGTTGCGGGCGATCCAGTACAGCGAACCGTCGGGATTCAGCAGCACCTGGTAGGCGCGCTGCGGGATGGTCGTGCGCATGGCTTGCCCCAGCTGGCCGGCCAGCGCGGGGCTGTCGATGACGAGGCCCATTTCCGTGTTCAGTTCGATGGAGCGGGGGTCGAAGTTGAACGAGCCGACGAAGATGCGCTGGTCGTCGACGGCAAAGGTCTTCGCGTGCAGGCTCGATGCGGAGCTGCCGAAGCGGCCCGGCTGTTCGCGCGCGTCTCCCGCTTCCCACGAGCGGCGCGATTCGTACAGCAGCACGCCCGCTTCCAGCAGCGGCTTCCGCCACTTCGCATAACCCGCATGCACTGCCGCCACGTCGGTCGCTTCCAGCGCATTCGTCAGGATGCGCACGCCCACGCCCTTGTGCGCCAGGTCGGCAAAGGCCTGGGTGCCCGCCTTGCCGGGGACGAAATAGGGGGAAATCAGGTCCAGCTCCTTGTGCGGCACGCCCAGCAGGTTTTCCAGGTTTTCCGCCACGCCCGTGCCGGGCCGTGCCTGGTCCAGCACCTTGGCCGGATCGTCGCTGATCATGCGCGTCTTCGCCCATTCGAACGGCAACTGGCGCTCCATCAGCTGCCTGACGAAGGGCGAGGTGCGCAGCGCCTGCACGTATTCCGCGGCCGCCCGGGTGTCGTCGATGCGGTCCGCCTCGGCGGCGATGGTGGCCGCGTCGCCTTCCACGGGCCTGGTCAGCAGCAGTTGCGCCGGGTAGGCCGAGGCGCTGTTCCAGTAGCGATCGAATTCATGCGACACCTCGTCGACGACGGGGCCGACGGCCAGCACGTCCAGGTCGGCAAACAGCACGTCGCCGGCCGCGCCGAAGTATTCATCGCCCACATTGCGCCCGCCGACGATGGTGGCCTGGTTGTCTGCCGTGAACGATTTGTTGTGCATGCGCCGGTTGACGCGCGAGAAATCGGTGACGAAGGCCAGCGCCCGCGGCGAGCGGGGCACGAAGGGGTTGAACAGGCGGATGTCGATGTTTTTCTGCTTGCCCAGCATCGTCAGGATCTGGTCCATGCCCGAGGTGTTGTTATCGTCGAGCAGCAGGCGCACGCGCACGCCCCGTTCCGCCGCCTGGCGCAGGGCGTCGAACAGCAGGGTGCCCGTGATGTCCTTGTGCCAGATGTAGTACTGCACGTCCAGGCTGCGTTCGGCGGCTGCGGCCAGCAGCGCCCGCGCGGCAAACGCATCGCGTCCGTCGGCCAGCGGGTAGATGCCGGAGACGCCGGGATGCTGCGCCGCCAGGGGCGCGATGGCCATGCCGAGCCGGGTACCGTCCGTATCGGTGATGACGCTGGAGGCGACGCGGCCTTCCAGGGAAGGCAGCGCGGCGCAGCCGGCAAGGAGCAGGGACAGCAGCAGCGGCAGCACGAAGCTGGCGCTGCGGGGGAGGGCAAGGGTGGTGGCAGGCATGGCGGGCTTTCATCGGGTTGCCCCGATGTTAGCAGATGTGCATGCCCGCACGCGGGCGCGTGCTTGAAACGGCTTAGAACTGTTCCAGGGCGATCAGCTCGGCCACCGCCTGGCGGCGGCGGATCAAACGGGATCGCTCGCCATCGACGAGGTATTCCGCCGCGTGGGGGCGGCTGTTGTAGTTCGACGACATCGACGCGCCATACGCGCCGGCGCCCTCGAAGACGACGTAGTCGCCCACCTGCGCGGCGGGCAGCAGCCGCGTTTCCACCACGCCGCCATCGCGCTGGGTAAACACGTCGCCCGATTCGCACAGGGGGCCGCCGACGACGGTGGCGCGCTGCGCATCCAGGGCGCGGCCGTCATGCGCGATGACGGACATGGCGTGGTAGCTGCCGTACATGGCAGGGCGCATCAGTTCATTGAAGCCCGTGTCGAGCAGGGTGAAGTGGTTGCCGCCCATTTGCTTGGTGGCGCGCACTTCGGCCACCAGCAGGCCCGCGTCCGCCACCAGGAAGCGGCCCGGCTCGATTTCCAGGTGCACGCGATGGCCCAGGTGCGCCTCGATCTGCTTGCGCGCCGCGTCCCACAGCTGGAAGTAGTGGTCCGTGTCGACGGGCTGTTCGCCATCGCGGTAGGGCACGGACAGGCCGCCGCCCGTGGAAATGGCTTCGATGTCGTGGCCCATGTTCTTCACCAGGTCAACCATGGTGCCGCAGACGGTTTCCAGGTGACTGTAGTCGACGCCGGAACCGATGTGCATGTGCAGGCCCACCAGGTGCAGCCCGTGGGCGCGGATGACGGCCAGCGCCTCCGGCAGTTCTTCATGCCAGATGCCGTGCTTGCTGTTTTCGCCGCCCGTATTGGTCTTGTTGCTGTGGCCATGGCCGTAGCCCGGATTGATGCGCAGCCAGACGCGGTGGCCGGGCGACACGGGGCCCAGCTGGCGCAGCATGTCGACGGAGCCGCAATTGACTTCGATCTTCGCCGCCGCCACGCGCGCCAGGGTGGCGCGGTCGAACAGGTCGCAGGTGAACACGACGCCGGCCGCGCCGTTGGTTTGCGCCGGCGCAAAGCCTGCCTGCAGCGCGCGCTCGATCTCGCCCAGCGAGACGGCGTCCACGTGCACGCCCGCCTCGCGCATCAGGGTGAGCAGATGGATATTGGAATTGGCTTTTTGCGCGAAGCGCACGGTGTCGAACTGCGCCAGCTGGGCGACGCGCGCGCGGATGGTGGCCGCGTCGTAGACCCACAGGGGCGTGCCGTGTTCCTGGGCGAGTTGGGCGAGGGTGGCGTCTGGCACTGGTTTCATGGTGTGGGCTCTGTCATATTGGGGGGGGCGGATGGCGCGGGTCTTGTCCGCGTAGCCAGCCTGCGATGCTGCTCATGATGGGGCATTTTCGTATAAACATAAAATATCCATTTGCGCTGACCTTATTCATTTATGATATGCCCATGACCATCTCCCTGCGCCATATCGAGGTTTTCCGCGCCATCATGACGACGGGCAGCGTGACGGCCGCCGCCGCCATGCTGCATACCTCGCAGCCCACCGTCAGCCGCGAGCTGGCGCGCCTCGAGCATTTGACGGGCCTGACCCTGTTCGAGCGCGAGCGGGGGCGGCTGCGCCCCACGGCGCAGGCGCTGCAGCTGTTCGAGGAAGTGCAGCGCGCGTATTTCGGCCTGGAGCGCATCGTCAGCACGGCCACGGCCCTGCGCCAATTCGACCAGGGGCAGCTGTCGATCGCCTGCCTGCCCGTGTTTTCGCAGTCCTTGCTGCCGCAGGCGTGCAGGCGCTTCGTCGCCGACTTTCCCAAGGTGAGCATCAGCATCACGCCGCAGGAGTCGCCGCTGCTGGAGGAGTGGCTGTCGGCGCAGCGCCATGACATCGGCCTGACGGAAGTGGGCAATGCGCCGCCGGGCACGGTGCTCGCGACCCTGATGTCCGTCGACGAAGTGTGCGTGCTGCCGGACGGCCATGCGCTGGCCGCCAAGGCCGTGCTGCAGCCGGCGGACTTCGCGGGCCAGCCTTTCATCAGCCTGGCCGCCGTTGACCCCTACCGCCAGCAGATCGACGCCATCTTCGCGCAGGCTGGCGTGGAGCGGCGCATGGCGCTCGACACGCACAGCGCCGCTTCCGTCTGCGCCATGGTGCGCGAGGGCGTGGGCCTGGCCATCGTCAACCCGCTCACGGCGCTCGACTATGCGGGGCAGGGCTTGCAGATCCGCCGCTTCCGCGTCTCGCTGCCATTCACCGTCAATCTCGTGAAACCCCTGCACCGGCCCCTGTCGCAGCTGGTGGCCCTGTTCGAGCAGGCGCTGCAGGCGCAGGCGGACGCCGTCAAGCAGCGCTTGCAGCTGCTCTAGGCATGCCAGTGGAGCGGCGGCAGTCAACAGAGTAAAATGGTGTTTTCTTCATTTCAGCCTGATTACTTCGATGACCACAACCGCTACTCCCGTGCGTACCCGCTTTGCCCCCAGCCCGACCGGCTACCTTCACCTGGGCGGCGCCCGCACCGCTTTGTACAGCTGGGCCTTTGCCCGTCACTTTGGCGGCACCTTCGTGCTGCGCATCGAAGACACGGACGTGGAGCGTTCGACCCCGGAAGCCGTGCAGGCCATCATCGAGGGCATGCAGTGGCTGGGCCTGGACCACGACGAAGGTCCGTTCTACCAGATGGCCCGCATGGACCGCTACCGCGAAGTGGTGGCGCAGATGCTGGCTGAAGGCACGGCGTATCACTGCTATTCCTCGCCCGACGAGGTCGAAGCGATGCGCGAGCGCATGCGCGCCGCCGGCGAAAAGCCGCGCTACGACGGCACCTGGCGCCCGGAGCCGGGCAAGACCCTGCCGGCCATCCCTGCCGACCGCAAGCCCGTCGTACGCTTCAAGAATCCGCTCGACGGCGACGTCAGCTGGGACGACGTGGTCAAGGGCACGATCACGATTTCGAACCGCGAGCTGGACGACCTGGTGATCGCGCGCCCGGACGGCACGCCAACCTATAACTTCTGCGTCGCCGTCGACGACTGGGACATGGGCATCACGCACGTGCTGCGCGGCGATGACCACGTTAATAATACGCCACGCCAGATCAACATCCTGCGCGCCATCAACGCGCCGCTGCCTTTGTATGGCCACCTGCCGATGATTTTGGGTTCGGACGGCCAGAAGATGTCCAAGCGCCGCGATGCCGTCAGCGTCATGGATTACCCGGCGCAGGGCTTCCTGCCCGAGTCGATGCTGAACTACCTGGCGCGCCTGGGCTGGAGCCATGGCGACGATGAAGTGTTCTCGGTGGAGCAGTTCTGCGAATGGTTCAACCTCGACCACCTGACCAAGTCGGCCGCGCAGTTCGACCTGGAAAAGCTCAAGTGGCTCAATAACCACTACATCAAGCAGGCTGACAATACGCGCCTGGCCGGCTTGGCTAGAGCGCAGATGCTGGAAGCGGGCGCCGTCTTTGAAGGCGCGCCGGACCTGGCGCTGGTGCTGGGCATGATGAAGGAGCGCGCCAACACGGTCAACGAACTGGCGGCCGCCTCGATGCTGTTCTTCCGCGAGCCGCAGCCGGACGCCGATCTGGCGGCGCAGCACATCACGGATGCCATCAAGCCCGTGTTGGCGCAGTTTGCCGAGCGCATCGCCACGGTGGAGTGGAGCAAGGAAGCCGTCGCCGCCATGATCAAGGAAGTGCTGGCTGCCAACACCATCAAGATGCCGCTGCTGGCCATGCCTTTGCGCCTGATCCTGACGGGCCAGTTGCAGACCCCGGCCATCGACCAGGTGGTGGTGGTATTCGGCCGCGAGACGGTGTTGGCGCGCCTGGCAAAGTGGCTGTAAGTACGCGCCGTTAAATCGCGTGGAAATTGCGTGTGGAAACCGCCCCCTATGAAAAGTTGCTCATAGACGAAAAAGGGTATTTGCAGAGTGAAACTTCTTTGCTATACTCTTGTTTCTGCACCAACGGGGGTATAGCTCAGCTGGGAGAGCGCTTGCATGGCATGCAAGAGGTCAGCGGTTCGATCCCGCTTACCTCCACCAGCAGAAAAATCGCAGTCAGGTTTTGTTAGTCGTTGAAGTGGTGCAGATGTTGTACGGAAGTTCCGCGGTCCCCATCGTCTAGAGGCCTAGGACATCACCCTTTCACGGTGAGTACAGGGGTTCGAATCCCCTTGGGGACGCCAGGTAGTTGTGTTATAGTAGTGGCAGTTGTTTGTACTGATTGTTGTAAGTTCAGGCTGGTCAAAAGACGGGTTCTGGATGGAAAGCAAGTAGTGGAACAAAGTCGCCAAGTGCGGCTTTTATTATTTCTGCGCCCGGGGGGTATAGCTCAGCTGGGAGAGCGCTTGCATGGCATGCAAGAGGTCAGCGGTTCGATCCCGCTTACCTCCACCAACAGCGCAGGAGTAAAGTAGCAAACTGTAGTTCCGTGGTCCCCATCGTCTAGAGGCCTAGGACATCACCCTTTCACGGTGAGTACAGGGGTTCGAATCCCCTTGGGGACGCCAG